>CANFUO010000031.1 GCA_947450225.1 Burkholderiaceae bacterium | reverse complement strand
TGCAATAGTAGATACAACCTTCATATTATGCTCAACCATTAATACGGTTCTACCTTTAGCAACCTCAGCGATTAAACGCGTTACTCGATCGACATCCTCATGTCCCATACCTTGCGTTGGCTCATCCAATAACATTAAAACTGGATCCATGGCTAGCGTCGTTGCAATTTCTAAAACACGCTTTCTTCCATACGGCAAGTTTACGGCCAATTGATCCGTAAATCCATGTAAACCGACAAGATCTAAAAGCTCAATAGCGCGATCATTGAGAACATCTAAAGTTATAGGAGATTTCCAAAAATGATATTCGCTACCTAATTTTTTTTGTAATGCGATTCGTACATTATCCAACACAGATAAATGAGGAAAAACTGCAGAGATCTGAAAAGAACGAATCACTCCTTTTAACGCAATTTGCGTTGGCGAAAGAAGCGTAATGTCCTCACCCTTAAAAAGAATTTTTCCACTCGTTGGGGTTATAAACTTAGTTAATAAGTTAAAACACGTCGTCTTACCAGCGCCATTCGGTCCAATCAACGCATGAATAGACCCCTCACGTACTTTTAACGTTACCTCATTAACGGCCACAAACCCCTTAAACGACTTTGAGAGGCTTTGTGTTTCAAGAATATATGGCGATAAATTGTTAGTCATAAGGAGATGAGAATATTATAAAAACGCAATTTCGGAAAGCCTTTGTTTATAGGGGTTTATACGAGGGTTACTTTAAGAGCTCTGCAACTCTCTGGGCAATCATCATCGTGGGTGCCGCAGTGTTTCCAGATGTAATATTGGGCATCACGGAGGCATCAACAATTCTTAAGCCAATAATGCCACGAACTTTTAAATCTGCATCGACAACAGCCATAGGGTCGCTGGCTACGCCCATTTTACAGGTCCCAACGGGGTGAAAAATAGTCGTCCCAATATCTCCTGCCGCCCGAATTAACTCATCATTGGCTTGCAGATGATCACCCGGCTTAAACTCCTTAGGGGAGTAGCGTTGTAGCGCGCTTTGAGAAACCAGCTGACGCGTTAATCGCATTGCCTCAATAGCAACTTGTTGATCTTCTTCTGTGGAAAGGTAGTTCGGATTGATCACTGGTTTTGCCATCACATCACGACTTTGGATATGTACGCTACCGCGAGAACTTGGACGTAAATTACAGACACTCGCGGTAAACGCATTAAAAGGATGTAAATCTTCTCCAAAACGCTCAAGGGATAATGGTTGAACGTGATACTGCAGATTCGGGCGACTATGCGCTGCTGAGCTCGTTGTAAAAAGCCCTAACTGGGACGGCGCCATTGACATTGGCCCAGTTCTTCGTAATAGATACTCAAGACCAATAAGTGCTTTTCCCCACCAATGATTAGCCATCGTATTTAGGGTTTTGATCCCAGATACTTGATAAATCATTCTTAATTGCAAATGGTCCTGAAGGTTTTCACCGACACCAGGTAAGTCTTGTATGACAGGAATTCCTAATTCTTGTAGTAAAGGACCTTGTCCAATGCCTGAACGCTCCAAAATTTGTACTGAACCAATAGACCCCGCACAAAGTAACGTTTCTTTTTTGGTGCTTGCCTGATGCGAGTTGCCGCCGCCAATAAAGCGAACGCCAAGGCACTGTTTTGTTTGTGGGTCAATATCTAAAGAATCAACATAAGCACCTGTGATCATCGTTAAATTTGGACGCTTTGCTGCCTTTTTTAAAAAAGCTTTGGCTGTATTTAAACGCCAACCATCCGTTTGATTGACATCAAAATAACCAACACCATGATTATTACCACGATTAAAGTCGTCCGTTGGTGGAACACCAAGCTCCATGGCTGCCGACTTAAAGCGATCTAAGATATCCCAACTTAAGCGTTGTTGACTAACCTGCCACTCTCCCCGGCAGGAGTGCCATTCATTGTTGCCACCATAATAGTTTTCAAACTTCTTGTATCGCTCTAGAGATGCGCCCCAAGACCACTCTGGCTCTTGAGTTAGCTCAGCCCAAGAGTCGTAGTCCTCGGCTTGACCGCGCATATAGATCATGCCATTAATCGAAGAGCATCCGCCTAAAACTTTACCTCGAGGATAAAGCAATGAGCGATTATTTAAACCTTTGATTTCTTCGGTTTTAAATTGCCAATCCGTTCTTGGGTTATCAATACAATACAGATATCCAACGGGAACATGAATCCAAAGATAATCATCTTTGGCGCCCGCCTCTAGCAACAACACTTGGTTATTTGGGTTTTGCGTTAAACGGTTTGCCAATAAGCAACCAGCGCTACCCGCTCCGACAATAATATAGTCAAATTCACCGTAATCCAAAATATCTCCTTGAAGAGCTTACTTGTCTTGAGTCTTAGAACTTAGAAATTGCAGATAACCATTCCATGCAGCCAATGCCTTTGGGTCTAAATAATCAATAGCTAAACGCTGAGCGCCCTGAATAATCAATACCGCATAAGGCTTAGCTAAAGCAGAAACCTCAGGGCATAACTCTAGCGCATCCCCAACTGATGGAGATTGAGATCGCCAATAATTAATGGCCGACTCTAATTCTGGTACGCTAATAAAAAGCATATTGCCTCTAGTTTTTACTTAACATCGTGCCACGGCACTTCTTAGATCCACAACGACAACGATAATCCTTCTTCAACGCCTTCGTTTGTTTTCCTTCAACATCTAAGCTGTAATCATAAAATAATTCGTCACCTGCTTTAATGTTTTTTTTAGCAAATAAAAAGACGTGTAAACAATCCTTTTTATCTTGGAGTTCATTTGCAATACAATTTGGCGCACAGGAATGATTAATCCAGCGCGCATCATTACCTTTGACTTTTCCATCAATGACTTTACCATTCGTTAATGAAAAATAAAATGTGTGATTGGGTTGGCCTGGGTCATGCGGATGTCTTTTCAAAGCCACCTTCCAGGATATACGTTCGCCTTCGTACTCAATAATACATTCACCCTTTTGAATATCCTTGCAAGCAAAAACACCCCTACCGTGAATCGGAGAATCTTGAACGAGTATTGCGGATTTTTTTAGTGTTTTTGGTAATTTGTTAGACATCTATATTTTTCGCGATTAAGGCGTTTGTTTCAATAAAGGCTCGCCTTGGTTCAACATCATCACCCATTAAGGTCATAAATGTTTGATCCGCGTAAATAGCATCTTCGATTTGTACTCTTAATAATGTTCTTGTGCTGGTGTCCATCGTTGTTTCCCAAAGCTGGCTAGGATTCATCTCACCAAGACCTTTATAACGCTGTCTTGACACGGTTCTTTCTGCCTCTGAAATCAACCATGTAACTGCTTCTTGAAAATTATTAACAGCAATCTCTTTACTTTTATCCGGGTCGCCGCGTTTTACTTTAGAACCAGCCTCGATTTTGCCAGCCTCAGAATGTGAGAATGCCTTAATAGACGCATAATCAGAGCCATGCACAAAATCAGAGTTAATGAAGCTTAACTTTAAATTGCCATGCACTCGACGAGAGACTAATAAACGATAACGTTCTGTTCTTTCTTCTAGCTGCGGGATAATTTCTAAACTTTGGCTGTTATCACCCAAGCGAGCCTGTAATGCACTCGATAAGTCATTCGCAGAGGCAGATGCCTCTTCTAAAGTGTCTAGACGAATATCTACGCCTTCGCTGATAACACGAAGAACATCTGCATCCATCGTTCTTGAAAGTCGATCAATCACGTTTTGAGTCAAATAATAAAGGTTGGTTAACTCCTTTAAATTATCTCCCTCAAATATGTCATTATTGGCATTGACTATTTGTGCACTGCTTAATGCAATCTCAATTAAATAACTCGTTAGCGCAGCATCGTCTTTAATATACTGTTCTGATTTGCCGTGCTTTACTTTATACAAAGGCGGTTGTGCAATATAGATATGTCCCCGCTGAATCAGCTCAGGCATTTGGCGATAAAAGAATGTCAATAACAGCGTTCGAATATGACTTCCATCAACGTCCGCATCGGTCATGATGATGATTCGGTGATAGCGTAATTTTTCTATGTTGTATTCTTCAGCGCCTATACCTGTTCCAAGCGCAGTAATTAAAGTAACCACCTCTTGGCTGGCAAGCATCTTATCAAATCTTGCTTTTTCAACATTTAAGATTTTCCCTTTTAAGGGCAAAATCGCTTGAAATTTTCTATCTCTACCCTGCTTTGCCGAGCCACCCGCAGAGTCTCCCTCAACAATAAATAGTTCAGAATTCGCGGGATTTTTTTCTTGACAATCAGCAAGCTTACCAGGAAGGCCTAAACCATCTAGGACGCCTTTACGCCGAGTCATATCACGCGCTTTCCGTGCGGCTTCTCTGGCTCTAGCAGCCTCAATAATCTTGCCACAAATGATTTTTGCATCACTTGGGTTTTCTTGCAAAAACGCCGAAAGGGTCGAAGAAACAACATCCTCAATCGGGCCACGCACTTCACTCGACACCAGCTTATCTTTTGTTTGACTCGAAAATTTAGGTTCAGGCACCTTTACTGACAAGATACACGTAAGACCTTCACGCATATCATCGCCGGTGACTTCAACTTTCGCCTTTTTAGCAAATTCGTTTTCATCAATGTATTTATTGATGACGCGCGTCATCGCGGCTCTTAAGCCAGTTAAGTGTGTCCCACCGTCCCGTTGAGGAATATTATTTGTAAAACATAACACTTGTTCGTTATATCCATCATTCCATTGCATGGCAACTTCTGACGTAATCATTCCACCAACTTCAGCCTGCTTTTCTCCAATAGCGTAGAAAATTTTAGGGTGTAAAACTGATTTTGATTTATTAATGTATTCAACAAATCCTTTAACGCCACCTGAAAAAGCAAAGTCATCTTCTTTGCCTGATCTTTCATCAATAACGCGGATATGTACACCATTATTTAAAAAAGATAATTCTCTAATACGTTTTACAAGAATTTCATAATGAAACTCGACTTTGCCAAATATTTCTTCATCCGCACTAAAGTGAACCTCTGTGCCTCTTTTGTCGGTTGTTCCAATAACCGGTATTGGAGAAACAATAAGACCGTTTTCATCAGCAATCGTTCTATTTTGAACAACTCCTCTTGCAAACTCTAAAAAATGTGTTTTTCCATCACGCCGCACTGTTAAACGAAGCCATTTCGAAAGCGCATTTACACAGCTAACACCTACACCATGAAGACCACCCGAAACCTTATAACTATTTTGGTCGAATTTACCGCCAGCATGTAACTCGGTCATCACTATTTCAGCAGCACTTCTCTTGGGATCATGTTTATCGTCATACTTAATACCTGTTGGTATCCCACGGCCATTGTCAATAATAGATATAGAGTTATCCGTATGTATGGTTACAGTAATCTCTGAACAATGTCCCGCCAAAGCTTCATCAATCGAATTATCTAAAACCTCAAAGACGAGATGGTGAAGACCCGTTCCATCAGAGGTATCCCCGATATACATACCTGGACGTTTTCTTACAGCTTCTAAACCTTCTAATATTTGAATCGAGGATGCGCTATATAAATCTGTTACGGATTGATTTTCTTTTGTCATTTGTTCTTATTTGATTAAATACGCATCGGCATTACAACATATTTAAAGTTTTCATTTTCCGGAATGGTAATTAATGCACTTGAATTAGAGTCGCCAAGACTAATTTGAATTTCATCATTTTTAACATTACTTAATACATCAAGTAAGTATGTAACATTAAAACCAATATCAATTTCATCGCCTGAATACATCGTTTCAATCTCTTCTTGAGCTTCTTCTTGTTCAGCATTTGTAGATTGAACAATGAGTAAATTATTTTTTAAAGAACAACGGATACCTTTAAATTTATCGGTTGTTAATATGGCCGCTCTTTGAAGTGCTGATTGAAAACCTTCACGGTTGACAATCACCATATTTTTATGGCCCTTTGGAATGACTCTTTGATAGTCTGGAAATTTTCCTTCTACTAATTTAGAAAGTAGCTCAATAGAACCAAAGGAAAATTTAATTTGCGAGGGACTAATTTGAATATCTAAAATCTCATCCGATTCATCTAACAAATGTTGGCATTCCAAAATTGTTTTTCGCGGAACAATAACTTCTAACTTTCCGACATCACCAGTAATGGCTTGTTTTAATATGATTTGACCGTAGGCTAAGCGATGCCCATCGGTTGCCACTGCAATAAGTTTGGAGCCTTCTAAAACAAACAACATGCCATTCAAGTAATAACGAATATCTTGTTGAGCCATTGCAAAATATACTTGACTGATAAGCTGTTTAAACTCTTTTTGTGTCATGCTTAAAGAACGAACATCTTGAAGATTTTCTTGCATGATTGGAAATTCATTTGCGGCTAAAGTTTGTAAAGAGAATCTACTTTTTCCACTTTGCACAACCATCCGATTATCTTTAACATTTAAATTAATCGGACCCTCTGGCATTGCACGCAAAATATCTAAAAGTTTTCTAGCACCTACCGTTGTACTTAAATCTTCATCACCAATACCAAAATCTGTTGTTGTTGTAATTTGAATGTCGATGTCTGTGGAAATAAAAGATATTTTTTCTTTATTCTTTTTTAATAATAAATTTGCAAGTATGGGAAGAGTGTGACGACGTTCAACAATACCACTTACTACTTGAAGTGGTTTTAAAAGTATGTCGCGAGTTGTACTGACCAGTTGCATGTTGTTATTCCTAATAAATATATATTTAGTTTAGTAGTAGTAATAAGGGTTCAAAAATCTGTGGATAATTCGAAAATTCTATATTAATCAATATTTTACAACAATAAAAACCTGTGGATTACTTCTGTATAACTTGGGGATAAAACTTGGATAACTTCGAATTACTTTGTATTTTGCATGAAGTTGGTTAGTTATCAACAAATTTTCAACAACTTATACACATACTTATACAGGAGTTTTCCACAAACTTATCCACACCCCTATTTTACGCTTTTAATGTTTGTTCTAGAACATGTAATTCATGATTAAGTTGACTATCATGTATTCGTGCTTCAGCAATACGTCTTACGGCATGTAAAACCGTTGTATGGTCTCTTCCGCCAAATAATTCACCTATTTCAGGTAAGCTCTTTTGCGTTAGTTCTTTGGCAATATACATAGCAATTTGCCGGGGTTTTGCAATATTTGCTGGTCTTTTTTTGGAGTACATGTCTGCTACTTTGATACTGTAAAAGTCAGCTACAGCTTTTTGTATGTTTTCCACAGAAATTTGGCGATTTTGAATGGATAAAAGATCTTTTAACGCTTCTTTTGCCACATCAATATTCACTTCTTTGCCATGAAAACGAACATAAGCCATAATTTTTCTAAGAGCACCCTCTAATTCTCTAATATTTGAACGCAAATGTTTGGCAATAAAAAAGGCTACATCTTCCGACATCGGTACAAACTCTGCTTGCGCTTTTTTCATCAAAATAGCGACTCTCATCTCTAACTCAGGTGGTTCTATGGCAACCGTTAAACCAGAGTCGAAACGAGAAATAAGTCGATCATCAATGCCATCCATTTCTTTTGGATAGGTGTCAGAAGTAATAATAACTTGGGCCTTATTCGAGGTTAAGGCTTCAAAGGCATAGAAAAACTCTTCTTGCGTGCGACTTTTACCACTGAAAAATTGAATATCGTCAATTAATAGAAGGTCTAGAGAGTGGTAATACGATTTAAATTTATCAAAAGCTTTTTGTTGGTAGGCCCTCACCACATCAGAAACATACTGTTCGGCATGGATATAGCGAATTTTGGCATTCGGTTTTTGTTGCAGAAGGAAGTTACCAACAGCATGAATTAAGTGTGTTTTACCTAGACCAACTCCACCATATAAGAACATTGGGTTATAGCTTGTGCCTGGATTATTTGCCACCTGTACAGCAGCAGCACGAGCCAGTTGGTTTGCTTTACCGTTGACAAATGTTTCAAAAGTTAAATTTGGGTTGAGTTTTGAAAAGTCATCAACATTAATTTGAAACGATACACCCTCAATATCATCGGCCAGTTCATCTTGACTCGCGAGAATATCCTCAGATACCGAGCTAGAGCCAATAAACGAGGGGGCTAAAGATTGTTCAGCCTCACTGATGCTGCAAGCCTTCGAGTCAACAATAAACCGCACTTGAGTGCCTGGCGGCAAATAGGTTTCCGCTAAATTAGTAATCTTATTAATAAACTGATTTTTCACCCAATCTAATTTGAATTGATTAGGGGCTGCAATAATAAAGTTGTCTTGGTCTAGCCCAAGGGGGGCTAAAGGCTTTATCCAGGTTCTAAATTGTGAGCTGGACATTTCTTTGCCGGCATCATTTAAAAACTCACCCCAAAAGGTTTTTTGCTGAACAAGATCAGTCGTTGTATTCGTAGTTAATGGGATAGATTGCTCCAGATGATTCATTGCGTATTTGTATTATTAAAATAGTTATATTTAAATATTCGGTGGAAGTTGATTGTATCGAAGTTTATAAGTTATCAACAAAGGAAAACTTTGTGGAAAGTTTGTGGATAACTTGTGGATAACTTTAATAAATATAGTAATTTCAATAGTTTATGCAAAAAAAAGGAAAAACTTTTGTAACACTTTCTTATATTGTGACAAATCGTAATTTTATATTGACTCGCGTAATTATTTCATGGAAAATAGAAGGTTATCTAGTAATGAGTGATGGCAGAAAATGAAACGTACTTATCAACCCTCAGTAACACGTCGTAAACGTACCCACGGATTTCGTGTTCGCATGAAAACCAGGGGTGGTCGTCAGGTTCTTAATGCTCGCCGCTCCAAGGGCCGTAAGCGTTTAGCCGTCTAAATTTAAAGGGATCTTCCCTTTAAATGCTTTTGGGCGGTAATCACAGAGATTATTCGTTCATGCAAAAACTTCCCAAATCACATATTCTCCAAGACTCGGAGGATATTTCTCGTACTTTGAAAAATAAAAGTACAAGCCTAAAGCATTTATCTTTTTATAAAAATACAAATGTATTGGAAGTTTCAAGACTTGGTTTGGCCGTGCCAAAAAAGAATGCAAAACGATCCGTAGATAGAAATCGAATCAAACGACTGATTAGAGAGGCCTTTCGGCAAGCTCCTAAAGAGTCTCATTTGGCCTCGGTCGATTTAGTTGTTAAATTACATGCTCCAATCGGGAAAAAAACCCGAAAAAGACTCAGAGAGTCTGAAAGATGCCTTATACGCCAGCAATTAAGAGATCACTTTCAGATTAAAGTGTGAAATGAAATATTGCTTACTTAAATTGATTAAAGCCTATCAATACATATTTAGGCCGTTATTAGGTAACCACTGTCGATTTAGCCCCTCATGTTCTGAATATATGCAAGAAGCCCTCCAAACACATGGCGTCTTAAAGGGAGTAATCATGGGATTAAAAAGGATACTACGCTGTGCACCGTGGAGTTTGGGTGGGTATGACCCGGTTCCAAAGAATCACAAACACGATTTGTGATCTTAAAGCACTACAATCAACGTTTGAAATAAATTTTAAAATGGTAAATATGGATATTAGAAAAACCTTGTTATGGGTTGTGTTTTCAGTTTCAGGAATTATGTTATTTAATAATTGGCAAATATCTAATGGTCAAACTCCATTGCCATTATTTGCGCCACCAACCGCCTCCACGACGAATAACGCTAAACCAGAGTCAGCCAATAGCGCATCAGTGCCATTGGTGACAGACCCAAAAGCGAGCACCTCTGATGTGCCGTTAAATCAAGCGGATACAACTGCAAGCACTTTAAGTAAAACCATTACCTTAAAAAATGACGTTTTAGAAATAAAAATCAATAATAAAGGCGGCACGATTGAACATGCCGTTTTACGTAAACATTTTGAAAATAAAGAGCCGATTGTGTTATTCAACACTGGCGCACAAAGCACTTATCTTGCGCGCGGTGGTTTGACCGCCGCAGGCCTAGATTTGCCTAATCATAATGATATGTTCAAAGAAAAACTTATAGAGGGTGAACATAAGCTGATACTTACAGCGAGTAAGAATGGGGTTATCTTAGAAAGAACCTATACCTTAGCGCCAAACAGTTATGTGGTTGAAGTACAGAATAAAATCATTAATCAAACGCAGAGTCCGATATCACCTTTCATCTATGCAGAGCTAGTAAAAGACGGCAATGTAAAAGCTGAGAGCCAGTTTTATAGTACTTTTACAGGACCAGCAATTTATACCGACAAGGATAAATATAAAGAAATTGAATTTAGTGATATCGAAAAGAAAAAGGTAAAAATACCAGAAGCCCAGGCTCAGGGTGAGTCGGGATGGATTGCCATGGTTCAACATTATTTTGCAACTGCGTGGATTCCTGACCCATCGAGCGCAAGAGATGTATATTTTGATCGTTTGGGCAATAACCTTTATCGCGTGGGAGTCAAGTCGGCGATCAACACGATTGCGGCTGGCGCGAGCGCAACCCAAGACTCAAAACTATTTATTGGGCCAGAAGAAGATGGTTTATTAAAAGAGGTTGCGCCAGGCTTTGAATTAATCAAAGATTATGGTTATTTGACCATTATTGCAAAACCATTGTTTTGGATTCTGACGCAAATACACGAAGTCGTTCAAAACTGGGGTTGGGCAATTATCATTCTGACAATTTTTATTAAGTTAATATTTTTCCCCTTATCCGCCGCTAGCTATAAGTCGATGGCAAGGATGAAAGAGGTTCAGCCGCGCTTAGTTCAAATGAAGGAACAATATAAAAATGAACCTCAAAAATTAAACTCAGCCATGATGGCAATGTATAAGCAAGAAAAAATAAATCCACTCGGCGGGTGCTTGCCCGTTCTTATACAAATACCTGTGTTTATATCCCTTTATTGGGTATTGTTGTTAAGTGTTGAGATGCGAGGTGCGCCATGGTTAGGATGGATACATGATTTATCAAAACCAGATACTTTATTAAGTGACCTTGTTGGCCTAAGCATCCCAATTGGAATATTGCCAATCATTATGGCGGTATCGATGTTTATTCAAACGAAATTAAATCCAACACCGCCAGACCCTGTTCAAGCTAAAGTAATGTTGTATATGCCGCTAGCGTTTTCTTTAATGTTCTTCTTTTTTCCCTCAGGACTTGTGTTGTATTACATTGTCAACAACGTTTTATCGATTGCTCAACAATGGCAGATCAATAATATGTTTGGAAGTAAAAAAAGTTAAAGATGAATGCAGCTTAAACGCGAACCAATTATTGCTCAAGCAACAGCAATAGGCAAAGCTGGAATTGGAGTCGTGCGTATTTCTGGAGAGGGCTTGCAGCCCCTCTTAGAAAAACTTTCAATTGATAAAGTTTTACCGCGTCATGCGCATCTGATGCAATTAAAAGATGCGCAGGATCAATTGATTGATCAAGGACTACTTATTTATTTCCCAGCTCCCTATTCATTCACGGGTGAGGACGTTCTAGAGTTTCATGGCCACGGCGGAATTTTAGTGATGAATCTCGTGATACAACGTTTTATGGAGATTGGGCAGAGCATCCATTTACGATTAGCAAAGCCTGGCGAATTTAGTGAAAGAGCTTTTTTAAATAACAAAATTGATTTAACACAGGCTGAGGCAATCGCAGACCTCATCGAAGCGAATTCCGTGGCAGCGATTAAAAGTGCTAATCGATCATTAAGTGGAGTTTTTTCGAAAAAAATAAATAGCTTAGTCGAACAATTGACGCATTTGAGAATATTGGTAGAAGCAACGCTAGATTTTCCAGAAGAAGAAATTGAGTTTTTAGAAAATGCTCACGCTAAAGAGCAGTGGCAAGCAATTTATGAAGAGCTGTTAGGCGTTATCAGCGTTTCTAAACAGGGTGCATTATTAAGAAATGGCGCTTTAGTTGTATTAGCAGGAGCCCCGAATGTTGGTAAAAGCTCATTAATCAATCAATTGGCACAACAAGAAGTCGCCATTGTCACACCAATAGCTGGAACCACCCGAGATCGCATACGAGAAGAGATCTCTTTAGAAGGCATTCCGCTACAAATTGTAGATACAGCAGGACTTCGCAAGAGTGATGATGCGGTAGAAAAAATTGGTATTGAAAGATCCTGGTCCGCTATCAAAGAGGCAGATATTGTTTTATTTTTAAGAGATGCATCCGCGGCAAATCAAGAGGAAAGTGAAATACTTTTTAAAGAGATTCATGCCAGCTTAGTGCAGTTTCAAAATCAATCCGCTCATGTCATTGAGGTTTGGAATAAACAAGACCAAATGACACATCCAGGGCCACAGGATCGACTGTATATATCAGCTAAAAGCGGGTTTGGAATAGAGGCTCTAAAAAAAGGCATCTTACAGATACTCGGTTGGGAAAGTCATGCCGAAGATCTTATATTGGCCAGACAAAGGCATATTGATGCATTGAATAAAGCCTTAAAGCATTTGATGAATTCACAGGTATATTTGTCGCAAGGAAACGCTAGTTTAGAGTTATTTGCGGAAGAATTAAGGTTGGCGCAAGACGAGTTGGGTGAAATAACCGGTAAATTATTGCCAGATGACTTGTTAGGTAAAATATTTAGTTCCTTTTGCATAGGAAAGTAAACGAAAGTTAAAGTAAGACAGACTGCAAGCAAAATACAGATTACATTGCACCGCAACAAGAGTAAATCAAAAAAAATGCGAAAATAAGAGATATTTAATTAAAACATCACCATCCTTCCCATATGACAAAAAATACAAACTCACCTGAAATTAACTTAAACACCCCTGCTTACATAAATCATCAAAAACTCATTTCCTGGGTAAATGAAATTGCCTGCTTGACACAGCCAGATCAAATCTATTGGTGTGATGGCAGCACAGAAGAATATGATCGTTTGTGTCAACAAATGGTCGATTCAGGGACGATGAAAAAATTAAACCCAGCCAAAAGAAAAAACTCTTATTGGGCTTGCTCGGACCCTACAGACGTCGCACGTGTTGAGGACAGAACATTTATCTGTTGGCCCAAAAAAGAGCAAGCAGGACCAACGAATAACTGGATTGATCCAGCGGAGATGCGTCAAACAATGAGTGGCTTGATGGCCGGAAGTATGCGTGGCAGGACTATGTACGTTGTGCCTTTCTCTATGGGGCCTTTAGGGTCTCCTATTGCGCATATTGGTGTCGAGCTTACAGATAGCCCCTTTGTTGTGGTGAACATGAAAATCATGACCAGAATGGGAAAAGCGGTTTTTGATGTATTAGGAAATGAAGGTGAATTTGTTCCGTGTGTTCACTCTGTTGGCAAGCCTTTAGCAAGCGGTGAAAAAGATGTTGTCTGGCCATGTAACCCAACTAAATATATTGTCCACTATCCAGAAACACGAGAAATTTGGTCTTATGGCTCTGGCTATGGTGGCAATGCACTATTAGGTAAAAAGTGTTTTGCTCTGCGAATTGCCTCTGTGATGGGGCGTGATGAAGGATGGAATGCTGAACATATGTTGATCCTTGGGGTGACTTCACCTGAGGGTAAGAAATTCCATGTGGCCGCAGCCTTTCCGTCGGCGTGTGGAAAAACAAATTTTGCCATGTTGATTCCGCCAGCGGGGTTTAATGGCTGGAAGGTAACGACAATTGGTGATGATATTGCTTGGATTAAGCCAAGACCAGATCCCAAGACAGGAAAGATCCGCTTATATGCAATTAATCCCGAGGCAGGCTTATTTGGCGTTGCCCCTGGGACTAACTCGATTACGAATCCAAACTGCATGTCTTCATTAAATGAAAACGTGATATTTACTAATGTGGCACTAACGGATGATGGTGATGTTTGGTGGGAGGGTATGACCAAGGAAGCGCCAGCGCATTTGATAGATTGGCAAGGTAAAGACTGGACACCAGCCGATGGACAAGCGGGTAAAAAAGCAGCACATCCTAATGCCAGGTTTACAGTCGCTGCAATTAATAACCCAGCATGTGATGCGCAATGGAATGATCCTGAAGGCGTTCCAATTGACGCCTTTATCTTTGGTGGAAGACGTTCGACAACCGTGCCGCTCGTTACTGAGTCTCGTGATTGGGTGGAGGGGGTTTATATGGCTGCGACCATGGGCTCAGAGACCACCGCAGCAGCAACAGGTAAAACAGGAGTTGTACGAAGAGACCCGTTTGCTATGCTGCCATTTGCAGGCTATAACATGAGTGAATACTTCCAGCATTGGTTAAATTTGGGTAATAAGCTTACTCAAGCAAAAGCAGTACTGCCAAAAATATTTTGCGTTAACTGGTTTAGAAAAGGTGATGATGGTAAATTTGTTTGGCCTGGTTATGGCGAGAACATGCGCGTACTCGCATGGATTTTAGGACGCGTAGAGCAATCGGCACAAGCAAAGGAAAACATTTTTGGTTATTCTCCCAACTACCAAGACATTAACTGGCAGGGCATTAACTTTAGTGAGGCTCAGTTTAATCAGGTGATATCAGTGGACAAAGAGTCATGGCGTGAAGAGCTGAAATTACATGAAGAGTTGTTTGAACAACTTGCTTATGGTTTACCACCTGTTTTAAAAGAAACCAAGAGTAAGCTCGAAAACTTATTGGCTTGATTCGGAGTTGCTGTTATTGCGACAGGCAAGAGACTTGTCTGTTTGCAACTTTTTGTTTTCATCAATATAAACACATTCATCATTGAGCTTGTTGGGGTCTGTCTTTTTAGATGAATTGGCAGACTCTAATTGTTTTGCAATTAATGTTTCTTTGACGCCTTTACCCTTCGAGTCCAAGCAGTCTTTGAATATTTTAGATGTCTCATCTTTGACGATTAATAATAGTGGCGCACATTTAGCCCTTAATTCAGCATCAAGCGCACTTAAAGCGATGGGGTTTGGCTTCATGGCAATTGGGGAGATGACCCCCATTGGGTTAACTGGCTTACCTGCAACCTGAACTTCAAAGTGAAGGTGAGGGCCTGTAGAGCGTCCCGTATCCCCAACAAGACCAATTAATTCCCCCTTTTGTAACTCTTGATTCTCTTTTATTAAGATTGCCGATAGGTGTCCATACAACGTAGTAACTTGATTTGGGTGGGTGATTTCAATATAGTTTCCATAGCCACTCTTGTCATTATTGGGAACTACTTTAGTAACCCGGCCTTTGGCGGCGGCGACAACTGGCGTGCCATGGTCCGTTGAAAGATCTATTCCCGGATGAAAAGCGGGTTGAGATGTAAATGGGTCAACACGCTCCCCAAAAGAATTGCTGACGGTGTATTTTCCGATGAGGGGTATCCCTTCGGGCAAGTTGCTTTGTAAAAGCATTGCTTGGGTAAGGCCTTTTTTGAGTAAAGGTAATTCGGCATTGATCTGCTCAAGTGCCGTATCGAGTTTTTCAAAAGAAGATTTTGGCTCATACCCATCAGTAGCTAAATTAAACATGTCTAAAGGTAAGTACTTACCACCGCTATTGCCTTTGTTTTTAATGGGCTTGTCGTTCGATGGGATTTGTTTGTCGAGTTTTTCTTTAAAGTTATAAACCTCGTTAACATCATTGATGGCCTTGTTTAACTTATCTTCAAGTTGGTTAAAGCGCGAAATCATTTCTTGGCTAAGAGGAGGGGCGGGCTCCGGGGGAGGCACAAATCCTAAATAGAAACCATGTGAAAATAGATACCTTATACCAATTACAGTACAGAGGGCGAGGATGACAATCCAAAAAAAAAGATGTTTTTTTCGAATAGAAAAATATTTATTGGCATCAGTATCAGGTGGTTCTTTGCCTAGCATTGCATCCCAAATTTGTAGACTAAGTGGTGATTATAGCTATCTGTCATGATAAAGTTAAACTCAACTGTAAGAAAATATCAGGTTATGGTCGTTGGCGCAGGAATTGCTGGATGTACGATTGCGGGTGAGTTGGTCAGAGCGGGAATTACGGTTGGCCTAGTAGATCACCATGACGAGCCTGCATTAGAGACATCGGGGCATCAAACAGCGCTGGCCCATCCACAAATTGGAAAAAAAATAACAAAACTTCAGCGTTTTACACAATTAGCGAATCAGATTGCAAATCATCAATGGCAAAACTCACAAATCACTCAAGCCGCTTTTGAGCCACGCAGAGATTTAAATCAAGAGCAACTAAGTGATCTAGCCGAACGCTGTAAAGAAATAGGATACGACCACGAAACGATTCAGTTGATTTTTAAAGAAGAGGCCAAAGCGAAAACCAATATCGATGCAAACGGCATCTGGTATAAAACCGCTGCCGTATACAGCTTACCTAAAATTTGCCATCAAGAAATAAAAGGATTATTGCCCGAGCAACTTCATTGGGGCCAGACAATTCAAAAGATTCAATATCATCAAAATGAGTGGCAAATTTTTTCTCAAGATGGAGAGTTAATAAGTACATCAAAAGCTTTGATCTTAGCAAATGGCATGGGCGTACAAGAGCTATTAAACACGATTGCAATTAACTTACCCCTGCGACCAGTGCGGGGACAATTAAGTACTTTTCACATCCAAGCCGAAAGTCCGTTAGTGCCATTTTTGCCAAAAGCCGTCCTAAGAGGAGATGGATATTGCATGCCTGCAAAAAAGTTAAAAGATGGATCTTGGTCTTGGGAGGTGGGCTCAAGTTACGATGAGGATCATGCAGAAAAAAATGTGTGGCAGGAAAGTGATCACGACAACGCTATTAAGGGGTTAACTCTTATTGGATGTGAGCATTCACTCATAAATGATCTAGAGCCTCATTCAGCATATGTTGGGGTGCGGAGTGCTTCAAAGGATCGGCTGCCATTAATCGGGCCAGTACCTCAACATCCTGGACTCTATCTTGCCTGTGCTTATGGCTCTAGAGGTGTGTTGTGGTCCGCATTAGCGGCACCACTTATCAGGGCTTATGTTGAAGCTTTTTTTGCAGGTGCGGACCGTTTGCGTGCAGGTTTTTTAGGAGCGGCATCTGCAGCGCTTTCGGCAGAAGTTACCGCTTCAGTTAATCCTGCACGTTTTTTAGCTGGAGCTTTAGGGGCCCGTACCTCGAACTCAAAACCAATTTTCCCGGTTTCCTGACGAACTAAGTAAGCTTTAAAAATACGACCAGTTCTTTGGGATTTGAAGTTTGGCAATAAATCTGTTTTACCTGTTGCTAATAACTTTTGGACTTGCTCCTCAGAGATCTCTTGTTGAAGAATTACTTTGCCAGTATTAAAGTCGCAATTTTTATTCGGCCCAACAGAGTGTTCACAAATATATTTCATACCATGCTCATAAACTGCGCCAGAACATTTTGGACATGGACCTAAACTAGTTTGTCCTGTGAAATCGACCGGATCTAAATTATCTTCATCTGAGTTTCCAAAATCAAACTCTAGTTTAAAGCCAGCATTCGGATAGTCTTTATCATCCAAAGGAATTGGACTTAGTTTAATAATCGCGGCAAAGGGCCGCCCCATTTTGCTCCGAAAACCTTGTAAAGGCCCTACTGTTTTATTGAGCAATAGTTCTTCGGCTTCTTCGTATTCAAGTGTTTTACCGCCAGGTATCTTGCTCATGGAAAAACCACATTTCTCACAAGCAAAACGGCGATAGTTTTCTTTTACGGGGCCCCCACAATGAGGACAGGGAGTTGAAAGCGTAATGTAATCACCTGGAATCGTATCGCTATCAAACTCTTTTGCTCGTTTGACAATTCGCTGGGTCATTTGAGCAATCTCTTGCATGAAAGACTCTCTTTTAATTAAGCCCTTTTCCATTTGCGAAAGCTGAAACTCCCAGCCACCCGTTAAGGCTGGTTGGGTAAGTTCTTCAATACCAAGACCGCGCAATAGGGTCATCAGTTGAAAAGCTTTAGCGGTTGGAATGAGCTCGCGTCCTTCTCGAACCATATACTTTTCATACAGAAGTCCTTCAATGGTTGCCGCGCGTGTTGCCGGCGTACCAAGACCCTTTTCCGCCATTGCCTCACGAAACTCATCTTCCTCAACTAATTTACCAGCGCCTTCCATCGCGGATAGTAATGTCGCCTCCGAATACCGTGCAGGAGGTTTAGTTTTTAGAGCGACTGAAGTAACAGATTCGGTTTGTACTTTTTCATTAGCACTGACAGCAATGAGTTCTTTGTCATCTTGATTAGACTTACCATAAACCGAAAGCCATCCTGGTTCGATGAGCACTTTACCTTCTGTTTTAAAACTCATGCCACTCACCGTGGTGACTCGAGTCGTGAGCATAAACTCAGCAGGGGGATAGAAAATGGCTAAAAAGCGTCTAACAACCAGATCATAAAGTTTTTGTTCGGGCTCTGACAGGGTTTTAGGTGGGGCCTGAAGAGTTGGAATAATAGCAAAGTGATCGGATATTTTGGTGTTGTCGAAAATCTTTTTATTGGGCTTGACCCAATTATTTTTATTAATTTGTTGTGCAAAAACGGTGTAATTAGGGACCGACTCACCAAGCTGAGCAATAGTTTCTTTTACCGTACTGATATAGTCTTCCGGCAAAGCACGTGAGTCCGTTCTTGGGTAGGTGAGTATTTTATGGCGCTCATACAAAGCCTGCGCTAAACCAAGGGTGTTTTTTGCTGAAAAACCAAAGCGCGCATTGGCTTCTCTTTGTAAGCTGGTTAAATCAAACAGATGGGGCGCCTGTTGTGTGGAAGGCTTCGCCTCTTCTTGAACAGTTCCTGATTTATTGCTACAAGCAATAACAACACTTTGCGCTTGGGCTTCACTCCAAATCCTGCTTTCACGCAACTCTGGATCGTTGGACTCTGTTCTTGATGACTTTTTAAACTCGGGATCAAACCATCTTCCCTCGTATACACCTTTAGCGCAAATAAACTCAGCCTTAACTTCCCAGTAATCCCGAGATATAAAGCGTCGAATTAACTCTTCGCGCTCGACAACAATGGACAGCGTTGGAGTCTGGACGCGGCCAACGGTGGTTAGAAAAAAACCACCACTTTTACTATTAAAGGCGGTCATTGCACGAGTGCCATTAATACCCACCAACCAATCCGCCTCTGAGCGACAGCGTGCCGCGTCAGAGAGAGGCATCATATCTTGATCACTGCGAAGTTTTGCAAATCCTTCGCGAATGGAGTTTGGTGTCATGGATTGTAACCAAAGTCGTTCTATCGGCTGAACGGCCTTAGATTGCTGTGCAATGAGACGAAAAATAAGCTCGCCTTCACGACCCGCATCACAAGCATTAATTAATTTAGAAACATCCTTACGCTTGATCAGTCGTTGAAGAACTTTTAGGCGACTTTCTGTTTTAACGATCGGTCTTAACTCAAATCGTGGCGGAATTACAGGTAGGTTATTAAAAGACCACTTACCTCTTTTTACTTCAAACTCTTCAGGAGCTGCAATTTCTAATAAATGGCCCACCGCAGATGAAATGATGAAATCATCCCGTTCAAAAAAATCATCGTGCTTAGTAAACCCTCCCAAAGCTTTTGCAATATCTGCTGCAACAGAAGGTTTTTCTGCAATAACTAAGGTTTTATTACCTAAAGTTTCTGAACTGGATGAGGCGGGTTTTTTGGCCACTATTTTTTACCTTATTTGTGAATTCCTTTTTTTATTATTACCTGAAGAAATAAATTTAGTGTGGAAATTTAAACACGAATCAAAAAAAAACACAGATTAACATATATAAATGCTTGTTTTATATAGATATATTATTTATAAAAAAAACTACAGGACTATGTTTTTAGGCATGCAGACAAAAGATAACATCGTTTAAAATAGAAATTACATATAAAAAAGCACATACACAGACATGGCACTATTAGAAATACTTTGTTATCCAGATCCTCGTTTGCATAAAACCGCACGCCCCGTGCAAAAGTTTGATGCGAGCTTAAGGTCAAAGGTGGATGATATGGCGCAAACGATGTATGAAGCCCCAGGCATTGGTTTGGCAGCAACACAGGTCAGTATTTTAGAAAATATCATCGTTATAGACATATCAGATAGTCGGGATGAGTTACAGGTCTTTATTAATCCAGAAATTATCTGGAAAAGCCAAGAGAGTAAAAGTTGGCGAGAAGGTTGTTTGTCAGTTCCAGATTATTTTGATGAAGTAACTCGACCAGAGCGGGTTAAAGTAAGAGCACAAAATATTCAAGGAGAATATTTTGAGTTAGAGGCTGAGGGTATTTTATCGGTCTGTATACAGCATGAGATGGATCACTTAGTTGGCAAGGTGTTTGTAGAGTATTTATCGCCACTCAAGCGTGCCCGAATTAAAGGCAAAATGAAAAAAAGGTTTCACACCTAAATAAGCTTTAAAACTTGGCAATGCTTGCTTTGCAAATCCTCCAAAAACTGATCTGACTTTAGATAGGCGTATTCAATAGGGCGTTGCAGACCGATTGCATCATTGCGCACTTCGCTCTTTGCTGGATGGCACATCAGTAAGGTGTTTTCCTCGGCGAGCGCCAACCATTTTTTCATAAGACTGCCATATGCATTTTGGTTGGGGGCATTAAAACCATAGACACCTAAAAAGCCATCGTTGTGAGAAATGTGAAATTGATTGAGTTGTTTTAAAAACGTATTGCCACCTAAAAAATTAAGTAAATACGCTTTGCTCGCTTGAGGTAGACCTGTTGATCTGGGTGGTAGTACTGTAGACCGCATCCATAATGCAGGGTGATCTTGATAGCGCTGCAGGGCAAGCGCAATAAGAAGGTCTCGAATCTGCGGGAATTGATGAACATGTTGATGGCCATCAATAAAGTCTGGTCGAAATTGAAAAAGATCTTCGAACTTTTGTATTTGAGAATCGAGAGCATTTTGAATAAGGTGTGTACTTAGTAAGCCGAGATGACTGAGTAATACAAGGCGCCCTAAAGACATGTAAAAAGTTGCGTCATTAAAAGGCAGCGTTAGATTGAAGTGAAGTCCAACTTGAAGACCCTGCTGGCGAGCCAAAGAGATTTGCTGCAGATGATCCTTGATAAATGGGCTTTGAGATAAAACACTAATTTGGTTGAGTCGCCCAAGTGCAAATAACTCCAAGCACCCCTCTGCAATAGCAGGATCTTGCCCAATATCATCAGCGCAGATAGAGATGTTCATGTTAGGTCTTTGCAAATGCCCAGTATTTACTACTAAAGAATGTGCCAATAGCAACAATGAGTAACACCAAAATAAGTGCGGACTGATAGGGGAGATGCAAAAGATAAATAGCCAAACTTAATAAAAGCTCATTACAAATAAAACTCGTGAGTGAAATAAGAAAATAGGGAAGCAGAGATTGCCGAATTGTTTTATTACTATTGGCAAATGTAAATAATCGTTGCCCAGTAAAGCTGACACAAAAGGCAATTAAAAAAGCAAAAAAATTAGCGACCAAAGGTTGGAAGGAAAAAAACTCCACCAACAAAATAACCGCCAAGAAGTGAACTAGTGCCGCTATAGCACCAACCACCATAAATTTAAACGCTTGCGGTATCTTATCGATCAAGTTGACTGTTGTCATGATCTTTGGAGATGAGGTAAAGAGGGCGTTGTTTTACTTCGGTAAAAATGCGCCCAATGTATTCACCTAGCACTCCAATCGATAAAAGCTGCACACCAGAGAACAGCATGAGTGCAACGGTAATAGTTGGCCAACCACTGGTTGGATTGCCATTAATTAAGGTATCAAACACCACAAAGAGACCATAAGCAAGAGCAACTACAGAAATAATTACACCGACAAAAGTCCAAACCCGCAGAGGTAGAGTGCTAAAAGAAGTAACGCCGGATAAGGCTAACTTGATGAGGTTGCTTAAGCGAAAGCTGGAGCTGCCGCTGAGGCGGTCTGCAGGGACAAAAGGAATCGCAATAGATTTGAATCCAACCCACGCGTAAAGACCTTTCATAAAGCGGTTGCGTTCAGGCAGGGCTCGCAAGGCGTCGACCACTTT
>CANFUO010000030.1 GCA_947450225.1 Burkholderiaceae bacterium | reverse complement strand
GGCTACGTTATGGACGGACTTTTTATTATTTGGCGAAGATCTTAAATCTAAATGCTTATCGTATGGCGAGCTTTACTTAAATGACTTCAGAAGAATCCGTGACGGAGGCAGAAATTTTTCCCCAAGAAAATCTATCCAATTGCATGAAAAGTCACTGGACTGGCTGCAAAAAGAGTTAGAGAGGCCATTTAATGGCAAGACGGTAGTGGTTACGCATCACCTACCTTCAATGTTATCGGTTGCAGAGCGCTATAAGCCTGATCTGCTATCCGCCTGCTTTTCCTCCGAGTTAGCCTATCTCTTTGGAAAGATGTCTTTATGGATTCATGGACATACACATGATTCCTGTGACTATCTAATGAACGGCACCAGGGTGGTTTGTAATCCTCGCGGTTATGTGCGATCTAACCATGCTGAAAATCCAAAATTTGATCCGACATTAATCATTGAAATCTAGTTACCCAGCATGCACTTCATAATGAGGGCTTAGTTTTTGGCTAAAGCCTAGCTCGACCCCACTAAAAAGCCAAGAGATTTGGCTCAATCAAAGGCAGTTGCCTTATTGTTAGAGGTATATATGCCGCACTATCCAACCAATGGGATTAATCATTTCCCCAAGTCGGTTAGGTAGGCGATTGCTGTCCTCTAAAGTTGTTTGTTCTTTTAGTATTGGCATTATTTGATCTTAGGTATGACTCCAAAAAAGATAGTTAGAGGGGTGAATTGGCTTTTTAAGACTCTGTGTTTACAAACTCTTCAGTTATATCCTTTAAGATTAAAATAAGAAGCAAGTTATAGGGCAAGACTGCTGGGATGCAATGCAGTCTATGCACAGATTAAAGTTATTCGATAGAAAGGTTTTTGATGATGTCAAAACTGACTAAATATGTCTGCATATTACTATGCGCTTTGATAGGTACTTGGGCTCAAGCGCAAGACGCAGGTGCATATCCCAATCGTCCTATTAAACTTATCGTGACGGTACCGCCTGGGGGCGCCGCCGACTTCATCGCCAGGCTTCTGGCGTCAAAGCTATCGGCCCAGATGGGGCAATCCGTCATCGTGGAAAATAAAGCGGGCGCCAGCGGTGTAGTTGCTAGCGACTTTGTAGCCAAGTCAGCGCCAGATGGTTACACCTTGTTGCAAAGTTCGATTACTACCCATGGTATTGGCCCTCATTTAATGACCAAATTACCATACGACCCCGTCACATCGTTTACACCCATTACCATGTTGGCGAGCTTACCCTTGATCATGACAATAAATGCTGACTTAAAAGCACAAAACCTAGCTGAGTTTATTGCGCTTGCTAAGCAGTCGCCTAATAAGTTAGCTTTTGCTTCTTCGGGTAACGGTGGTGCACCGCACATGGCTGGAGAATTGTTTACTGCAGCAACATCGACCGCCTTGATCCATGCACCTTACCGTGGCAGTGGTCCCGCTGTAGCTGACCTGGTTGGTGGGCAAGTACAAGTCATGTTTGACGGTGCACCATCGCTGTTGCCGTACATCAACACCGGAAAGATCCGAGCCCTTGCTGCTGCAAGCCCGCGCCGCAACCCACTGTTGCCGAACACACCAACTTTTGCTGAGTTAGGGTTTCCTTCCGTTAACGTTGCACTTTGGTACGGACTGATGGCTCCGGCCGGAACGCCACCTGAGATTATTGCCCGCTTAAACCGTGAAGTAAATCAGGCACTGAAGTCGAGCGAGATTCTTGAACGCTTCGCAGCCCAGGGAACAGAAGCTTTAGGTGGAACACCTGAGCAAGCGACAAGTTACATGCGTCAAGAACTTGACCGCTGGGGCCCAGTAGTAAAAAAAGCCGGGATTGTTCCTAACTGAGGATGGGTATCAGCATCATATTTCTTCTATTGGAACCACTTTCATGAAGCTCCTAGGTGATACTTCACCTACGCATGCGCTTGTTCAGTGGGTAGTCGATTCGCAATGGGCTGATATTGATGTAAGCACAAAAACATCCGTTGCCTCATCATGGATGAATTGGCTTGCCTGTGCCCTTGGAGGCGCAAATAGTCCCGACGCAGACCGACTCATCCGAGCGCTAGCGCCTTTTGGCCGTGGAGATGCGCAACTGATTGGCCGTGCTGAAAAATTTGATCCAGCGAATGCTGCATTGATACACGCATTTACTTCTAACATTCTCGACTACGATGACACCCATTGGCCGACAGGCATTCATCCTGCTGGAACAGTTGCATCAGCTTTGGTCGCATGGGCTAGTCAGACTGTCGTCAGCGGCGAAGATTTTTTGCACGCTTTTTTGTTGGGTATGGAAGTTGAGTGCCGAATCGGCCTTGCAGTTTCACCGGGTCACTACGAGCGGGGCTGGCACATTACTGCTACTTGCGGCGTCTTTGGGGCGGCGATTGCTGTAGGGCGTCTCATGCGGCTCGAGCCACAACAAATGGCTTGGGCAGTGGGTCATGCAGCGACACAATCTAGCGGTTTGGTTGCTAGTTTAGGTACCATGGCTAAGAGCTTAAATATCGCTCATGCGGCGCGCAATGGCTTACTATCCGCCCAACTCGCAAGACACGGCATCAGTGCCAACGATCGGGTGCTAGAAGCACGTTTTGGATTCTCCGAGGTCATGGGGTCACGACCTTTGGATGAAAGCATTTGTAAAGGGCTAGGACAAAACTGGATTGCGTCACACAATACCTATAAGCCCTATCCGTGTGGCTTCTTATTGCATCCAACACTGGATGCTTGTCTTGCCATAGATGATGTGCCGATCTTTGCTTTGGGTGACATTGAACGAATCACGGTGAATGTTCATTCGCTAGCGCAAATTCGTGCTGATCGGATTCATCCACTTGATGGACTTGAATCTAAGTTAAGCCTTCAGCATGCAGTTGCCATTGCCCTGCTAAGAGGTGAGGCTGGTGTTCGTAACTTCACTGACGACGCTGCGAATGATTTAGTTGTGCACGCCTGCCGTGAAAAAATCACAGTCATTGCAGAAGAGGACCTAAGTAAAGATGAGGCACGGGTAGTGATTCATCTGCAAAGCGGGCAAGTAATCACACGTTCGATGAGCGAGCCACAACCACCTATGAGCCAACAGGCTTTGGAGCAGAAGTTTCGCGAGCTCGTTGCTTTTGGTGCGCCGCATTGCAATGCAGACGAACTTCTTGAGACGCTAGTCAGGTTTCCAAACATGACTAATGCCGCAGATCTGATTGCTATGACGGTATCGCAATCTTCATCTGATGCCGTTTGAATCATTTGTTTTTTATCTGAGTAAACATCAAAAAAGCCTTCGTTCAAGAAAAGTCTTTTTTATAAGAATGAATAAAAATTAAGGAACTTTAAAACGACTTTGAGAAACGAACGGTAAGAAGCCGCGTCTGAATAAAGCCATTTTCAATGGCCAAGTCCCGGCCATACTGAAGTGAGAATCTGCCAATATCTGTATAGGCTAAAGCAGTCAGTAAAAATCTTTGGGTATTAATCACATTATCTTGGTAACTGTTATTAATTACAGTTGCTCCACCAGTGACATAAAAATAGGTTGCCCCGAAGGTGAAGGTTTCATCCAACTTATAAGTAGTACCGATTTGAGTCGTTGTTAAAGGTTTTTGATTGAGAGGAACATTGGAAACTGAACCACAAGCTGCGGCACATTGGCTATTGCCACCGTACCAAACCGTATCGAAAGCCAGAACGCCATCGAGATTTCCGACGATGGGTTTTTGAAACCCGACTTGTACGGATGTCTTATACCGATTCTCACCCAGATTCAAGGGTTGAGAATTAGAATAACTTCCAGTAGGAACTGTGAGGAATCCCGCCATTGCAAAGTAAGTACGCGTGTCATGATTAACGTAGGGCCAAATCGCAGTAGCTACTGTGAAATCACCAATTCCAGTGCTGGAAGGGTAGTTCGCCAAGGATCCCTCGGGTTGAATGGCCCCATAAGAAAATTGTGCATACGTGAGTCCAGGAAGATTACCTAGGTTGTAACTTGAAGCACCCCTTAAGATCATGTTCTGATTATTAATGACAGGGTTAGCATATGGCGCCGTTGAGACTACTGAGCCATTGCGATAAAAAGTCGTATTTTGCATACCAACGTAACTAAGCATCAAATATTTTTTGTCTGGTTGTGGCGCAACAAGATCGTTGGGTTGCAAATCAATAGCCAAAGCCCAGATAGGCTGGGCTAGAAAAAACCAAACAACAGATCGGGTAAATAAACGCATCAATTTATTATATCTAAAAGAAGATTTTTGGTGTTTTGAATACAGATTTTATGCCGAAATAGATACATCATTTTTTACCTGTATCTATGGTGAGAATAGATTGAAATACTCAGAGTGCCCTCATGCCAAAATTATCGAGGTAAAGGATTCATGATGTTTTATATTACAAAAAACAAAATGAATTTAAAAACTATAAGCACTCGTAAAGTAAAAATAGCCACAAGAATATTTCAGTAAAAATTTCCCATGCAGTGAATGTCAAACTACAGTGATTCAATTGCATCTAAAGTGGTGCAGATTGCATGAAAGGCCATTTATTTTTCTTACAGCACTGTTATGATAAACAACTGAATATTCATCAAATAAAAGGGACTGTCATGCAAGTAAGTCAGATACGTTGGACTGAACAATCCGGATGGGATTTCCTGCCAAGTTATTCTGCATCAGCAGATTTAGTGATGGTTTTTGCAGACCATCCTTTTTTTCAAACAGACACTTGTTTTAGTGAACTGCGTCAACAATTTCCGAAGGCGCATATTGTTGGTTGTTCATCATCAGGCAACGTTGCAGGAGTTGGCATTACTGACAATGATGTTGTGGCGACCGTTATTCAACTTGAACGTTCTCGTATTCGGATGGCAAGCTTAGGATTGGAGTCTGGTAAAAGTGCGCGTGAGATTGGAGCGCAATTAATGACGGATTTATTTACACCAGAACTCAAACATGCATTTGTGCTTGCAGATGGATTGCAAATCAACGGAAGTGAAATTGCTTTAGGGCTCAATGAGCGAGGACTTGCTGTTTCTGGCGGATTAGCTGGGGATGGAAGTCGTTTTGGCAAGACCTGGGTAATGGCAGATGCACCTGCAAAAACAGGTCAAGTCGTTGCAATAGGCTTTTATGGCGATGTTACGGTTAAAAGTGGCTGCTTTGCAGGGTGGGAAGAATTTGGTGCGGAGAGGATTGTTACTAAATCAGTTGGCAATATTGTTTATGAAATTGACGGTAAACCTGCATTAGATTTATATAAAAAATATCTTGGTGAGCAATCTGCAGAATTACCTGCGAGTGGATTACGTTTTCCACTGAGCATACAAATGAATAAAAAAGATGAGCCCTTAATACGAACTGTACTGGCGGTGGATGAGAATGCCCAAAGCCTCACCTTTGCGGGTGATGTTCCTCAAGGATACCTCTGTAAATTGATGCGTACCAACCTCGATAGTTTGATTGAACATGCAGGCATGGCCGCCGAGACTGCGCATTCTCCTTTGCATCAAGACACAGGCTTATGTTTAGTCGTCAGCTGTGTAGGAAGGCGCCTTGTCATGGGCCAAATGACGGAAGAAGAACTCGACGCCGTCCATGACAAGCTTGGAGAATCTACTGCCATCGCTGGTTTTTACTCCTATGGAGAGTTAGCACCTTTTGGTGAGATTATGCAATGTCAGTTACATAATCAAACCATGACACTTACTACCATTAACGAGTAAGCATCCATCATGCATCGCTTATTGGAGCGGCAAATCCGCCGATTCCTTGGTAAAGATTATCCACTTGATCAGAAATTAAATGCATTTCTTCAGGCTGTTGAAGAATATTATCAAGAAGTAGATAAATTAGAGCGCTTGATGCACAATGCGCACAAGATCAATACGCATGAATTAGACGAAGTCAATGAACGATTACGGGTGCAAAACGCTGAGATGACCCACACGCTGTTGAATACCCTGAGTGAAGGAGTTTATTCAACGGATATTCATGGTCGGATGACCTTCATGAACGCGGCCGCTGAAAAAATGTTGGCTTTGCGTGAAGATGAAGTCATCGGTAGTTTGACACATGAGATGATTCATCAAGAAGATGATGTAGGGAACATGCCCGTGGAGGAAAGCCCGCATCTCAAAGTGATACGTGGGGCAGAGCCCATCGATGGGACTGGACGTTTTGTCACAGAAAAAGGAAAAAACATACCCGTTGATTTCCGTGCCAGGCCAATCAAGTTTGACGGTGTAATTACGGGGGCACTTGTGTCCTTTATCGATATTTCCAAGCGGCAAAAAAATGAGGCGATCATTCGTCAAACCCAAGAGAGACTTAATCTAGCACTTAACGGCTCGAATTTGGCATTGTGGGATTGGGACATTACTGCGAATGTGACATATCTTAGTGATCAATGGTCCATGATCATGGGTGGCGAAAAGCTTGAGCGGGTGATGACAACCGAAGCGTTTTTTGAAACAGTTTTTATAGAAGATCGAGATTACGTTAAAAATAGCCTTATAGCCTTGCTCAAAGGTCAAGAGGAGTTTTTATCGATTGAATACCGAACGCAGCGAAACAATGGGGACATAGCTTGGCTTCGATCTCGCGGTAAAGTTGTTGAGCGCGATGCCCGTGGAATCGCACTTCGAATGACAGGTACGATTGCCGATATTACGGACCGAAAACATGAAGAAGAAATGTTACTCAAAGCCAAAGAGGCTGCCGAGCAATCCACGAAAATCAAGAGTGAGTTTCTTTCCAATATGAGTCATGAAATTCGTACTCCTTTGAATGGCATTATTGGCATGACAGATTTAGTGCTAGATACGAACTTAAATAATGAACAGCGAGAATTTGTAGATTTAGTGCAAATTTCTGCAGATGCGTTATTAAATGTCGTAAACGACATTCTTGATTTTTCAAAAATAGAAGCTGGAAAATTGAATATTGAAATTATCGAGTTTTCTTTAGAGGATTTACTGCGCAGTACCATGAGAGCCATGGCGATTAGAGCGCATAAAAAGAATCTAGAATTATTGCTCAATATTGACCTAGATGTGCCACCTCGATTAATGGGTGATCCTGGAAGACTGCGTCAAGTTATCGTTAATTTAGTAGGCAATGCAATTAAATTTACCAAAACTGGTGAAGTAGAAATTTCTGTAAAACGTGTAGGAGAAATTACTCACCATCAGATTGATTTATGTTTTTCAGTACGGGACACAGGCATTGGCATACCGGCAGAAAAATTCCAGCTGATATTTGACTCTTTCTCTCAAGGAGATACATCGACGACCAGAAAATTTGGTGGTACAGGTTTGGGTTTGTCGATATCATCGCAGCTAGTCAATTTAATGGGTGGTAAGTCGATTCAATTAGAGAGTAAGTTTGGCGTAGGAAGTCATTTTTATTTCACATTAACATTTGCATCGGTACCAATAAAGCCAATTGTGTTAAGCCCTGGAAGTTTGCGGATTGTTGATATGTCAATATTGGTTGTGGATGATAATGCATCCAATCGCCGCTTTTTAGAGAAAATGTTACGCAATTGGCAGATGAAACCCGTGCTTGTGGAAAGTGGCGAGCAAGCCCTTATCGAACTTGAGTTGGCACTGCAAAAAGGAACACCATATCCTATCGCCTTGATCGATACGCATATGTTAGGAATGGATGGTTTTGAATTAGTCGAAAAAATCCATCACAACCCTCAATTGGCATGCGCCACGGTGATGATGCTAACTACAGATGGGCAGCGCGGCCTTGCTAAACGAAGCCAAGAACTCGGCGTATTTAGTTATCTTTTAAAGCCAGTTGCCCAGTCAGAGTTATTTAATGCCATGATGAATCTCCTCGGTGAAGGCCAGCACATCCATAAATCGGCCACTCGGCCAGCGCTTCCGAAAACGAAACGCGCCTTGAACATATTGTTAGCGGAAGACAACAAGGTTAACCAAATATTAGCGATACGCTTACTCGAGAAGTTGGGGCATCAAGTGACACTAGCCAATAATGGCCTTGAAGCGATAGCGTATTGGCAGATAGGTCATTTTGATGTAGTTTTAATGGATGTTGATATGCCCGTGATGAATGGCTTTGATGCGACGAAGAAAATCCGTGAAGAAGAAAAACAACGTGGCGAGCACATTCCCATCATAGCGATGACCGCACATGCTATGGACGGTGCTAAAGAAGAATGTCTGAGTCATGATATGGATGGTTATTTATCCAAGCCCATTGCCACTGAAGCACTTTGGTTAGAGTTAGAGTCGATTTCAAAGTCAGCACAAGAGCAGAAGACTCAAGAGGAATATATGAAAGAAGCCTTGTTAGTTGCAGATTTTAATCAAGCGATGGAAGTTGTTAATCACAGTCCTGAATTATTTGTAGAGATTGCCGCTCAGTTTATGCAGGATGCGCCAATGTGTATGGAGCAAATGAAAGAAGGATTGGTACATGAAAATGACACAACGGTTCGACATAGCGCACATTCCTTGAAGGGAATGGTAATCATTTTTTCAGCGCAGCGCACACTACATGTTTTAAAGATGATTGAAAGTAGCGCTGATCAATCCGAGTGTATTGCCCTTGCAAAAGAACTTGAAGAAGAGTTAGATTTATTATTTATCGCCATGAAGAAAAAGATGCAAGATTTTGAGTAAGTCGACTTTCGTAAGTAGACTTTCCTGCGCACTTGATATGAATGACTGAGTGGAGTAGAACCGAGTAAGTGTCTAAAAAATAGCCTATGTAATAATTCATGAAGAAAAATTCATCCATAAAAACAATACCGGAGGCATCATGCAATTATTAAAATATGTTGTAGTCAGCCTTGTACTTTGCATGCACTGCGCTGCGCAGGCCGACACCTACCCCAGTAAGCCGATACGGATGATCGTACCGGCAGCAGCAGGCGGCACCACCGATATCGCGGCCAGGACTATTGCAGATCCCCTTGGACGGGAGCTAGGGCAAAATATTGTGGTTGATATCAAGGCAGGTGCGGCGGCGATTATTGGTACACAAGCCCTTGTCAGCAGCCCTGCGGATGGATATACCATCATCATGGGTAATATTGGCCCCAATGCTATTAACTACAGCTTATACAAAAATCTTCCCTATAAGATGGAAGATATGGAGCCAGTGACGATGGTACTCGCAACACCGAATGTGTTGGTCGTTAATGCTAATTTTCCGGCGAAGACAGTTGCCGAAATGGTTACCCTTGCCAAAGCGAGCCCAGGAAAATATTCCTTTGCATCTTCAGGCCGTGGCCAGTCGATCCATATGTCCGGTGAAATGCTCAAATATCAAGCAGGCATTGATATTACCCATGTGCCTTATAAAGGGGCGGGGCCTGCATTAGTCGACTTACTCGGTGGACAAGTGACGATGATGGTAGATAACCTGCCTAGTTCGATGACATACATTAAATCAGGAAAATTAAAAGCATTAGCTGTCACCAGTCGAGTGAGAAGCCCAGAACTACCAGAAGTTCCGACCATGATTGAAGCTGGCTTTAAAGATTTTGAAGTAACCGCGTGGTTTGGTATTTTTGTACCTGCTAAAACCCCACCGGAAGTGATTAATAAACTGTATGCAGCCCTCAAGAAAGTCTTAAATTTGCCTGAAGTCAAAGCCAGGATGACAGAGCTTGGCGGCTATGCCCCAGCTGACACACCAGCGAATACCAAAGCATTTGTGATTGCAGAGAAGAAAAAATGGGAACAACTGGTGATGAACGCCAAAGTTCAGGCGGAGTAGAGTAACAAATGACACAAGCTGAAATCGCCCGCAACGTCCTTGGAGAGCCATTAGTGGCATGCTCATTTAATCCTTTAACCGGATTTTATCGCGATGGATGTTGTAAAACAGGGCCAGACGATCTGGGAAGTCATTTAGTGTGCGCGATCATGACGGATGAATTCTTAGGATTTTCAAAGCAAGCAGGCAATGACTTATCCACACCCATGCCACAATGGCGATTTCCGGGACTTGTCGCAGGGGATCAATGGTGTTTGTGCGTAGACCGCTGGAAAGAAGCTTTTTATGCCGGTTTTGCCCCAAAACTCAAGCTCGAAAGTACCCATATCAATGCCTTGAGCGTCGTCGAATTGGACATATTGAAGCTCTACGCAGCCTAAATATGACAATTACTAGAAAATTCCTGACAAAAATTGTTTCTAAAGTCTATTAAAGACTTGAATTAAAGACAAATTATGCTCTTTATGCATCTTTTAATGGGACTAAATTCCGTAACAATGTAGTTGTTGATCACGCGGTGATACAACGCAATTCGGGAGTTTAACCATTTAATGAATACACAACATACTATGTCAGAAAACACAAATCTATCAGAGATTTATTTTCAATACATCGAGAGCCTAACATCATTTAAGCACTCTAATCAGTTTCAGGCACTAGACAGTATGGAGCTTGAATTGTTAAACGAAATCGCCATTACCTGGAAACATGGAAAACCACTCTTGGTCAATGAAGCGATTTCACTCAATGAGATTGGCTCACGTGCAACCCTGCATGCACGTATTAAGAACTTACGTAAAAAAGGGTACGTAGATTTTCATACCGACATTGATGGCAGAAAAAAGATCATCAAGCCGACGATCTTAGCGATTGATTATTTTTCAAGCGTGGCGAACATATTGTCCGTGGCAGTAGAGAAGATTCGCGGCAAAGAAGCAGCAACGGCATAGAGCTAGACAGAGTCTTGGTTTTTTTCTAAGGCTTTCTTTTTTGCTACAGCTACTTTTTTAATCGGTCCTAGATGTTTTAGGACTGCATAAAAAATGACGGTGCAAAGTACCAGTTCTACGCCAGCCAAAACACGGTTTAAGCCAGGTTCAAAAACGCGCGTCAAGCCCTCCAAAAAATACAACAAGATAATCATGGACGTGGCTTGCATCTGATAATTTTTGCCCCGGTATAAACCAGGAAGCATGAGGCCTAGCGGAATAAACTTCAGAGCCATCCAAGAGCCTTGAGGTCGCAGAGGCGCCAAAAACCATTCCCAAGCAACGCATAACAAACACAACAAGAGGGCACAGATAAAGGCCAGTTTTTGTTCGAAACTCAGGTTATTTTTAAACAAGATTACGCACCATACTTTAATTTTTTAGCAATTTGAGCCAAGCGAACACCTTGCGCAATCGCTAACTTTTGTTCCTCCGCCGTGATGGGTAATTGGCCCCGTTCACCTGCCACATGAGATGCGCCATACGGCGTGCCACCACTAGTGGTGGTACTCAGTTCATGATTGGAGTAGGGTAGACCCACCATCAGCATCCCATGATGCAACAAAGGGAGCATCATCGACAAGAGCGTGCTTTCCTGACCGCCGTGCATACCACCAGTACTTGTAAAGACACAGGCCGGTTTGCCTGCAAGCGCCCCAGATAACCAGGCGGCGGTACTGCCATCTAAAAAATACTTCATGGCACTGGCCATGTTCCCAAAGCGCGTCGGAGAACCCAGAGCAAGACCATCGCACAGTTCTAAATCAGAATACTGGGCATACGGAGAGCCCTCATCCGGAATACTTTTCTCCGTCGCCTCACATACAGCCGAGACACTTGGGACAGTCCGAAGAATCGCTTGGCAATCAGGGACAGATTCAATACCTTCAGCGATCAGTTCAGCTAAACGGCGCGTCGCACCCGCACGAGAGTAATATAGGACAAGTAAATTAGTGACAGACATCATAAATAATAGTTTTAATTTTTAAAAAGTAATGTAAACACAGCAAATGCCACGGACACGCACACAACACATCCATACCGCACGACAGTTATATAACTTTTGGCATTTACGCTTTCAACAAGCACAGATCAATCAAGTGGCAGCATCATTGGCGTATACGACCATTTTAGCAATCGTACCGATGTTATCCATTGCCACGATTCTGATTAGTCAATTATCCACGTTTATTAACTTACGTGAAGCCATCCAAGCCTGGATTAGTTCCACCTTAATACCTGGTGGTCTGAGTGTGACCATTGGTCGGTATTTGAGTAGTTTTTCCAGTCACTCCAAAGGACTCACTTATTTTGGTATTGCGGGCTTGCTATTAAGTGTGATTTTGATGCTCATGACGATAGAAAAAGCCTTTAATCAAGTATGGCAAGTCAAACAACAAAGGCCTATTTTAAAGCGCCTATTGATGTATATCCTCGTCACTACCCTAGGACCAGTACTATTAGGTATCAGTGTGTATTTCACCTCCTACTTTCTCGCCGCGTCCCATGATATCGATATCGGCTTTACCAATCATTTGCAGGTCATCGATTGGGTTGTGCCCTTTTTACTCACCATGATGCCATTTATCATTTTGTATAAAGTAGGTCCTAGCGCCCTTGTAAGTTGGCGCGACGCTTTGATTGGTGGCTTATTAGCAGCAATCGTTTTTGAAACCGCTAAATACGGTTTTACTTTGTTTGTAACCAAAGCACCGGTATATAAAACCTTATACGGCGCCTTTGCGATTGGTCCTTTATTTTTAGTGTGGATTTATCTGACCTGGTGGGTCACGATGGCAGGTGCTGTTGTGACAGCGAGCTTGCCGCATATTAGGGGTAACAATTGGTTTACAGATGTATAAATAAGAGATAGACTTTAGCCATAAAAACGAGATGGGGGATGCAATATGAAAGTAAGTGACATATTACGATTAAAGGGTAATACCCTCTATTCCGTAACTCCCGAGACGACCGTTAATCAAGCAGTTCATATCATGGCAGAACACGATATTGGCTCACTCGTGGTGATTGCGTATTCAGAACTGGTTGGGATGCTCACCTTTCGAGAAGTCATTGGTGTGCTGGCACACAATCACGGCTCCGTAGAGCAAGTCACCGTTGGTAAGGTCATGGATGATCAACCCTTAACTTGTACCCCAGAAACAGAATTAGATGAAGTCAGAAGAATGATGCTCAATCGCCATGCTAGGTATTTACCTGTTTTAGAGAACAAGGTACTGATGGGCGTGATTTCTTTTTACGACGTAGCCAAAGCGGTGGTGGACGCTCAGGGTTTTGAAAATACGATGCTCAAAGCCTACATCCGTGACTGGCCTGAGGTTGCAGAAAAGTAAATCAAGCATTAATCACCGGCTATTTCATCAAGCCATTCTGCAAAAAATGCCATAATAGAGGCTATGGCTGGAAGCACACTAGGAACTTTATTTTGCACGACCACCTTTGGTGAGTCACATGGACCTGCGATAGGCGCAGTCGTTGACGGTTGTCCTCCAGGAATGGAACTGTGTGCTGCAGACCTGCAGCACGACCTCGATCGACGCAAGCCAGGCACATCAAGACACGTTACCCAACGCCAAGAAGCAGATCAAGTCGAAATAGTATCGGGCGTATTTGAAGGCAAGACCACCGGGACCCCGATAGCACTGATCATCAAAAATACCGACCAGCGCAGTCAAGATTATCAAGAAATCTTAGATACCTTTCGGCCAGGGCACGCAGATTACACCTACCAACAAAAATATGGTTTAAGAGATCCACGCGGCGGCGGACGATCATCTGCACGACTCACTGCGCCAGTCGTGGCAGCAGCCGGAATTGCTAAAAAATGGTTACGCGAACACTACGGTATGAGTTTTGTTGGGTACATGACCCAACTCGGCGAATTATCAATACCGTTTGAAGGTGTGGAACATATTCATCACAATCCATTTTTTGCGGCGAACGCCTCGATGATTGGGCAGTTAGAAGACTATATGGACGCACTGCGTAAAAGCGGTGACTCCTGTGGCGCGAAGATTTTTATCCGCGCGACCAATATGCCCGTCGGAATTGGTAATCCCATCTTTGATAAATTAGACGCGGATATTGCGTATGCCATGATGGGTATTAATGCCGTCAAAGGTGTAGAGATCGGCTCAGGCTTTGGGGTTGTCACACAAAAAGGCAGTATCCATGGTGATGAGATGACTCCGCAAGGATTTAAGACCAACCATGCCGGAGGAGTCTTAGGTGGTATTAGTACAGGCCAAGACCTTGAAGTATCGATTGCGATTAAACCCACCTCGAGTATTTTGACACCCAAAGAATCGATTAACCGCAAAGGCGAGTCCGTGACAGTGCAGACCAAAGGACGTCACGATCCATGTGTGGGCATCCGCGCAACGCCGATAGCTGAAGCCATGTTAGCCTTAGTCGTGATGGATCATCTATTACAACACCGTGCGCAATGTGGGGACGTGCACAGCACAACGCCTATTATTCCAGCGCAGCGACCGTAACACCTATGCCGTTTTTCCAAAATAGCCAGATTTTATTCGCTATTTTTTTCTTTTTTTACTACGGCTACTTAGGGATTGTTAGTCCATTCTTAAGTCTTTATTTTGATCAGATTGGTTTTACAGCGATCCAGATTTCGCTACTGATGTCGATGCTCCAAATCACCCGCATTTTAGGACCCATGTTTTGGGGTTGGTTGTCCGACCTCAAACAAGATCGCATTGGCATCATGCGCATCACAGCACTTGTGAGTGTATTCATTTTTTTAGGGATTTTTTTCTTTAAAACGTTTTTCGCTTTGATGGTGTGGATGTTTGTTCTCAATATCATCAGTAGCAGTCTCACACCACTGGGAGAAGCCGCCACCGTACATGCCTTACAAAAAACGAATACCTTCGAGAGTCATTATGGCAAATTACGACTCTGGGGATCGATTGGTTTTATGGTGGCCGTATTTTGTGGCGGATTTTGGTTCGAACATTTTGGCATCGATACCTTACCCGCGATTGGATTTGCCGTACTCATCTGTGTGACCATCACGACCTGGCAACTATGGGAGCCACCCATGGAAAAGAAAAAACTCGAGCGCGGGCAATTACGTTCGATTTTGAAACAACCCGAAGTTGCTTGGTTTTTTAGTTCCGCATTTTGGATGATTTTTGCGCATTCGAGTTTATATGTTTTTTATTCTTTATATTTACAAAAAATGGGCTATGGCAAACAAGTCATTGGACTTTTTTGGATGGTAGGTGTTGCTGCTGAAGTGATATATTTTTATTTTCAAAAACAAGTCTATCAAGTCATTAGTGCCAACAGCATTATTCGTATTACCTTTCTGTTGGGCTTTATTCGCTTTTTAGTGATTGCTTATATCCCAGAATTCTGGCCACTCTTATTCGTGCAGCTATTCCACGCTGGTACCTTTGCCGCGCATCACAGTGCGAGTATTGCACTCATGCAAAAATGGTTTCACGGTGCAACCCAGTCTCGCGGTCAGGCGATGTACACCACCGTTGCGTATGGCTTAGGTGGTACCGTAGGCGGCATCGTCGCAGGGTGGGTATGGGAAGGCTTTGGCCCAAGTCATGCATTTGCCTTATCAGCGGTGGCCTGTGTAATTGGTTGGTACTCGATCCGACAATCAGAAAAGATTGCGCAGCAAACCAACCCCTTACATCCCTGAGTAATTAGGGCCGCCACCACCTTCAGGCGTGACCCACACAATATTTTGCGTAGGGTCTTTAATATCACAGGTTTTGCAATGCACACAGTTTTGGGCATTGATTTGCAGCCGTTCAATACCGTCTGTTTGCACATACTCATAAACACCTGCTGGACAATACCGCGCCTCAGGACCCGCGTAGATTGCTAAATTGGTATTGATGGGTACATCAGGATTTTTTAACGTCAAGTGAGCCGGTTGGTTTTCCGCATGATTGGTATTAGAAATAAACACCGACGACAGACGATCAAAACTAATTTTGCCATCCGGTTTAGGATAGACAATTGGCTTATGCAAATCAGCAGGTTCAAGACACGCGTGATCCGGTTTGGAATGCGCAAGATTCCATGGCGCGCTACCATTAAAGACCTTTTGCTCCAGACCCACCAAGACACTACCAGAGTAGAGCCCTTTGGACATGGCAGCTTTAAAGTTTCTGGCCTTATAAAGCTCATCAAACAACCAACTCGATTGAAAGTATTTTGGATAATTGAGAAGTTCATCATGAGCGCGATCTTCACCAAGAGCGCCAACAATATCTTTAGCAACCAACATGCCAGATTTAATCGCCGCGTGGGAGCCCTTAATCCGCGAAGCATTGAGATAACCCGCATCACAACCAATCAAAGCACCACCAGGAAACGTGGTTTTAGGTAGACTGTTAAGACCGCCTGCAGTGATTGCGCGAGCGCCATAACCAATGCGTTTACCATTCTCAAAAAACTTCCGAATACTCGGATGCGTCTTATAACGCTGAAACTCCTCAAAAGGCGAGAGGTAAGGATTTTTGTAACCAAGACCAACGACAAAACCCACCGTCACCTGATTGTTCGCCATATGGTACAGAAAAGAACCACCATAAGTATCATTCGCAAGAGGCCAGCCAGCGGTATGAACCACGAGACCCTCTTCATGCACGCTAGGATCAATCTCCCATAACTCTTTAATACCAATACCGTAGGTTTGCGCAGCTGAGTTAGCATCTAGCTGAAAACGCTCAATCAGTTGTTTACCTAAGTGGCCACGCGCACCCTCAGCAAAGACCGTGTATTTAGCATGCAGCTCCATCCCTAGCTGAAATTGATCCGTTACCTGGCCTTCTTTATCAATCCCAAGATTGCCAGTAGCAACACCCTTGACGCGACCTTGATCATCAAACAAAACTTCAGCAGCGGCAAAGCCAGGGAAGATTTCAACACCCAAGGATTCAGCCTGCGCTCCTAACCATTTGGTGACATCGGATAGACTCACAATAAAATTACCGTGGTTTTTAAAAGACTGTGGCAACAACCATTCCGGGGTTTTGATGCCAGAGGATTTAGTTAAGAACATGAACCGGTCTTCTTTGACCGGTGTTAAAAGTGGGGCGCCTAACTCTTTCCAATCCGGAAAAAGCTCATTCATCGCAATCGGATCCATCACCGCACCAGACAAAATATGCGCGCCGATTTCAGAACCTTTTTCTAACACCACCACAGAAACATCACGACCACTCTGCAGGGCTAACTGTTTAATATGAATCGCGCATGACAAACCAGCAGGGCCACCACCGACGATCACCACATCGTATTCCATCGCCTCGCGAGGACCAAATTGCTCCAAAATTGCTGCTTGTGTAAGTGCCTGACTCATAAACCTTCCATGCCTCGTTCGTATGCTGCAATTATGACATCAATCCAGCATCTATTCAGTCCCCACAACCAAACGATAAAAACGTCACAAGCTGTATTTTAGCCCTTTCTCCCACCAAAAATTAAGACCCAGAACCGAGGTAACTCACAAGTTGCATATGCAGAAGCATCAGCAGAAGCATCTGAACAGAAACAGCGATTTAGACGCAAAAAGACGTATTTCGTATCAGCAATGAAAGAATCTGATTAAAATCATTCAAAACAAAGGAGAGTTTATGGCGTATCAGATTGATTTGACTGGTAAAGTTGCCCTAGTCACAGGAGGCTCGAGTGGTCTTGGTGTGCAATTTGCGCAATCCTTAGCCAAAGCGGGTGCCACAGTCGTGATTGCAGCCCGCCGCATTGAGCGCCTACAAGAAGTAGCCAAAGACATACAAGCCAGTGGCGGCAAAGTATTTTGTGTGGCCTTAGACGTCCTCTCCCAAGCCTCGATTGACAGTGCAGTAGAGCAGGCGCAGCAACTTGCAGGCCCGATTGATATTTTGGTGAATAATTCCGGAGTATCGACAACGCAGCGGATTGTGGACGTGACCGAAAAAGATTACGACTACGTTCTTAACACCAACACTAAAGGTGCATTTTTTGTGGCACAAGCGGTTGGTAAACACATGATTGCAAGAGCAAAGCAGGCCACAGATCAAGGCAAAGAAGCTCCACCCCAGAGGGTTATTAATATCGCCTCCATGGCAGGGATTAAAGCACTCTCACAAATCAGCATTTATTCCATGAGTAAGGCAGCCGTGATCCACATGACCCATGCGATGGCACTCGAATGGGGACGCTACGGCATCAACGTCAACGCCATCTGCCCTGGTTATATCGAAACCGAGATCAATGCAGCGCATTGGGGCACTGAGGCAGGACAAAAGCTCATCCAAAAATTACCCAGAAAGAGGGTCGGTAAAACACAGGACTTAGAAGGCATCTTATTACTACTGGCAAGCCCGGACGCACAGTTTATTAACGGCTCAATTATGGCTGCCGATGATGGCTTACTTGTTCAGTAATTGCCACTAGAAAAAGGTATCATGTTGGTTATGAAGAAATATGCACACAAGGGGAAAAAATGAATAAAGTGTTCGCCTCAGCAAAAGAGGCTTTGCAAGGTGTTGTTGAAGATGACGTCATGATGGCGGTTGGTGGTTTTGGTATTTGCGGTATTCCAGAAGCATTGATTGCTGGTGTAAAAGCAAAAGGCTCGAAAAACTTAACCGTGATCTCGAATAATTGCGGCATTGATGGTTATGGCCTGGGCATCTTGCTGGAGAATCGTCAAATCAAAAAAATGATTTGTTCTTTCATTGGTGGAAACGCTGAATTTGAAAGACAATTTTTAGCGAAAGAAGTTGAAGTAGAACTCACTCCCCAAGGAACCCTGGCAGAAAAATTACGCTCAGGAGGCTGCGGGATTCCCGCATTCTTTACCAAGACCGGTGTAGGTACACTCGTTGCCGAAGGTAAAGAGACCCGCGAGTTTGACGGACATACCTATTTAATGGAAAGAACCCTGGCGCCACACGTTGGCCTGGTCAAAGCTTGGAAAGCAGATAAGGCTGGTAATTTGGTGTATCACTTGACCGCCCGCAACTTTAATCCAATGGCAGCGATGGCAGCAAAGATCACCATTGCAGAAGTAGAAGAGATTGTTGAGAATGGCGAATTAGATCCAGACCAGATTCACACACCGGGTATCTATGTTCACCGGATTGTCTGTAATCCAACACCCGAAAAGCGCATCGAACAAAAGACAACCCGTACAGCGTAAATCTAGATAAGATCATTGAGGAAAAATTAACATGGCATGGACAAAGGATCAAATGGCAGCAAGAGCTGCCCAGGAATTACAAGACGGTTTTTACGTCAATTTAGGCATTGGTTTACCAACACTCGTTGCTAATCACATCCCAGCAGGTATGGAAGTGTGGTTACAGTCAGAAAACGGCCTGATGGGTATTGGACCATTTCCGACAGAAGACGAAGTGGATGCCGACTTGATTAATGCAGGTAAGCAGACCGTTACGACGATGGCAGGTTCATCCATATTTTCATCAGCAGATTCATTTGGCATGATTCGTGGCGGCAAGATCAATGTCGCGATTTTGGGGGCGATGCAAGTCAGCTCCAAAGGTGACCTTGCGAACTGGATGATTCCCGGAAAAATGATCAAAGGTATGGGCGGTGCGATGGACTTAGTCGCCGGCGTTGATCACGTCATCATTGTGATGGAACACGTCGCACGTAAAAAAGACGGTACAGAAGATTTTAAAATCTTGCCAGAATGCACATTGCCCCTAACCGGCGTTGGTGTTGTGAGTCAGATCATCACAGATTTATGTGTGATAGATGTCACGCCTACAGGATTAAAGCTCAGCGAATTAGCACCTGGAGTAACAGTCGCAGATGTGATTGCCAAGACACCAGCCAAACTAGAAATCGGAGTTTAGAGTGGTACACGCACACCCTCATCCCACAAAAGCTGAGGGTGGAACTGCGCATGAGTTACATGCGCATAAAGTAGGTGATGCACCGCATTCCCACGCCAAAGAAGTTACTAGTCAAAAAGTATTGTCCATTGCGCTAGCCATTACGATTGGTTTTGCCCTCGTCGAAGTATTAGCCGGTATTTACGCCAACTCACTCGCACTGATCTCCGATGCAGGTCATATGGTGACCGATGCCGCGGGACTGATGTTGGCGGTCGTTGCGCAACATCTCTCGAAAAGACCACCATCGGCAAAATATTCATTTGGCTTTGGCAGAGCAGAAGCATTAGCCGCATTTGTCAACTCCATGGCGATGATTGCACTGATTGTGTGGATCGTTGTAGAAGCCCTTGATCGCTTTAATAACCCCCATCAAGTGGGTGGACAGACAGTAACGATTGTGGCATTTTTGGGATTGATGATTAATGTATTTGTTGCATGGATGTTGTCTCGCAATAACCAAAGCATGAACACCCGTGCAGCCTTAGTTCATGTGATGGGAGATTTACTCGGTTCAGTAGCGGCCTTAATTGCAGGTGTGGTGATTCAGTACACCGGTTGGATGCAGGTGGATCCATTGCTCTCGCTCGTTGTTTGTGTACTATTGATTCGCTCGACCATCAGTATTTTGAAAGAGTCCTTTCATTTTTTGATGAAAGGTGTGCCACAACACATTGATTACCTGATGGTGGGCGAAGACCTTGTAAAAATTGCGGGCGTCAATGCGGTCCATGATTTACATGTATGGGAAATGACACCAGGCTTTCCGGCATTAATCGGCCATATTGAAATCAGTAGCTTAGAACAATGGCCGATCACCATGGATTTGATCCGCGAGATGTTGATTACGAAACACGGCATTGATCACGTCACACTGCAACCAGAACTCAGTACCACTTAGTACCACATAGCACCACTTAGAAAGTCAGCACATGAAAAACACATCCTGGATCACAAGATTGCGTGGGATGTTCAGTTCAAAATTTGCCAGTGAGCGCAGTGATTTTGCAGCAAAAACCGCCCCGCAATCAGCAACGCCTGTAAATCCACCAAGCATTATTCACCAACCGTATCCTGCGGGTAGTGAACAAGGCAGCGTGCAATGTATTAGCCCAGCAGGACTGCATCGCATGGCCTACTTGACCTGGGGTGATGCCAAAAATCCGAATGTACTCCTCTGCGTTCACGGACTTACACGACGCGGCAGTGATTTTGCACACTTAGCAAGAGCGATGTCCGATCGTTATTTTGTTGTTTGTCCAGATGTTGTAGGACGAGGAAATTCTGATTATTTAGCCAATCCCATGCTCTACGGTGTGCCGCAATATGTGAGTGACATGATCACACTCATCGCGCACCTACGACCAGGTAAGCTGGACTGGTTTGGCACCTCCATGGGCGGACTGATTGGTATGGTGCTGGCAGGCTTACCAAACCAACCCATCCAACGACTCTTACTCAATGATGTTGGACCACGGATTGATCCCGCATTTTTTATCCGCTTAATGAAATACCTCAGTAAACCAGTAAGCTTTGCCACACAAGAAGAAGGATTGGCCTACGCCAATCTTTTAACGACCACCTTTGGACGCCACACACCTGAGCAGTTACGCGAATTAAATCTCCCCCAGTTGATTCAAAAACAGGGGGAATGGCAACTCCACTACGACCCACAAATCAACGCACCGATCATGGCCACCAATCCCATGACAGCCTTAGCCGGTGAAAAAGCCCTCTGGAATAGTTTTGACGCCATACAGATCCCGACCCTGATTGTGCGCGGTGCAGAGTCAGACCTCTTATCAAGCGCCACCGTTGCAGAGATGTGTGCGCGCAACCCCCACGCCAGCAGTATCGAAATCCCAGAAGCAGGGCATGCCCCGGCATTTATTCTCCCTAATCACATACAGATTGCACGGGAATTTTTCACGTAAATTGCAGTAGCCAAGCAAATTCGGATACATTGGTAGGTATGCGAGCAACAGAAATCAAGAACCCACCAGAAACCCCAATACCCCTGACCTGGTTTGGAGAGCCCTTACCAAGCCATATACAAGGTATGCTCGTTATCGCAAAGACCCTCTACCTCGACGGTCCAACCCTAAATGCCATTGAACATATTGACAGCACCCTGAGCGCTCCTAAAATGTTAGCCGCTCACGGCGAAGAAACGACCAACCTGATTAAAAGTTTTCAGGCACTTGAAGCGACTAGAAGTAAAGCGGCAGGAGGCCAAGTAGAGACACTGCGTAAAATGTTGTTGGCGTTTTCACAAGACATTCGCGTAGTACTGATGTATTTATCCTCACGACTCCAAACCCTGCGCTGGGTCACACAAGGCAAATTGGAAGTACCGCCCTCTT
>CANFUO010000029.1 GCA_947450225.1 Burkholderiaceae bacterium | reverse complement strand
GTCATAGCCACAGTCTCGTCAATAGAGCAAGCCCCTGTTCCAGGCATCATGTGCTTGGAATTTAATCCACCAGCAATGAGCTTTTCTAGAGCATCAATTTTCTGGGCGCCTGAAAAAGAATTTGCTTCAGAATTCGTGCCAAAAATGGCTTGTCCAACGCCATTGGCGTCTAACCATTGGCACTGCTTGAGGAGTCTTGCTGTATCTGGGCCACCATCAGCGTTAATCGGCGTTAAAACTGGCGAAAAAACAGCAGGAAGATTGTATTGACTGTAGTTCATAGGTCTCTTTTAAAAAATAAATTGTTTTGATGTTCTAGCATAGCAGAACATGGATTTAGATAGAAAATAGAGTAAGATTTGGGGACAAGGAGAAGTGGCAGAGTGGTCGAATGTACCTGACTCGAAATCAGGCGTACCGCAAGGTACCGAGGGTTCGAATCCCTCCTTCTCCGCCAATATGTCAACTAATTATTGGCTTAAATAACTAACCTAGTCGTTTTTCCCACAGCGACATTATTTAAATTCTCAGATTCAGTAACCTTTTAATTATATTTACTTAATTAAATTGAAATTTCAGAAATTACATTTACCTACTATTTTTGATGATTAACAACCGCCAAATTGTAGTCATCACTTTCAATACCCCCCAAAAAAATAGGGCCTATCGATTCCACTTACCCAAGCTACGGACTCTTAATATAAACCTTTATGCGGTGATGGTAAGTTTACGTTAGTATAATTACACCATTAGTAAACCCTATTTAATTTTTTAAATATTCAGAAAAGGAGTCTTTAATGATAAAAAAAGTTGCGTTGTTTATCGGGCTATTAATTACAACTAATCTATTTGCACAAGCTTTGCCCACAATTAAACTAAATACTCCTTATGGAAATGTTAGGGCACAATTAATTAAAAGTGGGTGGACTCCAGTAAAGCAAAGAGAACCATGTATTGGTACTTTTTGTAATATTCAACGCAATAATGGATACTACGAAACTTTGCATTGCTGGGATATGTCGACGGCAGCTTGTAATTTTGTGTTTGCAAACAGTCAAGGCAAAGAAATTATAGTAGTAACAAATTTTGAAAGGTTATTATTTAATGGATTTCGTTTGCCATAATGATTCATTATGATTTAATAATGTTAATACGCTCTTTATTTGTGGCCCTAAAGTGACATAAGTTTATCAACAATTATTCTTAAGGACTTTATTAATGAAATACTTATTTATGCTTTTTTTAAGCACTTTAACAATTAATGCTTTTTCAGAGTCAATGTCTGACTTTAACCGTAAGTATTGTGAAAACTTACAAAGTCAAATTACTCTTAAGAGAAATGATGCCCTTAAAGAACTTTCTGGACAATCTAACAATCAACAACCTGGCGCAGGACCTGCATATGCGGCTAAAAAAAATATAGTCGATGAATTAGAAAATGAATATAAACTAAAGTGCTCTAACGAATCAGTTAGTAATCCACTTGATATAAAACGTCAGAAATGTATTCGCTTAGGACTAATACAGGGTTCAGCTGATTTTCAAGAATGTATGAAATAATCTTCGCCGAAAATAATGCCTTTTAAAGCTGCACTTAAATCATCAAAGACAAACATATTACATACGACTAATGCAACCTCATGCAATTTCTCCTAACCTTCAGGAAAAAAAATGATTAAGAACATCTTTGCCCTTACCCTAGTCATCAGTACTTTTCTAAGTTTCACTGCTACTGCGCAAAATTCGCCTTCTCCGATTCGAGTACGCGGAATTATTGAAAAAATGGAAGTAGATTCAATCATTTTTAAAGAACGTCGCGGAGAAGTTTTAAAAATAGCAGTAGCAGCAAATCTTAATATCACTGAAGTATTCCCGATCAAAATATCGGAGATCCAAGAAAATGCTTACATTGGAACAGCTACATTAACGAACTCCTCCGGAAAATTAGAAGCTCTAGAAGTATTAGTATTTCCTGAAGCAATGCGTGGCACTGGTGAGGGTCATTACGCATGGGATCTCATGCCCGGCAGTATGATGACGAATGCAACCGTGAGTCAATTAAAAAGTATTGGGAATTCCCGTGAATTAAAACTGGATTACAAAGGCGGCAGCCAAGTGGTGTATGTTCCTGAGAATGCACCGATCGTGACGTTTCGACCAGGAGCGAGTAGTTTGTTAGTGCCTCAAGCGAACGCCATATTAACGGTGATTCAAAAAGACGGGCAACCTTTAGTTACCCGCATCGTGGTTGGTAAGGATGGCTTCAAACCACCGATGTAATTCTATTTTGTGCCATCTTTGTATCTAAAAATAATATCATTAGATGACACGATTTAATACGGCGTGATTTCTGCTGAAATGATAGAGTGGCTGAATCTTTCTCCGCCTGAATCACAGATAGGTCAAATTAATCTGATTCAATATGCGCGTCTTTGATTACTTTAGACCAACGACGATTTTCGGAATAGACAAACTCTGTAAACTGACTCACGGACATCTGATTAGGCTGAGTTCCTAGATCTGTTAGTATTTTTTTGGAAGCCTCAGAATTTAACGTTTCAAGCAAGGCTTTATTTAACTTACTGACAATTAAACCAGGGGTTCCTTTTGGGGCCCAAATTCCGTACCAAGTGTATGCCTCAAAATCTTTTCCATCATTTTCTCGAAAGGTTGGAATCTCTGGTAATGATGCAACTCTTGTTCGACTTGTTATTGCTAAGGCTCGTATTTTTTTGCCTTTAATTAAAGGTAGTGCTGTTGTAACTGGTGCAAACATGAGATTGATGTGACCCCCAGCCAAATCAGTTAAAGCTGGTGCGGTTCCTTTATAGGCAACATGGGTTAATTTGACATTCTCATTACGGCCAAATAACTCTGCTGCTAAATGGGAAAATGATCCTTTAGCTGGTGATGCATAGTTTAGCTCTATAGAATTATTTTTTCTAATGGCATCAATCAATTCCGCAAGAGTTTGATACGGGGAATCGTTGGGCACAACAAGGACTAAGGGTATAGATCCTACTAATCCAACCGGTTCAAAATCTGTTAGTGGATCGAATTTCAAATCCTTATTTAAAGATGCATAAATAACATGTACTGAGGGGTTCATTAACAGTGAATATCCATCAGCTGGGCTACGAGCAATATCATATGTGCCAATGACCCCGCCTGCACCAGGCTTAAACTCCAAGAAAAATGGTGCTGCAAGAATATTCGACATTCCTTGAATAACTAAACGACCAATCGCATCAGTTGGACCTCCAGGAGAAAATGGGATAACGACTCGTACACGATGATTTGGATACTCCTGGGAAAGTACAGTTGAAGGACTTAGTGGCCCAAACAATAATCCTACAAATAAAATGAATACTAGTTTAATTTGTAGGATATTTTTCTTAGAAAGTAGCATGTAAAAGAGTGGCATTTTATCTTTCAATAAATATCAAAAATTCTTTTGGCTAAAGCAGCCTTCAATATTTCTTCTGGTCCTTCTGTAATCATCATGCTTCGTTGATCACGCCAAAATTTTTCGATGGGCAATGACGTGGTAAGGCCAGCACCACCATGAATTTGCATACATTTATCCGCACACTCAAAAGATAATCGGTCACCCCTCATTTTCACTATATAAGCTTCATAGCGAATATCTTCTCCAGCGTCATATTTATAAGCTGCTTGATATACCAATAATCGAAGAGCTTGGAGTTCAATATACGAATCAACCAACATCCACTGAATAGCCTGACGTTCAGCCAATGGTTTGCCAAAAGTACTTCTTTGTTTAGCATATGAAACCCCCATCTCGATGCACCTCTCCATTACTCCTAGTGCTCGAGCACCATGCCGAATACGACCTTGATTAATCCACACCTGTGCAGCCTTGAACCCATCCCCTTCGGCTCCCATTCTCTTCCACTCAGGGACAAAAACATTATCAAAATGAATATCACAAGGCTCATCATCCATCATCGTTTTTTCTTTACGACCAATAGACACCCCCGGCGAATCCATGTCTACTAAAAAAGCAGTAATGCCGCCGTGAGAGCCTTTTTTTGAATCAGTGATTGTCATCACCTGAGCAAAGTCAGCAGTATCGGCCGAAGTAATAAAGTGTTTAGCTCCATTAATCAGATAACCATCCTGACACTTAACGGCTGTGGTCTTCATCGCCGCAGGGTCTCCTCCAGCGTCTGGTTCTGTTTGAGCAAAGCAATCTGATTTTTCACCGCGGATCACGGGATATAAATAAACTTCTTTTTGCTCGGGGCTTAAGTGATATAGAGTAGGACTTATCTCGGGTCCAAAAATTTGTGCCTTACGTGTTGGTAAGCCTATAGTCCGACCCATTTGCTCCCAAACAACAGCCTTACCTAACATCCCCAGACCATGACCGCCATATTCTTCTGGAACTCCATACAGCCAAAGACCCATCTCTTTCGTTTTTTGACTCAATGACTCCCGAATGCGGGGAACCATATCAGGTCCGCTATAGGCATCTTTCTCAATTGGAATAATCTCTTTATCGACAAAACGTCGAAGTTGCTCTTGCAACATACGTAATTCTTCAGGAAGGGTAAAGTTCATTTAAATTTTCGGATCTATATAGTCTTTAATAAATTCAAGCAATTTAGGATTAATCTGATCTAAATCATTCAAGATCAGTTCACCTTGGGCGCCAACAATCATATCCGGCTTTGTTTTAACCGATAGTTCATAGGCTGCTATAAATTCTGGATCGTTTTTTAATTCTAAAAATGCTTTACGCATTTCTTCCGCAGCTTCAGGAGGTGCGTTAGGTGGCATAAATACGGTACGATACATGCTATCCATGATGCGCGTTAATAACTTTAGAGCGTCCCATTTAATGCCACTTGGTACTGCATTTTTGCCTTTAACATCCTTATAAACCTCTGTGAATGTAGGCACATCTGGCAATGTTGCATTTCTACCGGTTGTTCCGTCTGGTCGCTCAAAATCATATTGAAAAACAGGAATAACAACCCCGGTATCCAATAGAAAAGGTTTCGACGTAGCGTACCATCCAGGCAGAGAATTATTCGTCATCTGAATATCTCCCTGCTGTATTGCCATGTCTATATCGCGAATACCTTTATACCCAGGAATAATTTCATACTTAGCGCCAAGTAAATCCATTGCTAGTCTTTGGCGTAAAGTCGTATGATTGGTGAGGGACAAAACACCAACCATAATGTTGTCTGCTAACACGATATCTGCAGGCTTTTTTATGCCAGGCTTAACATCTTTTCTGACATAAATTAAGCTAACCTGACGAAAGCCCGCTATAAATTTAAGGTCGTTATATTTAACATGCAGTGTTTTATTTTGGATTAATTGATTAACAGGATCCCAGGTATAAAACCCAATATTATATTTTTCATCACCACGACCCTCTGCTAATTGATTAACGCCAATATTACCTCCAGCACCAGGGACATTTTTTACAACGACGGACTTAACCCCTTTGAGATATTTTGGCAAAAACTTTGCAACCATCCTCGCCTCAATATCTGTTGGTCCACCAGGAGAGTAATTGACAACCATCGTGATGACACGCCCAGAAAATTGTTGTGCCATCACCGGATTGGAAGAAGCCAAATAACAACAAAGAATGAGTACAAGTTTTATGAAGCGATTAGCAATGAACATTTTATAAACTCCTATTCTGGTGAAATACCAGCAGCAGATGCCATCTGGGTCCATCGAACTTCTTCATTAATTAAAAATTGCGAAAATTCTTTTGGTCCAGCATAAAAAGTCTCCACTCCATTTACATTTAACTTTGCCTTTACATCTTCTTTCAATATAAATTTCTGAATTTCTATACTTAATGCATTAATAATTTGAGGAGAAGTTCCTGCCGGAGCAAAAACACCAAACCATGCCATAAGATCAAATCCTGGCGCTATATTTTCATTGATTGTCGGCACATCGGGCAACAATGAACTGCGTCTATTTGTAAGTATTGCTAAAGGTCTTAATTTGCCAGATTTAATATGAGGAAGACCTGTAGCTAGGTCAATTACTCCCCCCTCAATGTTCCCCCCTATTATTTCAACAATCGCTTGGGGATTACTTCGGTATGGTACTGCAATCATCTCTATACCTAATTTTTTATTCAGTGTTTCTCCTGCAATTTGGCCACTTGAGTTTCCAAAACTATATCGAATTTTATTGGGGTTATTTTTAGTAAACTCAACAAATTCTGATATGTTTTTTATGGGTAGACTAGAGTTAATAACGAGCATAGATTGAATACCTGCCACTCTAGCTACTGGAGCAAAATCTGTATTTGGATTGTAAGGAACATTTTTATAAAGACTCTTAACAACTGAGTGTGTTGTATTGGTCGTAAAAAGCAGGGTGTAGCCATTTGGTAAGGACTTAGCTACAAAAGAGCTACCAATTGTCCCACCAGCGCCTGGTTTATTTACTACTATAAATTGCTGGTTAAAGTGATTTCTTAAATGTTCGGCTAAAAGTCGAGTGACTAGATCTGTTACTGATCCAGCACCAAATGGCAAAATAATGGTCACCGGCTCTGTAGGATAACTTTGCGCGACAGCGTCTTTTTGAACTATTGATAAAAAAATGATTGCAAAAGTTATTAAAACTAAATGATAGATATGATTTCTTTTCATTTTTTAACCACCATGCAAACCATATGATAAAAAATCACTTGAGGGCCCATTCAATTTCATAGAAAATAGACTCTCAACAGATGTGTAATCTTCATAGCCTAAACGTGCTAATGGACGTATCTTTAAAATATCTATTTTTCCATCGCTATCGATATATTCATCTTTTATATGGACGCCAACAACCCTGCCAATGACCACATCATGATTTGTTTTAAAATCATTACCAGGTAAAGTGAGTGTCGTATAGTAAACACATTCAATATTGATTGGAGACTCTACGACAAATGGCGCTTTTACAAGTCTAGAATTACCTGGTGTAAGCCCTAGTGCTCTCATTTCGTCTATGTCAGAGTCTGTGATTTGTGCGCTTAAGTTAACTTTTTCTCGTAATTCGTACGTTGCCATGTTGTACACAAACCCGCCCGTTTCCTCTGCATTTATAACAGAGTCCTTGATATGGCTATCAGGTGACTGCCGACCTCCTGAGAAACAAAGATAACCTGGCTCAAAGCCGAGATTGTTGAATTGGCTATAGGGAGCTAAGTTAATTTTTCCATTCTTAGATATCGTAGATATCCAACCAATAGGTCTAGGAACAATACAACTTTTATATGGAGTATGTGCTAAGCCATGATTCTTTTTATCTGGCTCGTAGAACATTATCCTGCGACTCCAATATGTAAATTTTTGATTATTTCTTTTGAATGCTCACCCAGCATCGGGGGCGCATTAAGTTCTTGATCGCTCCTAGATCCATCTAACAAAACGGGTCTTCTAATTGTTTTGATGACACCCATTGTTGGGTGTGTTAAATCAACAAAACTTCCTAAATGTTGCACCTGTGGGTCATTAAAAACTTCTGTGACATCATAAATAGGTGCTGTTGGTATATCCTTACTGACAAGTAGTCTAAGCCAATGTTCTCGTGTATTTTTTACTAATATCTCTGCAGCAATATCTTTGAGTAAGAGATAGTTATCAATTCTAAGAGCACGCGTTAAAAATCTTTCATCTTGCGCTAAATTCGGAATCTCAAGGCACTCAAGGAAACCTTTCCAAAATTTTTGCTGCGACGATAAATGTACGGCAAACATCTTTCCTTCACTATCACTAAATGCATATGACTGTGATGTTTTGGCGCGCAACAAGGGGTCAGAAACTAATTTTAATTGTGTTAAATAAGCATATGGATCGGGAATAAACGCCAGTGAGGACTCCAGCATATTGACATCCAATCGCCTACCCAAATTTGTTTTAGTTCTCTCATAAAGAGCTGCCAGTATTCCTTGACAAGCGTAATGTGCGGTCACATTATCACTGATTGTAGGACCTGTGATTTGCGCATTATCTGCACTAAAAAATAAACTTGATATGCCGCTCAAAGCCTGGGCGATTGCATCATAGGCAGGTCTATCACTATACGGTCCATCTGGTCCAAACCCAGTGATATGACAACGAATTAACCGTGGATTGATTTCTTTTAACTTCTCGTCCGAAAAACCAAAAGATTCCATGGTATCCGGCCTAAAGTTTTCAATGAATACGTCAGCTTTTTTAATTAATTCGATAAAGATACTTTTGCATTCTTCTGAATGCAAATCTAAGGTAATGCTTTCTTTATTCCTGTTATAGGCACAGAAGTGGGGGCTATATAAACCATCTCTAAAATTTCGAAATGGATCCCCACCCTCCGGCTTCTCTACTTTGATAACGTTTGCGCCCCAATCTGCAAGCATCATGCCTGTAAGAGGCGCAGTAATCATTGTTGATAACTCAACAACATTAATCCCTGAAATTAACGAAGTCATGTTATGAACACTTTCTACTTCTTGCTTTTCTTTGGATCATCATAGGAGAGAAGCGTTCCAAGTTCAAATGGTCCGTAAACAGGTTTGTAACTCTTATTATCAACAAATTGCGCAAGACCTGTTTGATAAGATTTCTCTGGATCGTCAACTCGTATTGCAGTATTTTTTGCCAGCAAATAATCATATGCTTGACCAAAATCCATAGTTCTTACTTGCCGTATTGCTTGTTTAGTGGCCTTTAATACTGCGGGGCTTTTTTTCATTAATTTATCTGCAAGCTTATCCACCTCAGCTTCTAAACTTTCATGGGGAACTGCATAATTAATAAAGCCAACTCTAGCGGCTTCTTTGGCATCAAATGCCTCACCAAGACAGGCATAGTAGAGTGCATGTCTGTACAAAACTGAGTCAACAACCACTTTACTCACCAAAGCACCTGGCAAAATTCCCCAGTTGACTTCAGATAATGAGAAGGTTGCATTTTCGGAGGCAATCGCAAAATCCGTTGCCAAAAGTTGCATAAATGCCCCTCCTACGCAATATCCTTCAATGACGGCGATTGTTGGCTTATCGTAGTTATAAAGTCGCTCCCAACGCCAGCGGTTAGCAGTCTCTGCCATGTGCTTGGCTTTAGTAGGGTTTTCCTCCATACCGCGGAAAAACTCTTTTAAATCTTGTCCGGCCGAGAAATTTCCTCCTGCACCGCGGATGACTACAATCTTTGTATCGGGATCTTGCTCTAACTCTTCAAGAGTCTTGTCCATTAATTCATGCAACTCAGGACTCATTGCATTGCGTTTTTTTGGACGATTCATAATAATGGTGCTAACACCATTATATTTTTCAACTTTTACAACGGGTTCTACAGTACTCATTTTTTTATCCTTCATCTTTAAATTACGTATAATTTGCCTGTTATCTATGATTTAGCCAAGTGAAAAAAATTTACCTTTAAATGATTTTTTTTCACCACATAATTTATATAAGTCCATGAATATCGAAAATAGACTTCCATCCCTGTCTGGCCTGATTGCATTTGAGGCTGCCGCCCGACATCTCAGTTATAAAAAAGCTTCAACCGAACTTTTTTTAACGCAAACAGCCATTAGTCACTCCATTACCAATTTGGAAGAAATTCTTGGTACAAAGCTTTTTTTGCGTCTTGATAATTCAATTAAGTTAACTAAGTCAGGAGAAGACTATCTCTTAGTGGTTCGAGATGTGTTGATTACCTTATCTTCAGGTACCAAAAATATTAGGGCACAGAATGATGAGAAATCCCTAACAATTGAATGTTTAGGTATTTTTGCCATTAGTCAACTTTTACCAAAGTTACATGAGTTCAGAGAAAAATATCCCCACATCAATATTCGATTACGTACGATCCAATCTCTTCAGAATAAAATCAACCATAGCTTTGATGTTGCAATTTGGCATGGCTCTGGAAAGTGGATTGGACTTGATGCCACAAAACTTGGTGAAGAAGAAATTTTTCCTGTCTGCAGTCCCAAACTACTGCAGTCTAAATATCCATTAACTACACCGCAGGATCTTCAACACCATACAATTATTAAAACATCGTCACCGTTAGTAAATGATGATTGGTCATTGTGGCTTGACCACGCCAAACTCTCGAATGTCAAATTTAATTCTATTATTGACTGCGACTACTTCATGACTAGTCTTCAAGCGGCAGTCAACGGCCTTGGTGTTACCTTAGGTAGATCAACTATCGTAAAATCTGATCTTGAAAAGGGCAACCTGATAGAGCCCTTTTCAATTAGAGCAAAATCTTCTAACAGCTACTATATCGTTTCACCAACCGAAACAACGCATCAAGATAAAGTGATTCTTTTTAAAAATTGGTTTTTAGAAGCTTTTTCAAATTAGCTTCTGTTAATTTAATCCCCTGACTGAATCCCGGCATTTTTAATAATTACTGTCCAATTTTCTAATTGCGTTTTTACATACTGTTCAAATTCTTTTTGACCACCCCAAAATGGCTCAATGCCACTTGTAGTTAGACTCCTGATAATATCTGGGTCCTTTAAGGCTTTCTGTACAGCCATTTCTAGCTTAGCCACAGTCTCAGGTTGCATTCCTGCTGGCCCAGATATTCCTCCCCAAGGAAGCACATCAAACCCTGGCAAGACCGTTTCATTTAATGTTGGAACACCCGGAAGTCGAGCGTTATGCGTCTTTGTTAATAAGGCTAAGGCTTTGACTTTGCCACTCTGAATATGGGGTAAACCTGTATTTAACTCGGGAACCATCATGTCAATATGCCCTGCAACTAAATCTGTCATCGCCGCAGGATTACTTTTGTAGGGGACGCGGATTAATTCAATGCCATTTCGTTTTTGCAATGTTTCACCAACCATTTGCCCCACATTATTTCCATGTCCATAAGAAAGTTTTTTAGGATTCTTTTTAGCGTAAAGAATAAATTCTTCAATGGTGTTTACGGGTAAACTCGATCGCACAACAATAAATGATGGAAAACTTCCCACACGAGCAATATGCGTAAAGTCTTTAATGGGATCTATTTTTAAATCTTTATATAAAGAGGCTCCAGAATGAAGGGAGCTAGAAGTTGCAAGTAACGTGTATCCATCTGGCGCAGCATTCGCTACATAAGTTGCAGCGATTAAGCCCCCTGCACCAACTTTATTTTCAACAATAAAAGGCTGCCCTAGTTGGTCTTGAAGGGATTTGGCGATTAATCGTGCAGTCGCGTCCGAGATACTGCCAGGTGCAAATTGATTAACAATGGTTACTGGTCTAGTGGGATAAGGCACAGCAGATTGAGCGATTGACGCCACTACAAACAGTAGACTAGGTATCAATAGCTTGCATACATTAAAGTTTCTAAAAATAATCATTTTATTCCCTTTGCAATGTATCATCAACGAAGTTAATGGCAACTCTCCTTTATTAAAGCACAATAATTTATAGAAGGCTATATATGAGCGAACATGTTGATGGTGGCGAAGCAATACTTGAAGCTTTTAGAAATCTTGATATTGATTTAGTGATATCTTCTCCAGGTTCTGAATGGCCTGCCTTTTGGGAGGCGCTTGCTAGGCAAAGCCGTGATGGTTTAGCGGGTCCAATCTATATGGACTGTGGTCATGAAACGATTGCCGTCACTATGGCGTCTGCCTACTCAAGAATTAAGAACCGTGTGGTGGCTGTTGTTCTTCACGCCGGTGCCGGAATTCTACAGGGCTCGATGGCTATTCATTCAGCTAAGGCAATGGAAGCACCTTTATTAATTCTCTCTGGTGAGTCTATGGCTTACGGAGAGTCTTCATTTGATCCTGGTTCTCAATGGTATCGAAACTTAAGTATCGTCGGTGGACCGCAAAGAATATTGGATCCGGTGGTTAAATGGTCTTTACAGTCTCCTAGCCCTGAAACTTTATACGAAAGTGTGATTCGCTCGGCAGAAGTAGCGCAGAGAAATCCAAAGGGGCCAACCTATCTGTGCATTTCTATGGAAACCTTGATGGCTCAATGGAATAAGCCTGAGCATCTGCGCAAAATCCCTGCCGCACCCCTAGTCCGACCAATAGATGATGATATTAATCGCATTGCTAAAAAACTCGCAGGCGCTAAATGCCCGGTGATTGTTGTAGAAAATCTTGCTCCTAATACTGTTGCATGTGATGCCTTAGTTCGATTTGCGGAAATGCTTTCTATTCCGATTATTGAAGGACCTGGAGCGTTTTATGGGAATTTTCCAAAATCCCATCCGCTATACCAAGGTTCAAGCATGGACTCAATTTTTAACCAGGTGGACTTAGTTCTCCTCATTGAAAGTAAGTCGCCTTGGTATCCCCCAAGCAATAGACCAAAGCAAGCAGATATTATTTGTATTTCAGAAAATCCTTTAAAAACCAGCATGGTTTATCAAACCATGTTCGCCAATGAATATCTCGAGGGTAATGTTGGCGTCACACTAAATTTATTAATAGCTTCATTATTAAAGATAGGTGTTGATAAGAATGTGGTCCAGGCTAATAAAGACACATATACAAAGTCTCATAATGCGATGGTGGATCTTTTAAATTCTAAAAAGAAATCTTCTTTAACTAAGGATGCCATCACCGTACCTCTCTTAATACAAAACCTTCAAGAACATCTTCCAAACAATACTGCATATGTCGATGAAACAATTATGCATACCAATGCAATTCGAGATCATCTTCATTGGGATAACGATAAAACGTATTTTAGAGCTCCAAGTGGTCTTGGTCAGGGTATGGGTTATGCCCTAGGAGTCAAGATGGCTATGCCAGAGTGCCCTGTTGTGTTTCTGGTTGGAGATGGTACTTTTATGTACAACCCAATCATTCCTGGGCTTGCTTTCGCGCACGAGCATCAACTACCGATATTAATTATCATCTTCAATAATGCGCGCTACTCGGCAATGAAACATTTCCATGACAAGTTTTATCCAGACAGTGTCGCAGCTAAAACGAATAATTATTTTGGTGTCAATATTAAAGAAATTGATTATGAAAAGAGTGCTGAAATGGTCGGTGGCTTTCACATAAAGGTAAGTGATCCTAAAGATTTAAGCTCTGCGATGAAGGCAGCTGCCAAAGCACTTGCATCTAAAAAAACGGTCTTAATGAATATTATTATTCCAGACTAGATCAATCTTTTAAATGGCTTCCATGCCCTGTTTTTTGTAAACATTAATTGCCGCAGGGCTCGTTAAGAATTTTGTCAATGCTTTACCCGCTTCTACTTCTTTTGAGTTTTTCATCTGCCCAATCGAAAACACGGTATACAGTTGTAATTGTCCTGGTAGTGGTCCTACATATTCTGTGCCTTTGACTCCGGTTAACTCGCTGATCATTTGAACGCCAATTTCAGCATCGCCTTTTGCAATGATTTCAGCAATAATTCCGCCTGGCGGGGTTTTTGCTTTTGCTCTGACCTGCTCTCCAATTCCTAATTGATCAACCAACTTTGCAAAATAAATCCCGCTCGCGCCTGTTCCTGTGAACGCAATTGAATTTGCCTCTAGTAGCGTCTTTTTCAATGCCTCTGCATTACTGATATCAGGCTTTGCTTTACCGCTTTGAATCGCTATTCCAATGCCTGATTTAGCAATGTCCGTTCTACCGCCCACTGCTACTTTGCCTGTTTGAATAAGTTCATCCACCAACGGTGCTGTCAAAATAATGAAGTCAGTTGACTCTCCGGATTGCAATCTCTTCATCATGATGTTCGATGTGTCATATGAGGCAATAATCCGGTGTCCTGTTTGTTTTTCAAATTCCGGCAATAAGGCTTTCATCATGGAACTCACGCCTGTGGATGCCATTAATGTAATTTCAGCGGCATATCCTGTGGTGTGTGCTAACAATATAAAAATGCCACAACTAATTTTTTTGGCAAGCATGAATAATCCTTAATTTGATATCTCTACTATTTTTTAAATGATGTCTTCTTACAATCAACTCATCATGTTTTCAATGGGTGGTTTTTAATCGGTAAATCTCTAATGGTTTTTCCAGTTGCTACCCGCAAGGCATTAACCACAGCAGGTGTTATCGTTGCAATGATTGGCTCACCAATACCGCCCCACTTACCGCCACTACTCTGAATGTGCGTTTCTACTTTCGGCATTTCTGCTAAGCGTAAGACGCGGTAGTCATGAAAATTGGTTTGTTTGATTCTGCCTTTCTCAACAGTACATTCCCCCCATAACGCGGCACTTAATCCGTACACAATCGATCCTTGAACCTGAGCCTCGATTTGACTAGGGTTAACGGCATAACCGCAATCTAGTGCAAGAACGACTCTGTGTACTTTGACACTTCCATCCGGTTTGACAGATAACTCAACAACCGCGGCACTGTAGGTGTCATAACTCATAAACTGCGCAATACCACGATAAATACCTTTCTTTAAAGGTGTTCCCCAACCAGCCTTTTGGGCAGCTAAATTCAATATAGCTAACTGCTTTGGTAACTTCGTATATTGGCGTCTAAATTCTAGAGGATCTGCCTTCGCCGCATGGGCTACCTCATCCATGAATGCCTCAACATAAAACGAGTTTTGCGGAACATTGACGCCACGCCAGGTCCCTACTGGGACATGCGTATTACGCATCGCGTATTCAATCATCAAGTTAGGGACGTCGTAGACAAGTTGTTGATCACTATTAGGGTCACCAGACCATCCCTGCACTTGGGAATTATCTTTAAATCCTGTTAAATCTTGGGTTTGATTCCTCCAGGCATAAATCGATTGGCCTGACAATCTAATTTGTAGTGCAGTGAGTCGATTGTTTTCATCAAGGCTAGCAGATAATTTACACATTGAAATCGGTCGATACTGACCATGTGTCATATCTTCCTCACGCGTCCAAATCATCTTAATAGGTATGCCTGGCATTTGCTTGGCGATATTGACGGCATTGACGACGTAGTCTGAAACACGTGCTCTTCGTCCAAAACCACCTCCTGGATCATAGCGATTAAAGACACACTTACCAATGGGCATATCCAAAGTTTTGGACATCGCTAATAATCCGCCCTCAGGATCTTGTGTACCAGCCCAAACTTCAGCACGGTCGGCGGTGACTAAAGCTGTGCAGTTGAGTGGCTCCATCGTGGCATGTGCCAAAAAAGGCGTCGAATAAGTGGCTTCAACTTTTTTTTGCCCTTTTCCAATCGTACTCGGCGCGTCCCCTTCATTTCTAAAAGTAAACAAACCCGATGTTGCTGTTAGGCCAGTCTTTAAATAGGCATCAATGGTGCTACTCGACTTAAGACTCAATTCCTCATCATCCCAAGTAACCTTTATTTTTTCCGAAGCTGCCTTGGCATGCCACCAAGTATCGGCAACAACTGCATAGCCGTCATCAGCAACTTTGAGAACTCTTTTAACACCCGGCATTTTAATCGCTTCGCGGTCATCCAGTGTTTTCAACTTCGTTCCGAAAACAGGACTTCCAATATAAATCGCATTGAGCATCCCAGGTAATTGGACGTCAACACTATATTTTTTACTGCCGTCTAATTTATCTAAGGTGTCAATACGATGAAGGGGCTTACCAATAATGGTCCAATCTTTTGGCGCTTTTAATACGAGTGTCTTGGGATCTGGCGGTGTTAACTTTGCTGCAGCGTCAGCCACTTTACCGTAACTGATTGTTCGGTTAGTAGCTGCATGCGTGATGATGCCATTTTTAGCGTTTAACTCCGCTACAGGAACTTTCCATTCTTGCGCGGCAGCTTGCAATAGCATGACCTTTGCCGAGGCGCCTCCTCTACGAACTAAATCTTGTGAGAATCGAATGCCAAAACTGCCAACGGTTAGCATTTGACCCCAAACATTTTGACGAGCCAGATTCTCATGCGAACTCACCCGTTCAGCGGTGACCTTACTCCAATCACAATCAAGCTCTTCAGCGACCAATTGTGAAAGTCCGGTGAGGGTCCCTTGCCCCATCTCAACGCGTGCTGTCCGAATAATGACCGTATCATCCGGTTGAATCACGACCCAAGCATTAATCTCTGGCGTTCCTTGACGAGTGGCACCAAAAGCTTGATGAGGAATCTGAAAGCCAAGAACTAAACCTGCCCCAGTGCTTGCTGTAGTAACTAAAAATTGACGACGATTCATATTCGTGATGGAAGGTAATTTCAAGGGAGCTGTAGTCATCGCGATTACCCTTTATTTTTGTTAGGGGTTTTAGCGAAGTCAACCGCCAGATGAATCGCTTCTCGAATCCTTTGATAGGTCCCACACCGACAAATATTTGTCATGGAGTCATCAATCTCTTGATCGGTAGGATTTGCTTTACGTTTGAGTAATGCACTTGCCGCCATGATTTGCCCAGACTGACAATAGCCACATTGTGGGACATCCACCTTCGCCCAAGCCTGCTGCACTGGGTGCGATAAGTTTTCTGATAAACCTTCGATGGTTGTTATTTTGTCAGTGCTTGTCAACATCGACAACTTATAGACACAACTGCGCATCACTTCACCATTAATATGAATCGAGCATGCGCCACACTGTGCAATTCCACAGCCAAATTTTGTCCCGGTAAGCCCTAACTGCTCTCGAATCACCCAAAGCAGGGGTGTGTCTGGCTCCGCATTGACTTCATAAGCCTTACCATTAACATTGATCGACGCCATTGCTCTTTCCTCATCATCTTCTATAGTTATCCTTCGATACTAAATTGATTGAAAGAGATTTCTATTGGGGTAAATACTATGGAATGGGTATTATTTGTAGGTGGATAACCGATTAAAATTGATTGAACTGAAAAAGGAATCTTTTCATGCATCGACGACTGTTTAGCAATAGCATTATTGCTGGTGTAGTAGGTGTTTATTTTTCCCATAGTGCCCATGCGGCAACTTGGCCGAGTAAAACTATTCGTTGGATTGTGCCCTATGCCCCAGGAGGTCTAAGTGATACCTCGACTCGGATCGTCATCCAAAAAATCATCGAAAACACGGGATGGTCAATTGTTATTGAAAACAAACCTGGTGCAAACGCTCTCATTGGCTCTGAGTTTGTCGCTCGCTCATCTCCAGATGGCTATACCTTTGTGACTGTTTTGGCTGCCCATTCTGTAAATCCCACTTTATATGCAGGTAACTTATCTTTTGATCCTCTCAAAGATCTAACTCCTGTCTCTTTAGTCGGCGTTACTCCTTTATTGATTTCAGTGAGTCCAGCACTGCCCGTCAAAGATTTAAAAGAATTCATCGCGTATGCAAAAGCCAATCCTGGAAAACTATCATATGGGTCTTCAGGTATTGGTGCTGCTGCCCATATGGCTACCGAACTTTTTAAAATGAAGACCGATATTGAAATGACGCATGTTCCCTATAAGGGCTCTGCTTTAGCTCTACAGGATTTAATGGGCAACAATATTCAGGTATTGATTGATACTCCTCCAACGCTGATGCCTCAGGTTCGCGCCGGAAAAATTAAAGCACTAGCTATGATGTCTTCTAAGCGTATCTCTAGCGCTCAAGAAATCCCTACGCTCCTTGAGGCAGGAGGCCCTGATCTTGACTCTAGCACTTGGGCAATGTTTTTAGCTCGCTCAGGTACGCCTAAAGATATTATTAATCGGGTTGCTTTAGAAACAAAGCGCGCGGTTAGCTCCCCAGATTTAAAAGCACGCTTTGAACAATTAGGCTTAGAGCCTTTTGGTAGCTCTCCTGAAGAATCGAATAAATTTTTAAATGCTGAGGTCAGTAAGATGGCTTCCATTATTCATTCAAAAAATATTAAACCAGAGTAACTTTACTCAGATTGGACTCGTTATGAAACTGATGAAACTTTTCTCCCTTTTGGGACTTTTCATGGCGTTGTGCTGTCATGCTCAAACCTATCCTCAAAAACCAGTGACACTAGTTGTCCCGCAAGCGGCAGGAGGAACTAATGATATGGTAGCTCGTATCATCGCCCCTACCCTCAGTGAGGCACTTAAAACGTCGATTATTGTTGAAAACCGCCCTGGTGCCGGTGGAAATATTGGTACACAAAGTGTTGGTCGGGGACCTAAAGACGGCTATACATTATTACTAACGATTAATAGTGCCCAGGCAATTAATCCTGCTCTGTATAAAAATCCTGGCTTTGACCCTATCAATGATTTTGTGTTTTTATCCTATATTGGGTCAACCCCTTATGTGTTGGTTAGCCCACCAAATTCCCCGATCAAATCTTTTGCTGATGTGATTACCATAGCTAAAAAACGTCCTGGTGAACTTTCTTATGCCTCTGCTGGTAATGGCACGATTAATCATCTCCTTGGGGCGATGATCAATACCAGCGCCAATGTTGAACTTCAACATATTCCGTATAAAGGCGTCTCTCCTGCAATAAATGATGTGCTGGGTGGTCAAGTACCTCTGGCATTTGCAAGCCTTCCTTCTGCGCTAACGTATATCCGCTCCGGCAAACTTCAAGGTATCGCCATCAGTTCTTCTAAACGTTCACCTTTGGCTCCTGAGATTCCTGCCATTGCCGAAACATATCCTGACTGCGTTGGTGAAGTTTGGGTCGGCTTATTTGCCCCTGCTGGCATCAATCCAGAGATCGGCAAAGCTTTGCAAAGCGCCATGGAAAAGGCATTAGCCCAACCTGAATTACGTGAAAAATTGATTGCACAGGGCTTGGATATTACGCCCGTTCCAGCCAATCAACTGAATACAAAATTGAAAGATGAAATCATGAAATGGAAAAAAATTGTGAAAGACTCAGGAGCCCATCTAGACTAATTACAGTTTCTAAAAGCTCCCAGCTGTAATTGCTGTAACTTCACCCATCCAATAAATGGACCTTTTAAAAACTCGCCACCTGTCCCGCGCAATTTAACCCAATTGCCTTGCTTTTCTACTACCCAATAAAAATTATTATCCTTATTGATGGTTCTTAATGGATTTGCGTCATTGGGCTTGGCATAAATACTTATAGGTAAGGTATTACCTCGGCTATCTGACTTTGCCCAACCACACGAACCTGTGTTGCCATCTTCTCTATAGTCCGCAACACTTTGCGCTGATACAGATGCCATCACAAAAAGTGTCAAAAAACTGGCAACAATCGATAAACATACACGTAGTAGCTTCATATGTCGTCTTTTCAAATTTACTGAAGAACTTCCTGCGCAGCAATCACGCCACTGGCTTTGAGTTTGACACCAAAGGCTTGAAGGCCCATTTCGCACCCTGAGATCGCGGCTAAAAGCGATAACGCGTTACAGTCTCCTAAGTGACCAATTCTGAATACGCGGCCATTTAAACGACCAAGACCTGTACCCAAAGATAAGTTGTAACGTTCAAGAATGAGTTTACGAAGAGCGTTAGCATCAACCCCTTCTGGCAATAAAACACTGGTGACAACTGGTGAGTAAACAGCTGGATCTTTACATAAAACTTCAAGGCCCCATGCATTGACAGCCGCACGACACGCTGTACCTAATTGATGATGTCGGCCAAAGACCTGCTCTAAGCCTTCACCTAAAATCATCTCGATACCTTCACTTAAGCCATAGAGTAAGTTCGTTGCAGGTGTCGTTGGAAAATAGCCTGTTTTGTTGGCTTCCATAATCTCATCCCAAGCCCAATAGGCTTTAGGCATAGTCGACGTGTGACTTGCGGCAATGGCTTTTGGTGAAATCACGTTAAACCCTAAACCAGGGGGCATCATCAAACCTTTTTGTGATCCACTAATCGTGACATCAATACCCCATGCATCATTTTGATAGTCAGCAGAGCCTAAACCAGAAATCGTATCAACCATCAGGAGCGCTGGATGCTTCGCTGCATCAATAGCTTTTCTGACGGCCAACATATCTGAGGTAACGCCCGTTGAGGTCTCGTTATGGACTACACAAACAGCTTTAATCTCATGATTCGTGTCAGCCTTGAGCCGCTCTTCAATCTTCTTAGCATCTACACCATAACGCCATCCCTCAATACCGGGCTGACTAATGATTTCGGTGCGCAGACCCATGCGAATCGCTAAACGATTCCACAGTGAAGCAAAATGCCCTGACTCGTACATGAGCACTAAATCACCAGTATTCAGGGTGTTAACTAATGCCGCTTCCCACGCACCAGTTCCAGAGGATGGGTAAATAATGACGGGATATTCTGTTTTGAATAGTTTTTTAATTTCTGATAATAGTTCTAAGCCAAATGCGCCAAATTCAGGGCCGCGGTGATCAATGGTTTGATAACTGATTGCTCTTAAAATTCTTGAAGGAACAGGACTTGGTCCTGGTATGTGTAAGAAATGTCTTCCAGAGGGGTGATTGTCTAGTTTTAACATAACACCTTATATTGAGTTGTTCATGAATGGACTCATTTTACCTCGATTTAAGCCCCTCATCTTATTTTGACTGAAGCCATCTAAAGTAGGTTATGCTTTTGGCTTATACAAAAATATACCTATCTATGAATAAGCCAAGTGAAACCCATTTGCTGGCCGAGCGAATTAAAAAAAATAGTGCCGCGCAGATGTTTACTGATATCTCAAGTCGGGGGCGTTATGCCACTGACGCGTCTATTTATCAAACGATACCCGTCGCAGTTTGTGTTCCTACTTGTGCAGATGATGTCACAGTAGCGCTTCAAGTTGCAAAAGAATTAGAAATTCCTATTCTGCCAAGAGGTGGTGGAACTAGTCAGTGTGGACAAACGACTGGAGCAGCTCTAGTCATTGACAACTCGAAGCATTTTCGTAAATTACTGCATGTTGATCCCGTTGAAAAAATAGCCATTGTTGAGCCAGGTATGGTTCTAGATCACCTAAATGCCCAGCTCAAGCAACATCAATTGTGGTTTCCGGTGGATGTATCAACTGCTGGTCAAGCGACGATTGGTGGAATGGCTGGGAATAACTCCTGTGGCTCACGCTCGATTGCCTACGGAAATATGGTTCACAATGTCGCTGGTATTGATGCATGGTTGGCCAATGGCCAACTCGCTTCTTTTGGTCTGATGGAAAATGCCCAAGGCGAAGCTCTTCGCCTTGGGCATTTTGTAGAACAATTAGCGCGTAAGTACCAGTCTGATATTCAAACACACTGGCCAAAGGTATTGCGCAGAGTCGCTGGCTATAACTTAGATATTTTTCATAATCAAAATGAAAAACCGTATACAAGGGATGGCAAAGTTAACCTAGCGCATTTATTAGTTGGTAGTGAGGGCTCCTTAGCCTACTTTAAGTCTTTAACTCTCAACTTATCACCACTGCCACAACATAAAACTCTAGGTGTTGTGAACTTTGCTAGTTTTCACAAAGCGATGGATAGTGCTCAACATATTGCACGCTTAGGCCCAAGCGCAATTGAGCTAGTCGACCGGACGATGCTTGATTTAGGTCGTCAAAATCCTGAGTTCAGGGCAACGATTGAAACTGCACTTATTGATAAAAATGCGCCAACTCCCGAAGCTATTCTGCTTGTGGAATTTAGTGGTGAGAATCATCAAGAATTAATTGCCAAGCTCAAAGATTTAGTTACACTCATGGCTGACCTTGGTCTTGCTGGCAGTGTGGTCGAAATGACGCAAGCTCAGATGCAAAAAAACCTCTGGGAAGTTCGCAAAGCTGGTCTCAATATTATGATGAGCCTCAAAGGTGACGGTAAACCGGTAAGCTTTATTGAGGATTGTGCAGTCCCACTTGAACATCTCGCTGAATATACCAGTGCACTCACTGATGTTTTTCATAAACATGGCACGCGTGGTACTTGGTATGCACATGCCTCTGTCGGAACATTACACGTTCGTCCTATTTTAGATATGCGCAAAGATGGCGCCCACAAGATGCGTGAGATTGCGCAGGAGGCCGCGCAATTAGTTAGAAAATACAAAGGTGCTTATAGCGGCGAACATGGCGATGGGATTTCTAGAGGGGAATGGATTAAATGGCAGTTTGGAGAAAATATTAATCAAGCTTTTAGCCAAATCAAAAACGCCTTTGATCCTGATTGCTTATTTAATCCAGGAAAAATTGTTAATCCTCCCAAAATGGATGAACATCATCTCATGCGTTTTCATCCGAAATATGAGGTAAGTCCCTTAAAAACAGCT
>CANFUO010000028.1 GCA_947450225.1 Burkholderiaceae bacterium | reverse complement strand
TGTGCATCAGGAGGGTATTACATTGCGGTTGCAGGTGAAAAGATTTATGTTGATAAAGCCAGTTTAGTCGGCTCGATTGGCGTGATTATGAGTGGCTTTGGTTTTACGGGGCTGATGGATAAAGTGGGTGTTGAGCGTCGGGTTATCACCGCGGGCGACAACAAGGATATGATGGATCCCTTTGTAAAACAAAATCCAAAAAATAGAGAAGCATTACAAGAAATGATTAATCAAGTTCATCAACAATTTATTGACGTTGTTAAAGAAGGACGTGGCGATAAACTACAGAAAAATGATGAATTATTCACCGGTATGGTGTGGAATGGTGCGCGGAGTATTGAGCTCGGCTTGACAGATGAGCTCGGGACAATGGACTTTGTAGCCAAGGAAGTGATTGGACAAAAAGATATTATTGATTACTCCCAAACAGAGAATGTGGCAGAGCGGATAGCGAAGCGCTTTGGGGCATCTTTTGGAACATCATTTGCCAAAGCCCTGCAATCATTCTCTATACAATAATTAGACCTGCATGACAAAAACAGCAGGTCGTTTATCGATGTTCTTAATCAAAGTAGAAACATCGGACTGAAGTAGTTTTTGCCATGAGCTCACTGGTAAGCGAATAATTTGTTCAGTCTCGAGCGTTAGATCCATCGCCATGCAAAGGTTGGTGTTTGGGGCAAGCGCCTCAGTTAAGCCGGTTAGCATCGATAAATTACGGTACGGAGTTTCGATCCAAAGATGTGCAGAGTGATTTTGTTTTGACTCATTTTCCATGGAGCGTAGTTTTTTCAACCGCTCGGGCGCTTTAATCGGTAAGTAACCATGAAAGCAAAAGTGTTGACCGCTCATACCTGAAGCCATCAGAGCAAGCATTAAAGAGTTTGGTCCAGTCAGAGGTCGAACGGGAATCTGTAAATGATGTGCCATGGCAACGATTTCAGTGCCAGGGTCAGCAATAGCAGGCAAGCCAGCCTCCGACATTAAGCCCATGTCCCGCCCCTCAAGTAAAGGTCCCATCAAGTCAATAGCTTGAACCTCCTTACTAGGACCACGCCATACCGACATGGAGATTTCTTGAAGGGGTTTTTGTAATGGCGTAATTTGATGCACAGCACTTAAAAAAGCCCGCGCGGTTTTGGCATTCTCCACAATCCAACAGTCTAATTTCGCGGCAACCCCAGCCACGAACGGTGGGATAACCGATGCAATTTGAGTCTCACGATGTTCATCGCCTAGAGTATTAGGAACTAAAAAGAGCGTACCTTTTTTCATGAAGAAGATGAAGGAGTAGGAGAACCCGGAATGGCATAACCAACAGTTCTGAGAAGGCCGGATAAAGAGATCAGAGGGAGTCCGATGAGGGCCGTTGGATCATCGCTTTTAATTTTGGATAACAGACAAATACCTAAGCCCTCAGACTTAGCGCTACCAGCACAATCGTAAGGTTTCTCGGTGCGCAGGTAATTTTCTAGAATCGCATCCTCAAGATCATGAAAAGTCACCTGGGTTGGAATACACATATAAATTGAGCGCTGCGATTGGTGATTCATTAAACAAAGACCCGTTTTAAAAACCACAGTTTTGCCGCGCATCATTTGTAATTGCGCGAGCGCTTTTTCATGGGTGCCAGGCTTACCGATCGCTTGGCCATTAAAGTCAGCGACCTGATCCGAGGCAATTACCCAGGCGTTCGGGTGTTGCTTAGCAATGACTTGGGCTTTTTCATGAGAAAGGCGTTCAATCAGAGCATCCGTAGACTCATCAGGAAAAGGGGTTTCATCGATGTCAGGTGTAATACATGTAAATGGAATGCATAAACGACTTAATAATTCTTTTCGATAAGGTGAAGAAGAGGCTAGAATAAGGGAAGGTTGATCTTTCATTGGATTATCTAAAAGAAAAAGTTATGTCTCGAAAAAATACACCAGTTATAGAACTCAATACTACTTTAGCAACACTACGCCAAATTGATTTTAAGTCAGGACAGATCTTTCATGGTAAAGGTTTTTTAAGATTTCATGATTTACCAAGAATAGATGCAGAAATTAAAAGTCGGTATCCTGAGTATGACAACCTCACGCAAGGCGTGCATTGGGAGTTGAGTACTTGGATTGATGAGATATCACAACACCAGCAGGACTACCGGATTCAATTGCAGTTGAGCACTTCCTATCCACTGGAGTGTCAGCGTTGTTTACAGGCTTTTGTAGATCAATTGCAATTTACATCGCAATTTATATTATTACCAACACAGGAAGACGTTGATTTATTTCCACTAGATAACGATGCAGAAGATGCCTTATTAATGAGTCATCAATTTGATTTAATTGAATTATTTGAAGATGAATTATTACTAAATTTGCCATTAATACCTAAACATGCCGAAGGATTATGTGAGCTCGATCATATTTTTATATCGGATATTCGTATTGATATAGAGGGTGTTCAAATAAGTCAAGACGATCAAAAAGAGCGTAAAACTGCATTTGCGGCCTTAAAAAAGTTGAAATTTGATGCTTAGGGCACAAAAGGAATAGATTTTTTAGTAAAAAAGTGTTAGAATTTTGGATTGTTTAGGAGTTACAACTATGGCCGTCCAACAGAATAAAAAATCCCCTTCCAAGCGTGGCATGCACCGTGCTCATGACTTTTTAGTAGCCCCATCATTGGCTGTAGAGCCAACGACTGGTGAAGCTCATTTGCGTCATCATATTAGCCCAACTGGCTACTATCGTGGTCGTAAAGTAGTTAAGACTAAGAACGACTAATTTATTTTTGAACCTTATTAGGGTTTGAACTAAATAATGGATTCTCAAATAGAATTCATGTGCATAATAAGGTGACATGAGTCGTCTTATTTCCAACCTTCTCTGACATGACAATTACCATTTCCGTTGATGTAATGGGTGGTGATCACGGTATCTCCGTTACCGTACCAGCATGTCTAGATTTATTGCATGATTATGAAGATACAGAAGTCCTGCTTGTAGGAGACGTAGGGGCAATTCAAAAAGCGCTCAAAAAAGTATCGTCTGAGTACAAGCATCGCATAAAAGTTATTGGGGCAACTGAAACCATTGGAAGTGATGATTCCATTGAAATTGCCCTGCGTAAGAAAAAAGATTCATCGATGCGCATTGCCATTGAACAGGTTAAAGAGCAGACTGCTGATGCGATTGTCTCCGCTGGCAACACAGGCGCCTTGATGGCCATCTCCAGATATTTATTAAAAACTTTAAATGGTATTGATCGACCAGCGATTGCCACAAGAATGCCCAATCAAAAAGGCACAGGCACGACAGTCTTGGATTTAGGTGCAAACTCAGATTGTGAACCATTTCATTTACTACAATTTGCAGAAATGGCCAACGTAATGGTTAGCGTCATCGATGGAAAAGCTAGGCCCACGATTGGATTATTAAATATTGGTGAAGAAGTGATTAAGGGTAATGAAGTAGTCAAGCTTGCTGGAGAGTTACTCAGACAAAGTAAGCTTAATTTTTATGGCAATGTAGAAGGCAATGATATTTTCAAAGGCACTACCGACGTTGTTGTGTGTGATGGCTTTGTTGGAAATGTGGCATTAAAAACCAGTGAAGGTTTAGCTAGCATGATTTCGCAAATGATCAAAGAAGAATTTGGTCGTTCATTACTGACGCGTTTCTTAGCTTTTTTAGTACTACCAATACTCCTTCGGTTTCGTAAGCGAGTCGATCACCGAGCTTACAATGGTGCGATGTTACTCGGTTTAAAAGGCTTGGTTATTAAAAGCCATGGGTCTGCAGATAAATATGCTTTTTATGTGGCTTTAGTAAGAGCCTATGAAGCGGCGAAAAATCACATGGTTGAAAATATAGAAAAAGCATTTCAACCAGCACAGGTGAATGACATTGAGCCAGTGGTCAAAACCCAAGTTTTTGCCGCGCATGAACATCCCGAGATAAAATCTTAAGTTATGACATCTTTTGCAAAGATTATTGGAACAGGAAGTTATTTGCCCACAGAGCAAGTAGATAATTTTCAGTTAGCCAATCGCATGGAAAAACTGGGAGTTGAAACCAGTGACGAGTGGATTTTTTCACGCAGTGGAATTAAGTCACGTCATTTTGCAAGTCCAGGGCAGCTGACCAGTGATTTGGCAGTTAATGCCGCATTAGCTGCCATTGAGATGGCGAAGATCCAAGCGCGTGATATTGATTTAATTATTCTGGCTACCTCAACACCCGATCATTTAGGTAGTTTTCCAAGTACAGCTTGTGTTGTACAAAATAAATTAGGTATAGACAATCAGTGTGCGGCATTTGATGTGCAAGCAGTTTGTTCCGGTTTTATGTATGGACTCCATTTAGCTGACACCTTAATACGATCTGGGGCGAACAAGCGCATACTCGTTATTGGAGCAGAAACATTCTCAAGGATTTTAAATTTTGAAGATCGCACTACGTGCGTCTTGTTTGGCGATGGTGCAGGAGCAGTCATACTTGAAGCAAGTGATGAGCCTGGTATCTTAAGTAGTGCTTTACACGCAGACGGCTCTTACCAAGACATTTTATGTGTGCCCGGAAATGCTTTAGCTGGCGGGATTGAAGGATCAGCATTTTTAAAAATGGATGGTCAAGCAGTCTTTAAAGTGGCAGTTAAAGTTCTTGAACAGGTAGCACTTGAAGTTTTAGAAAAAGCGAACTTAAGTACATCCCAAATTGATTGGTTAATACCCCATCAGGCAAATATTCGGATTATGGAAGGAACGGCTAAAAAATTAGGCATTCCAAATGACCATGTGATAGTTACTTTAGTCAATCAAGGTAATACCTCGGCAGCATCGGTCCCATTAGCCTTAGATCATGGCGTGCGCAGTGGGAAGATTGTTAGGGGGCAGCATCTATTATTAGAAGGCGTCGGCGGGGGATTTACCTGGGGCGCAGCTTGCATTCGGTATTAAATGAGATACACAATAAAATATTTACTATGAATAAAAAAATTGCTTTTATTTTTCCGGGACAAGGATCTCAATCTGTGGGCATGTTAGATGCTTTTGGCGATGAATCTGTCGTCCAAAGTACGTTAAAAGAAGCCAGTGACGCGATTGAGTTTTCGATTCAGGAAATGATTGCCAATGGACCAGCAGAAACCTTAGCATTAACTGAAAACACCCAGCCGGTGATGTTAACGGCTGCGATTGCGGTATACCGTGCATGGCTTGCAGCAGGTGGTCAAGTCCCGAGCATGCTCGCAGGGCATAGCTTAGGTGAATATACAGCGTATGTTGCAGCGGGTGCAATAGGATTTCACGATGCGGTACCACTCGTTAGGTTCAGAGCACAAGCCATGCAATCTGCAGTACCGGTTGGGCAAGGTAGTATGGCAGCGATTGTAGGTATGGACGATGCGGCAGTGATTGAACTATGCCGGGCGAGTCAAGCTGCTACCGGAAAAATCGTTGAAGCGGTCAATTTTAATGCTCCCAATCAAGTGGTGATTGCGGGTCAAAAAGAAGCGGTCGATGACGCTTGCTCCAAGGCGAAACCAGCCGGAGCAAAATTAGTCGCGCCGCTTGCAGTATCAGCGCCATTTCACTCTAGTTTACTAAAGCCTGCGGCTGATGCTTTAGGAGAGTATTTACAAAAGATTGCGATTCATGAACCTGGAATAGCGGTTGTCAATAATGTGGATGTGACGGTAGTCAATGACCCAATGGGTATCCGTGACACCTTGATTCGTCAGGCGTATTCGCCAGTTCGTTGGGTGCAGACGATACAATATATGTCGCAACAGGGTGTTACGCACATCGTTGAATGTGGTCCAGGTAAGGTACTCTCAGGAATGGTCAAGCGCATTAGTCCTGAAGTAAAAATAATGAATATTTTCGATCCAAGCAGTATTACGCAAGTTTTAGAGGAATTAAACAACTAATATGCATGTTCAATTACAAGGTAGGGTTGCGCTGGTAACAGGTGCGTCACGCGGCATAGGTCAGGCGATTGCTTTGCAACTAGCAAAGGCGGGTGCAATGGTGATTGGAACTTCTACTACCCAATCAGGAGCGCAGTCAGTCACCCAAATGCTCTCATCAAGTGAGCACATTGCTCATGCAGGTCGGGGAGCCGTCTTAAATGTTACCGATGTAGGGGCATGTGACCAAATGATTGATAGTATTGTGAAAGAGCATGGCAGTTTGCATATACTCGTTAACAATGCTGGCATAACTCAAGACCAACTGGCCATGAGAATGAAAGATGAAGAGTGGGATAGTGTGATTCAAACGAATTTATCGGCTGTTTTTCGGTTAAGTAGAGCAGTTCTGCGGCCCATGATGCGTGCTAAAGGCGGCAGAATCATTCATGTGACCTCTATTGTTGGGCATATGGGCAACGCAGGACAGGTCAATTATGCGGCAGCAAAAGCAGGGGTTGCTGGCATGAGTCGGTCATTGGCCCGCGAAATTGGTAGTCGCAATATTACGGTGAACTGTGTGGCACCAGGATTTATTGATACAGATATGACACGTGCATTATCAGAAGACCAGCAAAACGCCTTAAAGGGGAATATTCCGCTAGGACGCCTAGGTACGGCTGATGATGTTGCAAATGCAGTGGTTTTTTTAGCTTCAGATCAAGCTGGATACGTCACTGGAACAACTTTGCACGTGAATGGTGGTTTATATCTAGCCTAAAGCTTTACGAAACTGATAAAATACTTTTTAATTTAACAACATCCCTGGAGGGAACGCATGGACAATATTGAACAACGAGTTAAGAAAATCGTCGCCGAGCAATTAGGCGTAACTGAAGCAGAAGTCAAAAACGAATCTTCATTCGTCAATGACTTAGGCGCCGATTCACTTGATACCGTTGAACTCGTGATGGCATTAGAAGATGAATTTGGTATTGAGATTCCTGATGAAGAAGCAGAGAAAATCACTACAGTTCAATTAGCAATTGATTTTGCTTCTTCGAAAGCTCAAGGCTAATCATAGTGTCATTTGCAAGAGACCAACGCCGGGTAGTAGTTACCGGCCTCGGTTTAGTGAGTCCTGTTGGTATTACAGTTGCTTCAGCATGGGAAAACCTACTCGCTGGTAAGTCCGGTATTGCTACCATTTCTAAATTTGACCATTCTGGCTTATCCGTGCATTTTGCTGGAGAGGTAAAGGATTTTCAAATTGAAGATTATGTGTCAGCAAAAGAAGCAAGACATATGGATACCTTTATTCATTATGGAATTGCTGCTGGAGTACAGGCATTTAAAGACAGTGGTTTAACCATTACTGAAGAAAACTCAGAAAGATGTGGTGTTTTAGTTGGTTCAGGCATTGGTGGTTTGCCAATGATTGAAGAGACCCATACTGAGTTAGTACAGCGGGGTGCAAGAAGGATTTCCCCATTCTTTGTACCTGGCTCGATCATCAATATGATTTCCGGTCATTTAAGCATTAATTTAAACCTCAAGGGTCCTAATTTAGGTGCTGTGACAGCCTGTACGACGGGTCTTCACAGTATTGGATTAGCGGCGCGTTTAATCCAGTATGGTGATGCAGATGTCATGATTGCTGGTGGCGCTGAATCTACCGTTTCCCCCTTAGGTATTGGTGGTTTTGCCGCGGCAAGAGCACTTTCATCTAGAAACGATGATCCCCTTACTGCTTCACGTCCCTGGGATAAAGACCGCGACGGTTTTGTTCTCGGTGAGGGCGGTGGGGTGATGGTTCTTGAAGAGTATGAACATGCCAAAGCACGCGGTGCAAAAATATACGCGGAAATTGCTGGATTTGGCATGAGTGGCGATGCGTACCATATGACAGCTCCCAATATGGACGGACCAAGACGCTGTATGCTCAATGCCCTCAAAGATGCTGGCATGAATGCAGATCAAGTTCAGTATATTAATGCCCACGGCACATCAACGCCATTGGGTGATAAAAATGAAACAGAGGCGATTAAAGCCGCACTAGGTGATCATGCCAAGCGCATCGTTGTTAATTCCACAAAATCGATGACTGGACATTTACTCGGTGGTGCTGGTGGCTTAGAAGCAGTATTCACAGTATTAGCTCTGCATCATCAAAAGTCACCGCCGACCATTAATATTTTCAATCAAGACCCAGAGTGTGATTTGGACTATTGTGCAAATACAGCGCGCGATTTAAAAATTGACGTTGCCGTAAAGAATAACTTTGGTTTTGGTGGTACCAACGGTACCTTAGTCTTCAAAAGACTATAAAATACATACACTTTAATAACTTAATTATTTTTTCGATGATTGCTAAGCTTGGCGGTTTACGGATTACAAGAAATATAGCCACTTTGTGCTTATTGATAGGGACTATTTCTGTAGGACATAGTCAAACCTCTTCCCCGCCCACCACAGATAATTCTCAAGTCACCCCTTCGACTAGAAGAGTAATTGCTGATTTTGCTGATTTAGTTGAAAAAGCTAGTCCAGCAGTAGTTAACATTCGAACTACTGAGAAGGTCACGGTGTATCAAGTCCCATCGAATATTACCCCGCAAGATCAAGCTGAGTTTTTGCGCCGCTTTTTTGGGATACCAATTCCAGGCTTGCCACAGCAAACACCGCCACCAAAAACACCGAATCAAGCCGGGCCAAAGTCCCAAGAGCAAGAGCGTGGCACTGGATCGGGTTTCATTATTGATAATAGTGGGTTCATATTAACCAATGCCCATGTTGTTGACGGTGCTACAACGATTTATGTGACCCTAACGGATAAACGAGAATTCAAAGCCAAATTGATTGGTTCTGACCCCAAAACGGACGTCGCCTTAGTTAAAATTGAGGCCACTAATCTAACGAAATTACCCATTGGTGAATCGTCAAGGGTGCGGGTTGGAGAGTGGGTTTTAGCCATTGGTTCCCCCTTTGGTTTTGACAACACAGTAAGTGCTGGAATCGTTTCTGCTAAAGGGCGAGAGGTTAACGATAGTTTAACGCCATTTATCCAGACAGATGTTGCTATTAATCCAGGAAACTCCGGTGGGCCGTTAATTAATACGAGAGGTGAAGTGATTGGGATTAATTCACAAATCTACAGTAAATCGGGCGGCTTTATGGGTATTTCTTTTGCGATTCCTATAGACGAAGCCATACGTATTTCTGACATTCTTCGCACAAATGGCCGTGTGGTTAGAGGTCGGATAGGGATTACGATTACTGAGCTCAATAAAGAGTTAGCAGAAAGCATTGGCTTTAGTGGTAAGCCACGAGGTGTACTGGTTCGGGCCCTAGATCCCAATGCCCCGGCAGCCCAATCAGGCGTAGAGGTAGGCGATGTCATTCTTAAAATTAATGAGAAAGACATTGAAAAAGGCGGAGATTTAACGCGTACAGTAAGCGAGGTTAAACCCGGCACTAAAGTCAAGTTAATCATCTGGCACAAAGGGGTCACTCGAGAGTTAAACGTCCCTGTTGTAGAGATAGATACCCCTCGCAAATCCTAAACCGTTACAATAGAGGCAGACGTCTTATTGCAGCACGACATGGTGTTGTGCTACGGCAAGGCGCCTTTAGGAATTCATGAAAAATATTAGAAACTTCTCCATTATTGCCCATATTGATCATGGTAAATCGACATTAGCCGATCGCATCATACAACTCTGTGGGGGCTTATCCGACCGTGAAATGGAAGCCCAAGTCCTTGATTCTATGGACATTGAGAAAGAAAGAGGGATTACGATCAAAGCGCAAACAGCCGCTTTGAGTTATCCAGGGCGTGATGGTCAAATTTATAACCTCAACTTAATTGATACCCCAGGGCACGTTGACTTTTCCTATGAAGTCAGTCGATCATTATCTGCTTGTGAAGGAGCTTTATTGGTGGTAGATGCCTCCCAAGGTGTTGAGGCACAAACAGTGGCTAATTGCTATACCGCCATTGAGTTGGGGGTTGAAGTTGTACCGGTACTCAATAAAATTGATTTACCATCGGCTGACCCTGAAAAAGCCATACAAGAAATTGAAGACATTATTGGCATTGACGCTACAGATGCTGTGACATGCTCAGCTAAAACAGGCCTTGGTGTTCAAGATGTGATTGAGCGTCTGATCGCCAGTGTGCCAGCACCAGAAGGTGACCCAGAGGCACCATTACAAGCATTACTCGTTGACTCCTGGTTTGATAATTATGTGGGTGTAGTGATGCTCGTGAGAATTAAAAATGGCACACTCAAACCAAAAGATAAGATTTTGCTCATGGCCAATGGATCGACGCATTTAGTTGATCATGTAGGTGTATTCACCCCCAAATCCATTGATCGCACTGAACTGACAGCAGGACAAGTTGGATTCATTATTGCGGGGATTAAAGAGTTAAAAGCCGCCAAGGTAGGCGATACGATTACCCATGCCCCTGGGCAACAAGGTAGGTTGCCGGCCGAAGACCCGCTCCCAGGTTTTAAAGAGGTCAAGCCGCAAGTTTTCGCAGGTCTATACCCAGTTGAGGCGAATCAGTATGAAGCGCTCAGAGAGTCCTTAGAAAAGCTCAAGCTCAATGATGCATCTTTGATGTATGAGCCTGAAGTATCGCAGGCCTTAGGTTTTGGCTTTCGGTGTGGATTTTTAGGTTTATTGCATATGGAAATTGTGCAAGAGCGCTTAGAGCGTGAGTTTGATATGGACTTAATCACCACGGCGCCGACCGTGGTGTATCAAGTAGAGCTCTCAGATAAAAGTAGAGTGGTTGTTGATAACCCATCAAAAATGCCTGAGCCAAGCAAAATTGATACGATCTTTGAACCAGTCGTGACCGTTAATTTATATATGCCTCAGGAATATGTCGGCGCCGTTATTACCTTATGTACAGGTAAGCGAGGCATACAAACCAATATGCAATATTTAGGACGACAAGTACAGTTAACCTATGAATTACCGATGGCAGAAATCGTCATGGACTTTTTTGATCGACTCAAATCGATATCTAGGGGTTATGCATCGATGGATTACGAGTTTAAAGAATACCGACCATCTGATGTTGTGAAAGTGGATATCTTGATTAACGGCGATAAAGTAGATGCTTTATCCGTCATTGTGCACAGAACTAACAGCCAGTATCGTGGTCGTGAAGTCGTCGCTAAGATGCGAGAGATTATTCCACGGCAAATGTTTGATGTAGCCATACAAGCGACAATTGGTAGCAATATTATTGCGCGAGAAAATGTGAAAGCACTCCGTAAAAACGTCTTGGCTAAATGTTATGGCGGAGATATTTCACGTAAACGTAAATTATTAGAAAAGCAAAAAGCAGGTAAAAAGCGGATGAAGCAAGTAGGTAACGTTGAGATACCTCAAGAAGCTTTTTTAGCGATACTACAAGTGGAGGATAAATGAGCGTTTGGGCATTGATAGGGCAGCAATTTGCAAAGATTTTATTAGGACTTTTTGTTCTTTGTGGAATTTTTTGGGTATTGGATAAGATGTACTTTGCAAAACAGCGCAAAGCTGCAGGGCTTGATAAAAAGTCAATCTGGTTAGAGTTCACGGCGGACTTATTTCCGATCATCGCATTTATTTTTATATTACGTTCTTTCTTATTTGAGCCATTTAAGATTCCGTCGGGATCGATGATACCGACTCTTCAAATTGGTGATTTTATTTTAGTCAATAAGTTCACATACGGTATTCGCTTTCCGGTATGGAATACAAAGATTCTTGACGTTGGCGCACCAGTCAGAGGCGACGTTGTTGTGTTTCGTTATCCAGTAGACCAATCCGTAGACTACATTAAACGTGTCGTTGGAGTTCCAGGTGATGTTGTTGAGTATAAAAATAAACATCTTAGCGTGAATGGTCAAAAATTTACGTATGAAAATATGATGTTTATTCCGCAAGTAGGCTTTGACGAGCGCAGTGATTTTATTAAAAATCTCACGCCACAAAACTTACGGCCGATACATTTGCAAGAGACCTACCCAGATAGTCTTGGCGGAGTTAAGCACATGATTGAAAATGATCCGCAACGAGCAGGTGGCTTTCCAAGTCATTTTGTACCTGAACCAGCGTATCCCAATATGGAAAATTGTCAGTACAGCTATGATGGTTTTACCTGTAAGGTGCCACCTGGGAATTATTTTATGATGGGCGACAACCGCGACAATAGTTTGGATTCAAGATATTGGGGCTTTGTGCCCGAAGCAAATTTAGTTGGTAAAGCCATTTTTATTTGGATGAATTTTGAGGACCTAAAGCGGATTGGAAGCTTCCAATAAATGAACTCTAGAATAACCATCGACACCAGCTTATTGCAAGAGCGCTTGGGATATCAATTCCAAAAAAACGACTTGCTCATGCAAGCCCTCACACATCGGAGTCATGGTAAGAAAAATAATGAGAGACTTGAATTTCTAGGGGACTCAGTTTTAAATTGCATTGTTGCAGAGATTCTCTTTGAGAAATTTAACACTTTAGATGAAGGCGATTTATCAAGAGTGAGAGCCAATTTAGTTAAGCAGCAGGCTTTATATGAAATTGCCCAGAGTCTATCACTATCGGATTATTTACGATTAGGAGAAGGGGAGTTAAAAAGTGGTGGTTTTAAACGACCCTCAATTTTGGCCGATACCCTAGAGGCCATCATTGCAGCAATATTTGTTGAAGCTGGCTTTGAAAAAGTGAGAGAAGTATTACGTCGCTTATATGCGCAAATCTTAGAAAACGTCGATCCCAGAACATTAGGTAAAGATGATAAGACCTTATTGCAGGAGTATTTACAAGGACATCAATTACCCCTTCCAGTATATTTAGTGACAGCTACAACAGGGGTTGCGCATAATCAGCAATTTGAAGTGGAATGCCAAGTGGATGACCTCAATATCAAAGTATCGGGAGCAGGAGCGAGCAGAAGGTCTGCTGAACAATCCGCCGCTAAGTTAGCCTTAATTGCAGCACAAAAGGCCTTGCCACAGACCACGCAAGTCAGCAAGAAAACTTCCTCGCGAAAGAAAAAAAGTCTTTTAGAGCCAAGTTCAGGCGATGAGCAATTAAATCTAACATTGAAAGGCTAGAGATGAGCTTTCGATGCGGATCAATAGCACTCGTTGGTAGACCCAACGTAGGAAAATCTACCCTACTGAATGCCTTGGTGGGACAAAAAATAAGTATTACCTCACGCAAAGCGCAGACCACGCGACACCGGATTGCAGGTATTAACACCACCCCTACAGCGCAATTTATCTTTTTAGACACACCAGGATTTCAGACACACTTTATCAGTACCTTAAATAAATCATTGAACCGAACAGTCACCAATACCTTAGGAGATGTAGACGTCATTTGTTTGGTGATTGAAGCCGGTAATTTTTCGAAAGATGACGCGCAGGTTTTAGAGATGTTAAAAGGGGAGATCCCTGTCATTTTGATAGCAAATAAGTTAGATGTCTTTGCCAGTCACTCGCAGTCCCCTGCTGATCGTGATTACTTTCTATTGGAATTTATCAAAGATATGGCGCAGAAGTTTGAGTTTGCTGAAATCATTCCAATGACAGCCAAACACCCAGATGACATATCTCGATTAATGCATACGATTGAAGGCTATTTGCCGGAGCGTGAAGCGATTTATGATGCAGATACTTTAACGGATCGCAGTGAGCGCTTTTTGGCAGCAGAAATCTTACGCGAAAAAGTCTTTCGGCACACCGGAGCAGAGTTGCCTTATGCCAGTTCTGTTGTGATTGATCAATTTCAGATGGACGGTAAGATGCGTCGCATAGCTGCGACCATCCTTGTCGATCGAGATAGTCACAAACCTATGGTGATTGGTGAAAAAGGTGAGCGATTAAAGCGCATATCTACGGAGGCGCGCATTGATATGGAAAAACTATTTAACGGCAAAGTTTTTTTAGAAACTTGGGTCAAAGTCAAACGCGGTTGGGCTGATGATCAAGTTGCACTGCGAGAACAAGGCTTAGAGTAAGACATGAGGGTCTTTCATGAACCGGCATATGTCTTACACTCGATTCCTTACAAAGAAACGAGCTTAATCTTAGATGTGTTCACACGCGAATACGGTCGTGTGGCATTGATTGCTAAAGGCGCCAAACGACCCCACTCAAGTTTACGCCCAGTACTCCAGCAATTTCAGCCACTCGAGGTTCACTGGACAGGAAAGAACGAACTCAAGACACTCACCAAATCAGAATGGATGGGGGGCGTCGTGCCCCTAGTTGGCGATGCCTTGTTATGTGGTTTTTACATGAATGAACTCATTGTTAAATTCTTGGCAAGAGAAGATGCGCATGAAGATTTATACGATCAATACCATGCCACCATTTCTCAGCTCTCTATATCGAGTGATTCCTTTGAAAAAATCTTACGTCCTTTTGAGATATTTTTACTCCAAGAAACAGGGTTTTGTGCATCACTCGAGCACTGTCAAGAAACCGGAAAAAAATTAGACCCTAATATTGATTATGTTTATCAACCCGAGCGAGGTTTGCGACCAGCAACGGGACATGATCCCGCGCATTGGCCCATCTTGCAAGGCAAACATTTACTCCAGTTAGCGCAATTAGAGCTAGAAGATCAACAGACGATTACGCTAAGCAAATCGCTGATGCGATTTTTGTTAAGCTTACACTTACAAGACCAAGTCTTAACAACACGGCAAATATTAATTGATTTAAAAAAACTATGAAGCCAGACACCACCATCGCACTCGGAATCAATATTGACCATGTGGCAACACTGCGCAATGCCCGTGGCACCTTTTATCCCGATCCAATAAGGGCAGCCCTAGAAGCTGAGCAGGCAGGAGCAGATTTAATTACTTTGCACTTACGCGAAGATCGCCGCCATATTAAAGATGCGGATGTATTTAGATTACGACCGCTACTGACCACCCGGATGAATTTAGAATGTGCAGTCACAGCCGAGATGATCGAGATTGCGTGTAAGTTACTTCCCCAAGACGTCTGCCTCGTGCCAGAAAAGCGACAAGAAGTGACCACCGAAGGTGGCTTAGATGTACTTGGACAGCAGAGTGTGATTGCGTCTGCAGTAAATACATTGCAAGCAAAAGGGATTGTGGTTTCCTTATTTATCGATCCAGAAACCACAGTCATCGACGCTGCCTATGCCATGGGTGTCAGAGTAGTCGAGCTCCATACAGGAAGATATGCAGATGCCAGCCCACAGCAGATGCCAGAGGAACTCGAGCGTATTGCCAAGGCTGCAGAATATGCACATAAACGAGGATTTAGAGTCAACGCCGGACATGGACTCAATGAATCGAATGTCATACCAGTCGCGCAGATACCAAGCCTTGCCGAACTCAATATTGGGCATGCCATCGTGGCGCAGGCTGTATTTAAAGGCTGGAAAAACGCTATTGCTGATATGAAAGCCTTGATGATCAGTGCGCGAGCAGGGGGGGCATCGTGGTCGTAGGTATTGGTAATGATCTGTTGCACATCGAGCGCATGGCAAAAACCTATGAGCGCACGCAAGGGCGCATTGCCCAGCGCATACTAGGACGAGAAGAATATCAAGTATTTTTAGCCAGAAAAGCCCGCAACGCTAAGCGTGGGATGGCATATTTGTGTACCCGCTTTGCAGCCAAAGAAGCGTTTTCTAAAGGAATTGGGCTAGGTATGCGCTATCCCATGACATGGCAATCAGTCCAGACCTTGAATGAGACAAGTGGCAAACCCTATTTAAAATATAGCGGGGCTTTAGCGCAGTTTATGCAAGAGCGCGGGTGGTCTGCGCAGGTAACGATTACCGACGAAATAGAGATGGTCAGCGCGGTGGTGATTGTGACAAAAAATGCATAAAAGTTCACATACAACCACTGGATGCTTGCTACTATATTTTTACTTCCATTCATCAAAAACTAGGTATTTATGAAGAAAAAGAATTATTCACCAGGTCCAGTCGTTCTCGATGTTGAAGGTTTGGTTCTCAATGAGCGGGATAAAGCTCGCATCATTCACCCGTTGACGGGTGGGGTTATTTTATTTGGTAGAAACTTTGAATCCAGAGCGCAGCTCACACAACTAACAAAATCCATCAAAGCGATACGTGAAGATGTATTGATTGCCATAGACCACGAAGGTGGTCGCGTACAGCGATGCAAAACAGATGGCTTTACCCATTTGCCAGCGATGCAACGATTAGGTTTTTTGTGGAGTGGCAAACAACTGCCAAAAGGAGTTCATACGCCGGCAGAAACAGCTCTACAAGCAATGAAAGCCGCCACCGCAGTTGGTTATATATTAGCCTCAGAATTACTTGCCTGTGGCGTGGATTTTAGTTTTACGCCAGTACTGGATTTAGGGTATGGCAATAGTGAAGTGATTGGTGATCGGGCATTTCATGTGGAGCCCAGTGTGGTATCGATACTGGCGAGAAGTTTAAATCACGGCTTATTGCTTGCCGGCATGAAAAATTGCGGTAAACATTTCCCGGGACATGGTTTTGCCGAGGCTGACTCACACGTGGACATCCCGGTTGATGATCGATCACTAGAAACCATATTAAGAAACGATGCTCGGCCATACCTAGACCTTGGCGTTGCCTTAGACGCAGTCATGCCCGCCCATGTCATCTATCCCCGTGTTGATGAGTTACCGGCAGGGTTTTCTAAAAAATGGTTACAAGATATTTTGCGTCGGCAAATGGAGTTTACGGGCGTTATTTTCAGTGATGACTTATCCATGAAAGGGGCCTCGGTCATGGGTAATGTTGTGCAGGGAGCGCAGTCAGCGCTAGAGGCAGGATGTGATGCCGTCTTGATTTGTAATCGGCCTGATTTAGCTGATCAATTACTTGCGCATTTGCATATCAACGAAAAATTATTTTCCATATCTAAAAAACGATTAATACGATTATTTCCGTCTAATCCCGGCTATGACTGGAAAACATTACAGCTCGAGATACAGTATTCCGAAGCTAAGATGTTGTTACAAAGTTATGGATTGATTTCAATATAAAAAGGGGAGCGAAAGCTCCCCATGTTTTTACAGTAAATACAAATTAATTTGCGCGACTACGATACTCGCCAGTGCGTGTATCGATTTCAATTAAGTCGTCCGTGCTACAAAAGAGCGGCACTTGAAGTTCATAGCCAGTTTCGATCTTAGCCATTTTCAGCACTTTACCAGAAGACGTGTCGCCTTTAACCGCAGGTTCTGTATAAATGATCTTACGAATAATCATCGTAGGTAAATCAACTGAGAGGGCTTTACCTTCATAAAATACCACTTCAACAGTCATACCATCTTGCAGATAGTGAAGGGCATCACCCATGTTTTCTGCTTCAACTTCATATTGGTTGTAATCACTATCCATAAAAACATACATCGGATCAGCAAAATAGGAGTAAGTACATTCTTTCTTTTCTAGAATGACCACATCAAATTTATCATCTGCTTTGTAGATTCCCTCATTGGGAGCCTCGGTCATTAAGTTTTTAAACTTCATCTTGACAACAGAAGAGTTTCGACCTGAGCGCTGGTATTCAGCTCGTTGAACAACCATGGGTTCGTTGTTAATCATGACAACGTTTCCTACACGAATTTCTTGAGCGATTTTCATCGTCTATATCCTTTGAATATCAAACCTGTAATTTTAACCTTTTTTTAACTTCCCTTGAACGAAATCCCGCAAGCGGATTGCCAAATCACCATTGACTTGAGATTTCATGAGCTCATGACGCCACATAACCGCATGTTGCGTCATTTGGTGAAGAGAGGGCCACCACAAGCTAAAGTCTTGCCAGTGCATGGCTTCGATAATGGCTTTTTTGGTATTTTGGGTCGCATCGCAAAGATAGACATCTAAAAAGGCATCCAGTTTGACTAAATGGGCATCAATATCTTGGGGGTAAATATCCCAGATCAATGGCTTACCCATAAATTGGGCGCGGACAAACGAGTCCTCCCCGCGCACAAAGTTCAGGTCACAGGCACTTAACAACCAGTCAAAATCATCCTGAGGAACAAAAGGCATCGCAATACATTGCAAGAAGCTCCGACTTACTGGTTGCGTGAGTGACTCTCCAAGCCAGTTTTCGGCTGTTTTGATAGCCGGTTCATCACACAGCAGGACATCGATCGGTATTAGGCTCTTTTGCATTTGATCCAATAAACGCTCAAGTTTTTCACCACCATAGGTAAAAATACAGACCCTTTTTGCCTCACTAACAGGGCGTAACTGACGCCAAACTTGTTCTAACGAGCGGGGGATATAGTCAGGATTAGCTTCTAAAGAAGGCAATTTTCCTTGTAAAAGGCCGCCTGAGCTTGAAGAAAAGCCAGGGTAATAAAAAAAGCGCATAACATCATCAGGACGACTCGGCTGGGAAGCCAGACCATGAGCCTCAATCGTCCAAGACTCCGCACTGAGGTATTCCACATTGATCACCAGAGGGGTATGGATCTGGCGTAATTTATCCAAGTAATCTTGGGGAGCAGAGTGGGAGAAAGTTTCGATGACCACTTCAGGAAAAACCTCTGCGTTAATGGATTGGACCGCAAAGCTCCACGGCAAGATCTCTACACCGTGAGCAATTAACTCCCGCAAGGTATCTTCGCCAGCAATTTTTTCAATTAATTGGGGCTGATCACAAAAGAGTCTGATCAAGTCTTTATCAGAAGACGTAAAATGATCGGAAGAGCTAAAAAGAGTTTGGGAAAGACGTCTTACCAGACGCAGAGCAACTCCAGCATCTCCAAAATGATCAACAATGTGACAGAAAATATCAAAACGCATGACTCAAAATACTCTAGAAATATTACAGGAAAACGTCAAAGAATTGACGGAGCTACCTGGAGTATATCGATTTTTTGATAGCAATAAAAACATTCTGTACGTTGGAAAAGCAAAAAACCTTAAAAAACGCGTATCGAGTTATTTTCAGCGCACCCAATTGTCACCCAGAATTACGCGGATGGTTTCCAAAATTAATCATTTTGAGACAACGATAACGAGAACAGAAACTGAGGCGCTGATTTTAGAGAATAATCTTATTAAAGCCTTGGCACCACCGTTTAATATTTTATTTCGAGATGACAAGTCATACCCCTATCTGATGATGACAGGACATGCCTTTCCAAGAATCACCTCCTACCGAGGAAAGACCGATAAAAAGAACACCTACTTTGGACCATTTCCCAATACCTGGGCGGTGCGTAATAGCGTACAAATTTTGCAAAAAGTTTTTTTACTCAGAACCTGTGAAGACACGGTCTACAAAAACCGCAGTCGGCCATGCCTCCTTCATCAAATCCATCGCTGCAGTGCACCTTGTGTTGGACTGATTGCGACCTCAGAATATGCAAAAGATGTAGCAAAAGCAATTGCATTCCTAGAGGGTAATCATGCAAGCGTGATGCATGACTTAGAAAATAAGATGTTAGCTTTGAGTGATGAGCTTGAGTTTGAAAAAGCGGCTGATGTTCGGGACCGGATTGCTGACTTATCAGGCGTCTTGCAGCAACAATCGATGGACGCTGCTGCGGACGGCCAAACCAATATTGACATCCTTGCCGTTGTAGAAAAAATGGGTCAAGTATGTGTGAACTTGGCGATGGTAAGAGGCGGCAGACACTTAGGAGATCATGCGTATTTCCCAAGCGTAGTAAAGGTACAAGGCGATCTACAGTCTGAATTAAAGGACTACTTACTCTTTTTCATGGCGCAGCGCTATTTAGATGATAGTGCACAAGAGTCAGATATAGGCCAAGCTCAAATACCCCAAATCTATGTCATGAATATGGACCTCGGAGAAGAGGGAGCCTTACTTGCCCAATCCCTGATGGAGCGCACCCATAAAAAAGTGCAATTCATTACCCAGCCACAAGAACAAAGACGGCACTGGCTAAAACTAGCCCAGGACAATGCTGAGTTATCACTCTTAAAGCGGATTAGTGAAAACAGTGGTCAAAACCGGCGCACACTAGCGCTCATAGAAACATTACATCTTGAGATTGAAGACACAGAGCAGCTCAGAATAGAATGTTTTGATATTAGCCATACATCAGGAGAAGCAACCCAAGCATCGTGTGTGGTTTATCAAAAACATGCCATGCAAAATAAAGAGTACCGACGATTTAACATTGAGGGAATTACGCCAGGCGATGATTATGCCGCGATGGCGCAAGTAATCGGACGAAGATATGCAGCCTTTCAAGAACTACCCCCAGAAAAAGTGCCACATATTATCCTAGTGGATGGGGGTAAAGGGCAGGTTGAAGTTGCACGGCAAATATTATCTGAACTTGGCGTCGATATCCGATTGATTGTTGGAGTGGCTAAGGGGGAGGGGCGAAAAGTCGGATTAGAAACCCTCATTTTTGCCGATGACAGACCACCACTAGAATTAGGGGTCGAAAATGCTGGATTGATGCTCATTGCGCAGATTCGGGATGAAGCGCATCGATTTGCGATTACAGGTATGCGTGCGAAACGTCAAAAAACCCGTAATGTCTCAAGATTAGAAGAAATTGAAGGAATTGGGGCTAAGCGCCGCCAAAAGTTACTCGCCCGTTTTGGTGGGATTAAAGGCGTTGCAGGAGCAACCATCGAAGAACTCTCACAAGTTGAAGGGATTTCGAGCAGCTTAGCCCAGCAAATCTATAAACAATTACACTAGTGGTATTCTTTAAACATCAATACATACTTACAGACCAGCATGCCATTTAATTTCCCTATCTTTCTGACATGGTTACGCATCGCTGTAATACCCTTGCTTGTAGGTATTTATTACATTCCTGACAACATCATAGGAATGACAGATAAAAACCTCATTGCAACCCTATTGTTTGTTGCCGCTGCTTTTACTGATTGGTTAGATGGTTATTTAGCCAGAAAATGGGCGCAATCCTCTAATTTTGGGGCTTTTTTAGACCCAGTAGCCGATAAACTCATCGTTGCCGCAGCCTTACTTGTCTTACTCAATTTTGACCGAGTGCAAGTGTGGGTAGCCATTATCATTATTGGACGAGAAATCACGATTTCAGCACTGCGGGAGTGGATGGCATTAATGGGAGCATCCGCAAGTGTAGCGGTCCATTTTTTAGGTAAGATTAAAACCACGATGCAACTCATTGCCGTTAGCTTTTTACTGTATGACGGCCCTTTTTTGGGGATCAACTGTGCTCAGGTGGGCAAGTGGTTGATCATGATTGCAGCGATGTTGACTTTATGGTCGATGTTTTACTATTTACAAAAGGCTAAGCAAGTCATTATTGAAAAAGGTTAGTAACTAGATTTTTGCCATAAAGTTTGGTAGAATATGAGACTTATTTGATTTCTGAATAAAATTAGAGATTATTTATATATGCGGGAATAGCTCAGTTGGTAGAGCGCAACCTTGCCAAGGTTGAGGTCGCGAGTTCGAGTCTCGTTTCCCGCTCCAGAATTCTTGGGGAAGCCAAAAGCTTCCCTTTTTATTCCGCACAAATGGCGCGATGGCCGAGTGGTTAGGCAGAAGCCTGCAAAGCTTTGAACGGGGGTTCGATTCCCTCTCGCGCCTCCATAATTACCCCAATTTACATCCTTCAATATCCCAAAAAGTGTAATCAATTTAATGCTTTGAGAGAATTTTGGGGCCTATTGGCAAGCATAGAAAATATGAGTATATTTGTGAGAAGAAATATGGTTTTCTCAAAATCTTACACACAATGATAAAAATATGGTTCTAATCCCATTTGTATTGTTATCGGTACTTTTAGCCACTTATTTAATTAATGGTAAAGGTTCAGAAACCGTTTTATGGATGATCACCATTTGGACCATTTATAGGATATTCTCCTGGTTCAAAAATAAAAATAATCCAAAAAAAGTGTTTTTCGTAAGTATATTTAAAAAACTTCACCCATAGATTTGGGGATGTAGTCTTCAAAGACAAAGCTACATCCATGGAATGTTAGGGAAGTGGTAGTTCCTAGTTTTATGCTCAAACGCAGCCAAATTCAAGCAAACTCAACCCACCCTGATGCAGTGATAAGATACTCTTTAATTGTGATATTAAAACACATGCATACAAATAAATCATCAGAGACAAGAGGGCGATATGCTAAATAGACGGCAATTCTTAAACACCGGTGTGAAAGCCCTTGGGGGTCTGACATTCTGTTCGTGCGGTATCTTAGGTAGCACAAACGCCCAAAACTTACCAGTACAAAGGCCGCCCTTAATTATTCAAGGAAAAAGAATCAAGGCCATCGATGTCCATGCGCACTGTTATTTTCAGGAGGCGATTGATTTAATGGGCGCAGATGCAAAGTCCGTTTTAGCACCAACTAGGGGGCAAACGAAAAATTTCATTCAAGTTGATGAGCGTATTGCTGCAATGCAGGCGCAGGGCGTTGATATGCAAGTCTTGAGTATTAATCCCTATTGGTACAAAAAGGACCGAGAAACCACC
>CANFUO010000027.1 GCA_947450225.1 Burkholderiaceae bacterium | reverse complement strand
GCAGCAGAAAAAGTTTGAAGCAATTGTGCTTGATCAGGAAGCGCACCAATCAAATGAACACCAGGAACATTGACGAGCTCACTAGAAGGTTGAATCGCGATCTTCACCTTTCCTGAGGCAACTAAACCAGCGGATTGACTACCGCGCTCCGTTACAGAGACCGTAATAAAAGGAGTTAATCCTAAGCGAGGAAAAAGTTCTTGAGTTAAATAAATACCACTGGTACTGCCAGGAACAGCGACTGTTTTTAGCTCGAGTAAAGTTTTTTTCAAAGCATCGACACTAGAAATATCTGGAACCAAAGAACCAGTAGCCACTCCAGCACCCAAAGGTGCGATGGCTAGATCAACATCAGAACCCGCAAGGATGCGGTTTTGTTCTATGAGTTCAGTGAGACCTTCGCGGGACATAATGACGACATCTACTTGCGTGCCTTTTTGCAATTGTGCTTTAATCGTTAAAGGACCAGTACCTTGAGAGGCGCCGGAGAGTGTGGTCACTTTGACACCCGTAGACTTTTCAAATTGCGGTAAGAGAAGTTGATAAGGGCCATTAAATCCCTCCGAAATCATGACTTGAAGTTGTGCCATTGCAGAAGAGCCCATTAATATATAAAGAATAAAACTCAGAATCCATTTTTTCAAGAGAGCCACCTTTTATTGATTAAGGCCAGCATAAATTAATGCATTGATTCTTTCGCGGTACTCTTTACGAAGTTCGCCAGGAGCCGCGGCCATCATGACCACGACGAGCTTTTCTTTTAGATCAACCCAAAATAGAGTGCCATTGGCACCATTCCAAGTGTAATCACCGATATTGCCATTGGTTGCAGATAAACCTTTTTCTTTCCTAACAGCAACACCCAAACCAAAGCCATAACCATCTCTGCCAGGTTCAGTGCCTCCTACATTATTTTTAATTTGCGTACCTAAGTGATCTGAAGTCATCAGAGCCACCGTTTGAGGACCTAAAATACGTTGCCCATCTAAAGAGCCACCATTGAGTAACATTTGGCCAAAACGAATATAGTCAGCAGCAGTGCTGTAGGCACAAGAGCCACCACAATCAAATTTAGGGGAGTTTTCATAAATTCCGATCTTCTGTTTTTTTCCAGTAATTGGATCTATCTCTAAAGGTTGAGCTAAACGTTTTTTCGCAGAGTCACTTAAAGTAAAGCCCGTGTCTTTCATACCAATTCGAGACCAGATTCTCTCATTCAAAATATCATTGAGTCGCTTACCAGCTATTTTTTCTTGCAGCAAGCCAAGCACATCGATACCAAAGCTATAGTCCCAAGCAGTTCCGGGTTCATACAGCAAAGGAGAGGTGGACAAACGTTTAATAAAGTCTGGACCAGTAAATTCAGTAGCAGCCTCGGCGGAGGACCTAAGAGATGCTTGGTGGACAGGAGTATTTGCACGCGCACCATAGGTGAGACCGTTCGTGTGACGCATGAGGTCTTGAACAGTGATTGGTTTACTTGAGGGCATTTGAGTTAGAACACCATTTTCGACTTTACCTACATTCATAGTTTTAAATTCAGGGAACCATTGATAGACAGGCGCAGATAACTGTAACTTACCTTCTTCATAAAAAGTCATTGCACCCGCCGCTGCCATCACCTTGGTCATGGATGCCAAATTAAAAACCGTATCAAATGACATCGGAATATTATTTTTCTTATCTTGATATCCATAGGTTTTATAAATAATTAATTTGCCATTTTTGGCGACCGCTAATACACCCCCTGGCATTCTGTTTTGGGCGATTTCATCATTAAAAAATTGATCAATTGCTTGAACATTTTTGGCGTTAAAACCTTGTGAAGCAGGAGTGGCTGTTGGTAAAGGTGCGCCAAGTGCAAAGGAAGAAATTGATAAATAACTAGCAATTCCGATTAATAATTGATGTTTCATACGCGTCTCCATAGTGGACTTGTTTTTATAAAGCACAGTTTATTCTAGTTTTTGCTTAATAGACTAGGCTTATAATTATTGTATGCAAAGACGTATTCCGAAGTTTGATCCCGAGATGGTTCCAATTCAGGAAGCATATCTCGACACTCCCGCAGTTTCTATCGATTTATTAGAGCCTAATGCTTTAAGGCAGCGTTTTGAGCAAAGTAAACCATGGACACCAGAGCTCACGGATGAATCAAGAAAGTCACTTGAATACCAACCCGGTATGGGAAAGCGCATTGCAGCAGTTTTAATACCGATTGTGCAAAACGAAAATCACTTAAGCGTATTACTGACCAAACGTGCAAGCCACCTGAATGATCATGCTGGGCAAATTAGTTTTCCGGGAGGTCGCAAAGAAGACTCGGATCGAGACATTACCCATACTGCATTACGTGAAGCCCATGAAGAAATTGGGTTGGCACATCATTATGTTGAGTCTTTGGGGCATTTACCTGATTACTATACGATTACAGGGTACCAAGTAACACCGATTGTTGGGCTAGTCTCATCTGTTGAGGAGTTAGTAGCGGATACCAACGAAGTTGCAGAAATTTTCGAAGTGCCATTAGCCTTTTTGATGAACCCTGCCAATCACCAAATTCGTGAATGGGTAGGTCCAGATGGGTATCGAAAATTTTATGCAATGCCCTATGAATCAAAGTTCATTTGGGGTGCAACTGCTGGTATGCTCAGGAATCTTTACCATTTTTTAAGAGCTTAAATAATGACATTTATTTCTGTTTTATTGGCTTTAATGTTAGAACAGTATCGACCTGTCGGGAATAACCATTGGGTTCAACGACTCATGCGGTATTGGATTGACCGCGTTCCTAATTACTGCGATACCGGGGAAGAAACATCAGCTAAAGTAGCTGTCACGGTATTACTTTTTCCGCCAGTTTTATTGGTGGTGATGGTTCATCTGTGGTTGATTTATCAATTACCCATCTTAGCGCTGGTTTGGAATGTGTTCATTGTGTATTCATTGATGGGCTTTCGGCAATTTAGTTATCACTACCGTAATATTCAAGAAGCCTTGAAAGAAAAGCGACTTGATGATGCCAGAAAAGAGCTATCTGATTGGGTTGGAGGCAGTTTAAATACCGAGACCATGACAGAATCAGACATTGTTAGGCATACCCTAGAGCGCGCCATATTAGCGGTGCACTCGAATGTGTTTGGCGTGTTCTTTGCATTTTTATTGCCGATAGGACCAGCTGGTGTTGTCTTGTACCGACTTACATTAATGGCAGAAGAGCGCTGGAAGTTTGGTATCGTAAGTCCAAAGCTGATGGAGATGATTCAAAAATTCCGTTATCTGATTGATTGGTTACCAACCCGCCTGACTGCAACAGGATTTACCATTGTGGGCAATTTTGAGCAGGCTGCGTATGCGTGGCGATATCACCAAAAGAAATGGGATACTCAGTCCAAAGCGATCTTGATTGGTACTGGCGGAGGAGCGCTTGGCGTGCAACTCGGTGAGCCATTGCCGCAGGTCTCGAGCGCTGAAGCACTTCTCTTAGCTGAGTCTGGAGATACACCAGTTCAAGAGCTTGGACTAATCCCCGTCCCAGCGCATCTTTACTCAGGAGCTAGTCTCGTATGGAGAGCAGTGGTGCTATGGATGATTCTCTTGGGGATGCTATCGATGGCAGTATGGTTTGGACGACTATGACGATGCATGCCCTTGGGTTTGCAGCGTAGCATTTTTACTCTCATGCAGTAATTGATTAAATAGATTGAGTCGCGTGGGGGAGACTTGCCCCACCTTCACACCTTCTTGGATTGCGCACCCCGGTTCATGTGAATGGGTGCAATTATGAAATCGACAGTGACCAAGGTAAGGAGAAAATTCAGAAAAAGCATGTTGCAGTTCGCTTTCTGACAGATGAGCCAGACCGAATTCCTGAAACCCAGGCGAGTCGATCAAAGCACCGAGAGTGCCATCTTTCATTCCCCACGACGTTGGCAGATCATAATATCTACAAGCTGTGGTTGTGTGTTTACCTGTATCGAGTTTTGTTGAATGCTCCCTGGTTTGCGCAGCCGCAGTAGGGACCCATTTGTTGAGCAGAGTTGATTTACCCATTCCAGACTGGCCAACTAAAACAGAAATTTTTCCAGCCAAGAACGGCTCTATGGCATCGAGACTCCCAGCATCAAATTTAGCTGAAATCTCATGCATCGGAATCCCTAAATTTTTATAAGGAGCCAATAATTCACGAGCCTTACTTAATTTATCTGTCAAATCAGTTTTGTTTAACAAAATTCGAAGTTCAATACCCTCATGAGCAGCGGCGATCGCAGCACGCCCCAAGAGATCGGGTGAAAAGGCAGGTTCAGTTGCTAGCACCAAGAGGATTTGATCGACATTCGCCGCGATTGACTTAGACCGAAAAGCATCAGAGCGAAACAAGAGATTTTTACGCGGGGAGATTTTATCAATCACCGCTTGGTGGGCAGAGGTTGTGGTGATTTCTAAAAGATCGCCGACAGCAACCTCATGTTTTTTGCCTCTAGATTGCACCTCAAAAAAATCAGGATGTGATGAAGAAGGAGATAGGGGTCTTGCTAAATAATTTCTGCCATAAGAAGCCACTAAAAGGGCCATTAAGGAAGAGTTAGGCAAGATGAGATCCCATCATAAAGAAGCTTTTGCCAATTGATTTAAATGTGCGATACGAATGGGGGCAGGTGGGTGTGAATCATAAAAAGCTGAATACAAGCGATCTGGTGTCAAGGTAGCGGCATTATCTTGGTAGAGCTTGATCAGAGCTGAGATGAGATGATTGGCATTTGTTTTTTCAGCAGCAAAAGAATCCGCCTCGAATTCGTGTTTACGAGAAAGTAAGCTACCCAAAGGAGTGATGAAGAAAGTAAAGACTGGAATCACTAAGGAAAACAAAGCCAAAGCTAAGCCCGCATTATTGCCATCGATTTCTGGAAAGACACCAAGACTTTCATAGAACCAGATTTGTTGCGACAACCAACCAAGTAGGGCTAAACCAGCAAGACTCATCAAGAACGTCAGTAACATTCGTTTACGCACATGGTTCTTTTTAAAGTGACCCAGCTCATGTGCAAGAACCGCCTCGATTTCAGAAGGGGATAGTTTTTCAATTAAGGTGTCAAAAAAGACAATCCGTTTATTTTTGCCAATGCCTGTGAAGTACGCATTACCATGAGCGCTACGTTTACTGCCGTCCATCACAAATAAGCCCTTGCTGACAAAGCCACAGCGATCCAGAAGCCCATGGATAGAAGACTTCAGTGGACCATCATCGAGCGGTTTAAATTTATTAAATAAAGGCATGATCAACACAGGGGCAACCCATGTAGCAATCAGAATAAACGCGACTAAAAATACCCATGCATACAACCACCAAAAATCACCAGCCTGTTGCATGAGGCTGAGTATGACCCAAAGTAGGGGCACGCCAATCGCAAGACCCAAAAGAGTGCCTTTGATAAAGTCCAGCCAAAATAGTTTTTGGCTCATCCGGTTAAAACCAAATTGTTCCTCTAAGCGAAACTGTTTATACCAAGAGAACGGGAGGTCAATCAGGCTTGATAAGAAACTAATACTCAGAAGAAGTGCAATTTGTTGCCATACACCAGCGGGTAAGAATACTAAAAGTTCGCGGTGAATCACAAATAAGAGGCCCAGTAAGGTTAATGCAATGAGCAGTCCTTGGGAGAAGATAGTTTCAAGCCAACCGAGCTTTAGCTTAGCGATTGTATAGTTAGCAGCCTTTTGGTGATCTTCTAAAGAGATCGTGTTATCAAAGCCTGCAGGGACCTCATGGCGATGGGCGTTAGCCGAATTCATTTGTCGCTGAGCAAGAAAAAATTGGGTAAAAAGTCCCAATAACAAAAAAGCGAGGAAAATATAAGTAAATATCATTTGTTAATTATAGAAGCGAGAAGAGATTTGAACACAGAACTGAAAAAAGACCGTTTGATTTGGTTGGATATGGAAATGAGTGGGCTTGACCCCGAAAAAGAACGCATACTAGAACTAGCCATGGTCATCACCGATGGCAATCTGGAAATTATTGCTGAAAGTCCCGTATTAGTAATCCATCAAGAGCAGAAGTTGCTTGACGGTATGGACTCTTGGAATCAAGGAACGCATGGTAAATCTGGCTTAATTGATAAAGTGATCGCCTCAACCACGACCGAAGAAGATGCCCAGAAGATTTGTCTAGAGTTTTTAGCTGAGCACGTTAAATTAGGCGCCTCACCGATGTGTGGCAATACCATCCACCAAGATCGCCGGTTTATGGCTAAATATATGCCCAAGTTAGAAGGGTATTTTCATTACCGTAATATCGATGTTTCAACCGTCAAAGAACTATGTAAGCGCTGGCAGCCTGAAGTGGCAAAGAACTTTACCAAAAAACAAGCACATACCGCTTATGCAGACATTATTGAGTCTATTGAAGAACTACGTTATTACCGCGAAAACTTCTTTAGAACCCCTCATAGCTGAAGGCATTTCCTAAAGTCACGCTTTGGGCTTTAGAAGTAATACTTGATAATTTTCCAAGCAAATGAATCAAGAGACCATCTTAGTATCGGAGGATTAGGAGGAGGCTAAAATTGAAAGATTAGAAGTTGTTGTAAAAAAGCCCTTTTTCAAAAAAGCAATTCCAAAATGCGTATAATCTAAATAACACACCCGCCATGCCTCTCTACGATGCACACTTTGGCGGGTTTTTTTTAATAAATATGACTCAATTCGACAAACCGGCACTTAGCATTGCGGATCATATCCAGAAATTAAAAAATCGTAGTTTAATTATTACTCATGAAGCTAGTGCTTCATTTTGTTTAAGTAATATCAGTTATTTTCGTCTTTCTGCATATACTGGACCTTTTTATGTACCGAATCGCGAAGACCATTTATTTAAAAGTGGCACAAAATTTGAGGATATTTTAAGTCTTTATACATTTGATCGAGAGCTAAGACTTTTACTACTTGATGCGATTGAAAGAATAGAAGTTTCCTTAAGAGCTCAAATGACTAATACTTTAGGTATGCGCTATGGTCCTCACGGCTACCTTGATTCAACACTATTCGATACCCGTTACGACCACTTATGGTTGCTAGAAAAATTAGCAGATGATTTGAAAAGGCGAAAGGTTGAAACCTTTTTAGACCATTATCGGAATAAATATAGACAAGCCCCTGAGCAACCACCAATTTGGATGGTTGTAGAGCTATTAACTTTCAAGGAAGTTTCTACTCTTTTTTCAAATCTGAAAAATCCTATAGATACACAAGAATTTGAATCTTATTTTCAATTTAAATACACCCTTTTAAAATCATGGTTCCGAAGCTTGTCTGATCTTCGAAATTTATGTGCTCATCATTCTAGGGTCTGGAATCGTGAGTTTGGGAGTTGTCCTGAGCTTCCCAAGCGACCTCCTAAAAATTGGCCGCCCTTTCCATCGTCTATTCCTGTTGCTAGTAGAACGAATACCCAATTTATCAATCCTCAAAGAAGACTTTATTTACAAATAATAGTCATTGAATCGATGCTTAGAATCATAATTCCCAACAACAAGTGGGCATCAAGATTGATCAATCTACTTGATCGCTACCCATCGGTTTCAAGACCACACATGGGTTTCCCGGAAAATTGGGATTTAGACCCATTTTGGGAAAATGCTATGACCAATTCAGATCGAATGAGTGGAAAAAAATAGAAATAAAGAAGATGATTCAGAATTACAGTTATGCTTTAACAAAATGCTCAGAAAGCAATCCCCCCTATAGGGTGGGAGGATGTCAAGAAAGTTAAGCTAACTTTTAGGCTTCATGGCTGACTTGGGTCGAAACGCTTTGACAATAGCCTCATTCGTTTCGATATAGGGGCCACCAATCAAGTCAATACAATAGGGAACCGCAGCAAAGATACCCGAGGCGATCACTTTGCCATCCACATCCTTTAAACCCTCTAGGGTTTCTGCAATCGCCTTAGGTTGACCTGGTAAATTAATCATCAGAGCTACGTGATTTTCAATTTCACGAAGAGCACCGACTTGACGTGAAAGAATTGCGGTAGGAACAAACTTCAGGCTAATTTGACGCATCTGTTCACCAAAGCCAGGCATTTCACGGGTACTAGCCGCTAGAGTGGCTTCAGGAGTAACATCACGGCGGCTAGGGCCAGTTCCCCCTGTAGTAAGAACTAAATGGCATTTTTCTTCATCAACCAGTTCAATCAATGTTTTTGTAATGAGTTCTTGCTCATCAGCTATTAGCCTGTTGATGCAGATAAATGGGTTTACAAGAGCTGCACTTAACCATGTTTGCAGTGCTGGAATACCTTGATCCTCATAGACCCCAGTTGAGGCTCTGTCTGAGATAGAGACGAGTCCGATACGAATTTGAGCAGGATTTAATATATTTGTCATAGTGAATTTCATATTTGATACAAATTATCGCTATGATAAGGGAATGACAAACAAAATATTCACATATTCAGCATTTGAGTTTCAAGAAATCATCCAAGACGCCTTAAAAAGCGCTAAATCACTAGGGGCAACTGATGCTGCGGTTGAGGTTTCTGAAGGACATGGCCTATCAGTATCAGTGCGGCGAGGTGAAGTAGAGACCATCGAGCGTAGTGTCGATAAATCCTTAGGAATAAGTATTTTTATTGGACAACAGCGCGGTAACGCCAGCACCAGTGATTTCTCGAGCGATTCGATTGCACGGACTATCCAGGCGGCCTACGACATTGCTCGGTATACTGCCCCAGATCCATTTTCTGGACTGGCCGAAGAAGACTTATTAGAAAAAAATCCCAAAGATCTCGATTTATTTCATCCATGGGATGTATCTGTTGAAGATGCCGTCGAAATCTCCAAGCGTGCAGAAGCTGCAGCATTTGCCGTGAGTTCCCTCATTACAAATAGTGACGGAGCTTCCGTTGCCGCCAATCAGACCCATTTTCAAATGGGGACTACCAAAGGGTTTTTAGCGGGTTATCCTTTTTCACGACACTACATTTCTTGTGCGCCAATCGCCAGCACCTCCAAGCGTAAAGGTGCACCCATGCAACGTGATGATTGGTACTCATCATCACGACTCCCACAAGAGTTAGCAGATCCAGAGGCTATTGGCCGCTATGCAGCGCAGCGTGCCTTATCTCGCTTAGGCGCAAGACCGATACCAACGCAAAAATGTCCTGTGATTTTTGAGGCTCCAGTGGCAATAGGATTATTAGGCGGTTTTGTTCAAGCCGTCTCAGGAACATCGCTATACCGGAAATCCAGTTTTTTATTAGATAGTTTAGGAAAACAAGTTTTTGCCGATCACATCGATATCTACGAAGATCCCCATCGCTTAAGGCAAAGTGGTAGTACGCCTTTTGATGATGAAGGAGTTCGTACAGTAGCCAGACAAGTAGTCTCCAAAGGCGTGGTGCAAGGATACTTTCTTTCAACCTATTCAGCGCGTAAATTAGGTATGCAAACGACTGGTAATTCAGGCGGCTCACATTATTTAAAAATGACCAGTACGAGAACCGCGCCTAGCGATGATTTGGCTGGTTTAGCCCGTAAAATGGGCCGGGGTTTGTTAGTGACTGAACTTATGGGTCAAGGCGTTAACTATGTGACCGGTGATTATTCCAGAGGTGCTTTTGGATACTGGGTTGAGAATGGCGTGATTCAGCATCCTGTAGAAGAGATTACGATTGCTGGAAACTTAAAACAGATGCTACTTGATATAGAAGCAATCGGATCAGATGTATTAACTTATGGCACGAAAGAGTGTGGTTCTATTCTCATTCGTGAAATGATGATTGGTGGATCTTAAGTAAGAACGATGATCATTCTCTCAGAGGGGCAGTTAATCTAGAGAAATTGATTTTCGCTCGTAAGTAACAAAAGCATATGCCGGAAATCTCTTACCCGGATTTTTTGGGTCAGGTTCTGCAGCATGTTCTTCAAACTGAGTAATACGCCAATCTTCCTCATCAAACTCAGGGAAGTGAGCATCACCCACCACATCGAGTTCTACTTCAGTAATGATGAGCTTGTTGGCAATTTCAATGGCTTGTTCATAAACTTGAGCGCCACCAATGATAAATACTTTCTCAGAAGACGCGCAAGCGGCAAGGGCATCTTCAAGCGAGGAGAAGGTTTGTGCATCCTCTGCCCAGAATCCAGGCGTGCGACTAATGACAATATTTGTGCGATCAGGAAGGGGGCGTCCGAGGGACTCCCATGTATTACGACCCATAATAATAGGGTGACCTAGCGTAGTGCTTTTGAAGTGTTTAAGATCGGCAGGTAAGCGCCAAGGCAACTCATTATCGCGACCAATAACACCCTGAGTAGAGCGCGCAACAATGATGATAATTTCCATTAAAAATCAGACCGCAACAGGCGCTTTGATTGCTGGATGGCACTCATAGCCGACCACCTCAAAATCCTCATATTCATAATCAAAAATACTATCAGGGCGACGTTTGATGACAAGGGAAGGAAGGGCAAGGGGAGTTCTTGAAAGCTGCAAGTTCACTTGTTCCAGGTGATTAGAGTAAAGATGGCAATCACCACCCGTCCAAACAAAATCCCCGACTTCTAGACCTGTTTGTTGAGCCACCATATGGGTTAATAAAGCATAGCTAGCGATATTGAAGGGAACCCCAAGAAAAATATCAGCACTACGCTGATACAGTTGGCAAGATAGTTTGCCATCGGCAACATAGAACTGAAAAAAAGCATGACAAGGGGCAAGTGCCATTTGCGGAATATCAGCGACATTCCAGGCAGAGACAATAATCCGACGAGAATCAGGTGTTTTTTTAATTTGATCAATAATTTGGCTAATTTGGTCAATATGCTCCCCACTTGGAGTAGGCCAAGATCGCCATTGATAGCCATAAATAGGACCTAATTCGCCATCAGGTTTGGCCCATTCATTCCAAATCGAAACGCCACGTTCCGTTAACCACTGATTATTGGTACTCCCTTTGAGGAACCATAAAAGCTCATAAATAATTGATTTGAGGTGCAGTTTTTTAGTGGTAACCATCGGGAAGCCTTTCGCCAAATCAAAACGCATTTGGTGTCCGAAGACGGAAAGGGTACCTGTACCCGTACGATCAGTTTTTTTGACGCCATGATCTAGGACATGGCGCATCATATGTAAATAAGAATCCATGACTTATTTTAGGCGAAAATCAAATGAAAGCGAATATTTAGGAAGATTTTATTGGGGAGTTCTTATTTCGGGCACGAATACCCAGACCAAGGATCACAACTAAACTTGCAGCCATTAAGGCAAACTCATTGTATGGATAGATCATTTCATTAAACCAAGGGTCAAGTAGTTTTTCGTGAGTAATCATTTTGATACCAGTAATAATTAGGACCGCACCCCCGACATAAATCAGCCAAGCATATTTTTTTAGAAGCCCAAGAACCAATTGACTACCGAAAACGACAATCGGAATACTGATGAGAAGTCCAATAACTACTAAATACATATTGCCCTCAGACGCGCCAGCAACAGCCAAAACATTATCGACACCCATCACAGCATCAGCAATAATAATTGTCCGCATAGCCCCCCAAAAGGTAGCTTTACCAGCTTCTTCGTGTTCATCACCACTATCAGTGATCAGTTGATAAGCGATGAATAACAGTGCAAGACCACCGATGGCGCTCAGGCCAGGAATTTTTAAAAGTTGCACAGCAATAATTGTCATCAGAGTACGAATCACGATGGCACCGATAGAGCCCCAGAAAATTGCTTTTCGTTGCAAATTAGCTGGCAGGTTTTTCGTTGCAAGAGCAATTAATATGGCGTTATCGCCTGCAAGAACGAGGTCGATAATAATAATTGCGATCAGATTATCAATGAGGGTGGCGTATTCGATAGGCATCCCTCAACAGTACACCAAAATAGATGACGGTAAAATTAAAAACCCTATTACCTAGTCGAAAGTAGGGCTTTCTACGCCAAGAACTTTATGTAATTTTGGAGAAGTCGTGGTGTATTGCAAATGGACTTTTTTATCCGGATACATATATTCTTTTGCAGCAAAAGCTGCAAGAGCGGCTTCATGAAAGCCAGATAAGATTAATTTCTTTTTGCCAGGATAAGTATTGATATCACCAACGGCGTAGATACCTGGAACATTGGTGGCGAACTTTTCCGTATCGACAACGAGTTGTTTACGCTCAATCTCAAGACCCCACTGTGCAATCGGTCCTAGCTTTGGTGATAAGCCAAAGAAAACAAGCAACATATCCAGAGGAATACGACGCGTAACACCATCAGCGCCTGTGACCTTGATTTCTGAGAGGGCATCATTTTTTGTTTCAAAGCCAGTGACTTGACCGACTTCAAATTGCATTTCATATTCTGCGCAAAGGTCTTTCATCTTTGCTACCGAAGCAGGAGCGGCTTTAAAGACATCGCGACGATGGATGAGAATGACACTTTGTGCTTTACCGACAAAATTAAGGGCCCAATCGAGAGCGGAATCACCACCGCCACAAATGACGATATTTTTATCGTAAAACAACTCAGGGTTTTTAACACGATAAAAAAGTTGTTGATTCTCAAATTGCTCAATACCATCAACCTTGATCGTTCTTGGCTGAAAAGAACCCACACCGGCGGCGATAAAAATCGTCTTGGTTAAAAACCGAGTGTCTTTCGAGGTGACCACAAGAAACCGGCCATCTGCTTGTTGCGAGACTTCGACAACTTCTTGACCGAGATGAAAAGTAGGATTGAAGGGGGCGATCTGTTTTAAGAGATTATCGGTGAGTTCTTGTCCAGTACAGACAGGAACTGCAGGAATATCATAAATAGGTTTGTCAGGATAAAGCTCAACGCATTGACCACCGACCACTGGGAGGGAATCGATGACATGCGCATTAATTTCTAAAAGACCGAGTTCAAAAACCTGGAATAGTCCAACAGGACCGGCACCAACGATGACCGCCTCGGTTTCTATAGCTTGATTATCTTGAGTAATTAAATCAGACACTAAAAATCCCTAAAAAATTCGATAATGATAAAAATTAGCGAACGAGTTGATCTAGCTTGTTTTTTACATCTTTCCACTCTTCAGCATCAGGAAGAGAGCCTTTGGATTTAGTAATTGATTTCCAAGAGCGCGAAAGCTCTGTATTGAGAGCGATAAATGCTTGTTGATCACTAGGGACATCATCTTCAGCATAAATTGCATTGACAGGACACTCGGGCACGCAAACAGCACAATCGATACATTCATCTGGGTCGATCACTAAAAAATTAGGGCCTTCACGAAAGCAATCCACAGGGCATACATCTACGCAATCAGTGTATTTACATTTAATGCAAGATTCAGTAACAACATAAGTCATGATAGTTTTAAGGAAGTCTGAAAAATGATATTTTACCGTATAAATGGCTTGATTCTTATTCACTTATCCTGATTATTAATATATTTAAAGTATAAGCATATATAGTTTGGAGGACAAGAGGCATCCTATACAATCATATTTTTGATGTGTTTGGAGAATGAAAATGAGCACTTTTACAGTCAAACCAAAGGTTTTAGTAGCAAGACAGATTTTCCCTGAAGGTTTATTACGCCTTGAGGAAGTTGCTCAGATTGACTATAACGACCAAGCATTACCCCTCACTCCAGCCGAGTTATCACAACGTATAGCGGGTGTTGATGCAGCCTTAGTTACCGGAAGTGAAAGGATTGATGCCACTGCCTTAGCAAATGCCAATCAGTTAAAGATCGTTTCGAATATTGCCGTTGGTTTTAATAATTTTGATATCGCTTTCATGACTAAAAAAAAGGTCATGGCCACCAATACGCCTGAGGTGTTGACTGATACGACGGCTGACATGGGCTTTATGTTGTTAATGGCAGCAGCAAGACGACTCACGGAGTCAGAGCATTGGTTGCGAGCCGGTCATTGGAAAAATTGGTCACTAGCTGGCATGATGGGAGTGGATATTCATCACACAACGATTGGAATTATGGGGATGGGGCGGATTGGGCAGGCTATTGCAAAACGCGCTTTGGCATTTGGGATGACGGTGATTTATTACAACCGTCGGCGACTACCTTTAGATATTGAGCAGGAATGTCAAGCTAGATACGTCAGTCAAGAGGAGTTATTGCGTCAGGCTGATCACGTGATGTTGGTCATGCCTTATACACAGGAAAACCATCATCTCATTGGCCAAACAGAATTAGCGATGATGAAACCTACCGCCACATTAGTCAACTTAGCTCGCGGAGGGATTGTTGATGAGAATGCATTAATTGAGGCCTTAAAAAATAAGCGTATTTTTTCTGCAGGTTTGGATGTCTATGAGGGCGAGCCTAACATTAATCCAGGCTTACTCGAAGTGCCGAATATAGTGCTGGCACCGCATATTGGGAGTGCGACGAAAAAAACACGTTTAGCAATGATGCACCTGGCGATTGATAACCTGATTGCAGGATTATCTAATCAAAGACCGCTGAATTTGATTAATGAAGAATTGTGGACGTAATTACTGCTCTTCTGGGATTTCTTTGAGATCTAATTCTATACCACCAAATTTGGCAGCGACCCAGTTGTAGACTTTGCAGGCAAGCCATAAAATAGCAAACCCGAAAACAATGTTCAGAAATACCCCATACAAGACCACAAACAAAGGTATTTCGCCATAGCGAAGATAGGCATCGATAAAAAATAGGCCGATCACTGGCAAGGAAAAGCACATATAAACCAACACCAGCGTTTTCGCTGTGTGCATGGGGTCTACAGAAATAATTTCTCTTTTACTACTAGGCATGTGATCTTAATGGTTAACAGTTACTATAAAACAGTGACTTTAAAAATGATAATTATATTAGATAACGCCTTTAATCACAGAGATATCTACAAAGTCACCATGATGAATTTGTGATTGTGATGGCCCCAGGGTAATTAAGCAATCAGCCTCACTCATCGAGCGCAGGACCCCAGATCCTTGATTGCCATGTGGTTTGACCCAAACATGACCAGAGCCATCTTGAGAGAGGATGCCACGGATAAATTCAGTACGGCCTGGTTTTTTTGAGAAACTACCGTCCAATTTAGCCTGTAGGACCTTCGGTATGTGGTTGGCACCACTCATAAATAGCAAGATATCTTGAACAAATTGATAAAAAGTGACCATCACAGCAACAGGGTTTCCAGGTAAGCCGAATAAAACTGCTTCCGACTGATCGGCTGCGATTTTGCCAAAAGCCATTGGTCTACCGGGTTTAATTGCCAAAGTCCAAAAAGCAACATCACCGAGATCTTGCATGATTTTTTTAGTAAAGTCTGCTTCACCAACGGACACACCACCTGAGGAAATAATGGCATCAGCCCGTTTAGCGGCTAAAGAAAAAACTTCGCGCAGGGCAAAAGGATCATCGCGCACAATGCCTAAGTCTAATAATTCAACCCCCAACTCGCTGAGCATACCAAGTAGGGTGTAACGATTGCTATCGAAGAGGGCACCTTCTTTGATCGATTCCCCTAGAGGAGTTACCTCATTCCCCGTTGAAAAATAGGCAACCGTTAGCCGTTTTTTTACCTCAACAATTGGGTAACCCATCGAGGCAATCAAACCAAGATCACTGGGACGTAATATCCGACCTGCGGACAAGACTATATCTCCTTTGCGAAGATCCTCACCTTGAAGACGTAAGTTTTCTCCAGTACGTATTTTTGCACGTGTAAATGTAATCGAATTATTTTCAATCGTCACCAACTCTTGAGGAATCACAGTGTCGCAACAGTTGGGCATTAAAGCCCCAGTCATGATACGAATTGCATGGTGACGGCAATCAAATTGATCACCGAGATGAGGATCTAGCGGTTGCCCCGCCATTTGTTTACCCATGATTTCTAACTGAGCTACGCCTGATTGATTAAAGCAGCTCGAGTGAAAAGCGTAGCCATCCATAGCTGAGTTATTAGCAAAAGGCACATGTAGGCTGGCAATAATGGGGCTAGCTAAGATCCTACCGAGAGCTTTTTCTAAGGGGATTGTTTCATTGGCGAGATGATTGCGAAAGTCCAGTGTATAAGCCCGCATAAATTTCTTTGCGTCATCAACCGCAAGTGCATTGGGATTAAATAAATCAGAACCTTGCGAGGCTTGCCAGTTTTCTTGGAAAGAGGCTGTTGCTGGAAAAGTTGGGTTCACTATAAAAGCTTCTCGATATGGGCTAATTCTTCAGGAGTATTGATATTAACAAAAGCACCTTCATCAGGAAAGAGAACCTCAACATATTTTAATTGATGGAACCAGCGATCGATTTTGCGCTCACCAGAGTCTAAAAAGGCACTCAGGTTATCTATAAGACCCTGACGCATCAAGCAAAACACTGGATGGGAATATTGCTGATGCTGGGCATTGTGTGTCACCACATAACTGACATCAGCATCCTGGGACTGGACAGCATTTAACAAAAGCTCAACAAGATCATCAGGGAAGAGAGGTGAATCACAGGGTACGATGGCTAAGTAGGGCGCTTGACAATAACTCAGACCCACATGAAACCCAGCAAGCGGACCAGAGAAATTGAGGTATGTATCTGCAAAGACGGGATAACCTGATTGGGCGTAAATATCTTGATTACGATTGGCATTGAGCATCAGACGACCCACTTGTGGGGCGATTTTTTGAATACCATGTTCGAACAGGGGTAGGTGATTGAGTTCAATCAAACCCTTGTCTTGCCCACCCATGCGCTGGGCTTGTCCACCGCAGAGGATCAAGCCGTCGACCAAGGATTTTTGCGACATCGACTAACCTCCGATATAGGACATTTCTACTTTGGGATGATGAATCACCCCTTGCTGGATTTGCGTTCTTTGCTCCGAGTAACGATCATCGCGTGCTTGCCAGATTTGTGCAATCGCATTAGAAATCGTCAGGTCATTTGCCTCAGACCGCAACAAGGCTTTTAAGTCATAACCTTTGCTAGCAAAAAGACATAAGAAGAGCTTACCTTCCATGGAAATCCGAGCACGCGTGCAGGTATGGCAAAAAGTTTGCGTCACACTCGAGATGACACCGATTTCACCGCCACCATCTAGCATTTTCCAACGCTGTGCAACTTCACCCGCATAATCTGGGTCAATCGGAGTTAACGGATAGTGTTCTTGAATCCTATCGATGATTTGACGAGAAGGAATGACCTCATCCATTTTCCAGCCATTGGTGTTACCCACATCCATGTATTCAATAAAACGAACAATCACACCCGTGTTTTTAAAATGTTTGATCATCGGCAATATCTCTTGATCATTGACACCTTTTTTAACGACCATATTAATTTTTACAGATTCAAAATCAAGCTTTTGAGCTACATCGATACTCTCTAAAACATCCTTGAGCGCAAAATCAACATCATTCATTTTTCTAAAGGTCTCGTCATGGATACCATCCAGACTAATTGTGATCCGTTTTAAGCCAGCGTCTTTTAGGCCTTGTGCCTTTTTTTTCAGAAGACTGCCGTTGGTGGTTAGAGTCACGTCAATCGGCTGATGATCTAAGGTTTGCAGTGGCGAGAGCATCGCTACTAATTGTTCAATCCCCTTACGAAGAAGAGGTTCGCCACCCGTTAAGCGAATTTTTTTTACGCCATGAGCAATGAAAATTCGAGAAAGACGTGTAATTTCTTCGAAGCTCAGTAATTCTTTTTGGCCAAGATAGTTGTAGTCACTCGTAAAGATTTCTTTAGGCATACAGTAAGGACAGCGAAAATTACAGCGATCCGTTACTGAGATACGTAAATCATGTAAAGAGCGGCCACGAGAGTCATTTAAGACCCCCGTTGGCTCATGTAAAACACCAGGGACAATCGCCGGAGATGTTTTGCTGTGCAAAGCATCCAGTGCAGAAATTGGGATGACTTTTTTCATTCCCGACAATTGTTTTAGACTTTAATGCACAACACGTTCAACACCGCCAGTTTCTACCAAAATCATAGGACCTTCTAAAGGAGGTGCGGCAGGTTTAGGCATACGTGGTACATGCAGTGGTTTCGGTTGATCAGCAATTTGACGCAACACTTCTTGATGTTTTTGCGGATTAGTATCGACCCAGATTAGTCCAACCTGAGATAGAACTGCCTCGAGAGGTTCGCGAACTAGGGCTTGCATAGAAACACTTGGAAGTGGCGTTGGTGTTTTTGGTGCAACGACCACAATCGGCGCAGCAACTGCGACAGTCCTTACAACAGGCGCTGCAATCGGTGTTGGGTTAGTGCTGCCAACATAAGTTTGTTCCTGACTGTCAGATGGCGTAAGACCTAAATCTGCTTGTGGGTTGCTTCTAAGGGTCTGTTCAGAATTCTCAGAAGTATTCTCAGAGCGTTCCGCACGATCCTTATTGCGATTGCGGTTACGACGATTACGCGGACGACGTTTTTCCTCACCAGCTTCTTTGGTTTCTGCAGAGGCTAGGACTTGATCATCAGCATTGATATCTGAGCCATCCGCTGATTTTGCAGTATCAGGACGTTGATTGCGGCCACGACGTTGCTTGCTTTGTTGATCATTGGTTGTTGATTCACCATCATTGCCAGCTACTTTATTCTCTGCACTCTTTTCAGCTTGCTCAGAATTTCGTTGTTGATCAGGACGACCACGACGTTGTGATTGCTTACGGGCAGGGCGATGCGCTGGCTTAGGTGCCTCAGTGACAACTGGTTGAACTACCGGCGTTGGTGTAGAAGTAGACCCACCAAAAATACGTTTAATAAAGCCCATGAAACCTGAAGTTTGATTCGGGTTATTTGGTTCTTTTAGATTTGATCGTTGCTCAGCGCGTTGGTTGACTGGCGCTGGTTGACTTGGGGTAATACCGCGAACGGCAGCCACCTGACGAGGCCTGATTTCCTCAGCACTCTTACTCACAATCGTATCTTCTTCCATCTCTTTAGCAACTTCTTCAGCGATAGCGTAGCTCGCCTTATTCTGATCTAAACGTGGATCATCATGACGTAAACGTTCTAGTTTGTAGTGCGGTGTTTCCAAATATTTATTCGGAATCAGTAACACATTGACTTTAGATCTTGACTCAATCTTAATTACTTCAGAACGTTTTTCATTCAATAAGAAAGCAGCCACGTCCACAGGAACTTGACAATGAATAGCGGCTGTATTTTCCTTCATACTTTCTTCTTGGATGATACGCAGCACTTGCAAGGCAGAAGATTCTGTATCACGAATATGACCTGTTCCAGTACAGCGCGGGCAAGTCACATGACTGCCCTCTGATAAAGCAGGGCGCAAACGTTGGCGAGAGAGCTCCAGTAAACCAAACTTAGAAATTTTTCCAGTTTGAACACGAGCCCGGTCATGCCTTAAAGAATCTTTAATCCGATTTTCTACATCTTTTTGACTCTTGGTAGACTCCATATCAATAAAGTCAATCACAATCAAGCCACCCAAATCGCGCAGACGCATTTGACGAGCGATTTCATCAGCCGCTTCTAAATTGGTTCGCGTTGCAGTTTCTTCAATATCCGAACCACGAGTAGCACGTGCAGAGTTAACGTCTACCGAAACTAACGCCTCGGTATGGTCAATCACAATGGCGCCACCGGATGGTAAATTAACAGTTCTCGAATAAGCAGTTTCAATTTGATGTTCAATCTGGAAGCGAGAGAACAGCGGAACATCCTCAACATAGCGTTTTACTTTAGGCATATTGTCAGGCATAACGACTGACATAAATGCTTGGGCTTGTTCAAAAATATCATCCGTATCAATTAAAATCTCACCGATATCAGGTTGAAAATAATCACGAATCGCACGAATTACGAGGCTAGATTCTAGGTAAATCAGTAAAGGTGCTTGGTTAGACCCAGCTGCAGAATCAATCGCCGTCCACAGTTGCATGAGATAGCTTAAGTCCCACTGTAATTCTTCAGTATCGCGACCAATGCCAGCAGTTCTAGCAATAATGCTCATGCCATCAGGGACTTCCAGGCCAGCCATTGCTTCGCGTAATTCTTGACGATCTTCACCTTCAATACGACGTGAAACTCCACCACCTCTTGGATTATTCGGCATTAAAACCAAATATCTACCCGCAAGAGAGACAAAGCTAGTAAGAGCAGCGCCCTTATTGCCGCGCTCCTCTTTTTCAACTTGAACGATGATTTCTTGACCTTCTTTTAAAGCATCCTTGATCGTTGCTTTTTTAATATCGATACCATCAGCGAAATAGGCGCGTGAGATTTCTTTGAAAGGTAAGAAGCCATGACGTTCTTCACCATAATTTACAAAACAAGCTTCCAGAGAAGGTTCTATGCGAGTGATAACACCTTTATAAATATTTCCTTTGCGTTGCTCACGACCTGCGGATTCGATATCGAGATCGACTAATTTTTGACCATCAACAATAGCAACACGGAGTTCTTCTTGCTGGGTTGCGTTAAATAACATTCTTTTCATAACAGTTTCCTTAATTAGAAAACTCACTAGCAAAAGAAGATTCAACAGGGCGAAGAAGAGGCAAGTTGTAAGTTTTGCCGAGTAGGGACATCAAAGGATATCCATAAATCTTTTTATATTTAATAACTTACCTGTTATTAAACTTACTGCTTCGCATGCTCGCTAGGGCTTGAAATGCCACTTGGCGTTCACAAAAATATCTGTTAAATGACAACTAATGCTCTACAAGAGCTTTCAATATCTGCTCCTCATTTCAACAAGGGGGGAGCTACCTTGGGGAAAATGCCTTCCCTAGCTATAATTAATGCAAATACAGTAAAAACACATTTAGAAATATTCTTATTTTGAGATGTGTTACAACCGCAGTTAATCATGCATTAGTGCTTGATTATATTGCAAAGTGCCTGTTTTTAGTAAAACTCCTACATATAAATACAAAATACTCTTAAAAAGCCCCTCATGTCTGAACCCAGCGTTAGTCAAATCACCATTTCAGCAGAGGAAGAAGGGCAAAGACTCGATAATTTTCTCCTGAAATGGGCAAAAGGGGTCCCCAAAAGTCACATTTACCGCATTATTCGGTCTGGAGAAATACGGGTCAATAAAAAACGAGCGACAGTTACCACAAGAATTGCGCAGGGCGACGTCATCCGGATACCCCCTATTCGGGTTGCGTATCGTGAAGATGTTTCTCACGATGTGGAAGTTGGTTATTCGGCAAAGAAAATCTCTGAGCACTTGCCGATTCTCTATGAAGATGCTAGCTTACTGATTGTCAATAAGCCCTCGGGATTAGCTGTTCATGGAGGCTCGGGGGTATCTTTAGGCCTCATTGAAGCCCTTCGAATCGCTAGGCCCGAGCTGAAATATCTCGAATTAGTTCACCGCTTAGATAGAGATACATCAGGAATACTCATGTTAGCCAAAAAAAGAAGTGCGCTCACGACCATGCATGAAGAAATTCGGACAGGACGGATGGATAAGCGCTATGTTTTGGTGGCACATGGCCAGTTTGAGGGAGGGCATGGCCATGTCCCCCTTGAATATCCTCTTCATAAATATCTTTTGCCCAATGGTGAGCGAAGAGTCAAGGTTGATCGCAATGGTCAGGAGAGTTTGACTATTATTAAACATCTAGGCTCTTCACATCAGCGGCAGAGTTTTGTAGCAGAAGCGATCCTCAAGACAGGCAGAACGCATCAAATCCGAGTACATTTACAACATATAGGACATCCTATTTTGGGAGATGATAAATATGGAGTTGCAGAATTAGATAAAAAAGTTGGTGTAAAACGACTCATGCTTCATGCATTTCGTTTAGTCTTTGTGCATCCTGTGACAAAAGAGAAAATGCAAATACAAGCCCCCCTGCCGGCAGGCTTTTCGATTGAAACATTGGGTGGATCGGCTGAGATAAAGGAAAAATGAGTACTGAATTACGATACGAGATGATTGTTTGGGATTGGGACGGCACGATTATGAACTCCACCCCAACGATTGTTGACTGCATGCAAAAAGCGTGTGCGGATTTAGAACTGCAAATACCTGACGATGCATTGGCAAGTCATGTGATTGGCCTGGGGTTAAATGAGTCGTTAAAAATCATTCTGCCAGATTTAGATCCAGGTGATTATCCCATCGTGCTAGAGCGATTTCGGCACTATTATTTATCACAAGACCATGAACTTATATTGTTTCATGGCATTAGAGAGCTCTTAGAAGAGCTAAAAACCAAAGGGCATTTATTGGCTGTAGCAACTGGCAAGCCCCGACACGGTTTAGACAGAACCTTACTCAATCATCGCTTAGAAGACTTTTTTCATGACACCAAAACTGCTGATCAAACGCGGGCTAAGCCTCACCCACAGATGCTGCTTGAGCTCATCGAGCGATGGAAGACACCGGCGCACAAAGTACTCATGATTGGAGATACCAGTCATGATCTTAAAATGGCAAAAAATGCAGGAGTGGACGCTATTGCAGTTAGCTATGGAGCGCACCCTAAAGATGAGCTCTTACTCCATGAGCCCATGGCTTGTGTTGACAACGTCAATGAGCTAAGAAACATACTTTTGCGTTAAAGTAGAAAAATTACATCAAAGGAATTTTAATGAACGATCAGGTCAATTGGGAAAAGCAAGCATTAGAGAGTTTGCTCAATGAAAATTTAAAAGACAAACGTGGTGAGCGTCGTTGGAAAACCATTTGGCGGGTGATTTGGTTAGGCTTATTTTTATTCGCAGCATATACCTTTCTCAATCCGTTTAAAAATAAATCGAGCAGTGTATTAGGTAAGCACACGGCGCTTGTTAATATTCAAGGAGAAATTGCGAGCAATACTCCCGCCAATGCAGCTGATGTCAATAGTGCTTTGCAAGCCGCCTTTGAAAACCCAGATAGTGTGGGTGTTATTTTAAAAATCAATAGTCCGGGTGGATCACCAGTGCAGTCAGGCATGATTCATGATGAAGTTCTCCGGTTACGAAAAGAGTATCCCAAAAAACACCTGTATGTTGTCGTAGAAGATATTTGTGCATCAGGAGGGTATT
>CANFUO010000026.1 GCA_947450225.1 Burkholderiaceae bacterium | reverse complement strand
GAGCGCCTCCACCGAGTAGGTCTTGAAGCTTCACCTTGTTCACCTGCAGAACTATATAGTTATGTCAAAGCAGAGTATGAGTCTTGGGGTAAGATCATCAAAAAAATTCAATGGGAAAAATAATGGGCCATACCATCAGTGAAAAAATACTAGCAAAACATGCGCATAAAACATCCGTTGTTGCTGGCGAGGTTGTTGTGTGTGATGTCGATTTTGCAATGGTTACCGATACTCGTGCGTCAAACACCATCAAAATGATGAATAAGCTTGATCGCGACGCCCTTAAATTTACCAAAAATACAGCCTTAGTTCTTGATCATTACTCCCCGCCACCCCATCCTGAAGCTGCAGAGATTCATCAAAAAATGCGTGCTTTTGCAGATCAAGCAAATACACATTTGTACGACATAGGCGATGGTATTTGTCACCAAGTTTTGCCTGAAGGCGGCCATCTCACGAGTGGCGATCTCGTCGTTGGTACAGATACACACTCTGTCACTTACGGTGCCTTTAATGCTTTTGGCACTGGTATTGAAGGAAGTGATGTTGCGGCGGTTATGGCTAGTGGTAAGTTATGGTTCAGAGTTCCTGAGTCTGTTCTCATTCACTTGCAAGGCGAGTTGCAACCTGGTGTGTGGGCAAAAGATATTACTCTGTATCTGCTTGGCAAATATAAGGCCGAAGGACTGAACTATAAAGCAATTGAATATATTGGTTCAGCAGTGAGCAAGATGGATATCGATGACCGTATGACTCTTTGTAACCATGCGGCTGAACTTGGTGCTAAAGCAGCTATTTTAGAAGCTGATCAGAAGACGTTTACATGGTTAGAGGCACACGGTGCAAAAACCCCCTCTCCTGTTTATGCTGATCATGATGCTGTTTATGCCTTCAAGGATCAACTCAACGTCTCCTTACTGGCTCCACAGGTAGCGAGAAAACATCACGTCGATGACGTGGTAGGAACAGACCAAATTGATCGCCAAGCGATTCAGTTTGCTTTAATCGGCACATGTACCAATGGTCGCTTGGATGATATTCGTCAAGCAGCTCATATTTTGCAAGGAAAAAAATTAGCCAAGGGCGTGCGTATGATTGTGACGCCCGCGTCTAGACAAATTTATCTTGCCGCATTACGAGAAGGTTTAATTGAAATCCTGACCTCTGCTGGCGCCTCCTTTGAAGCCGCTGGCTGTGGGACATGCGTTGGCATTACTAATCATTTAGTTCCGGGCAATCATGAAACTGTGATTTCGAGTGCGAACCGTAACTTCAAGGGACGCTTGTCAAATGATGAAGCTGATATTTGGCTTGGGTCCGCGGCAACAGTTGCCGCCTCAGCGTTAACGGGATTCATTACCGACCCAAGAACTGTGGCTGGTGGTACTTGGAGAAACGTATGAACTCCATCTTGATTCAAGGTAAAACTTTTTTACTCGGCGAAGAAGTAAACACTGATATTAATTGCTCAAGCAAGTATCTCCCAGGAAAAGATAATGCGTACGTTAGTTCTGTTGCTTTTGAAAAATTAGTGCCTGGTTTTGCAAAACAAATCATTCATCAACAAGGTGGCATTATTGTTGCAGGCAAAAATTTTGGCATTAACTCATCTAGAGAACAAGCGATTCATATTCTGCATTTAATGGGCGTTCAATGTATTTTGGCGCCATCGTTTGGGCGGCAATTTTTTCGTAATGCGATTAATAATGGTCTTCCTATTATCGAGTGCGATACCTCAGAAATCAATGCGAGTGAAGTTTTAGATATCGATCTAACACTCGGAACAGTTCGGTCAAACTCAGGAAAAAAAATGTCTTTCTTGCCACTACCTCAAGAAATTTTAAAAATCATTGAAGTAGGTGGTCTTTTGAATTTCATTACCAAACATCCTGATTGGAATTTTTCAGCATGAGCCTAAGTCCCCAACAAAAGAGAAGAAACTTACAACAACTCTTGGGTGGAAGTGAGGTGGTCATTGCTCCAGGTATTTATGATGCCTATGGTGCAAAATTGGTTTCTAATGCTGGTTTTTCTGCTGTTTATCTCACTGGTAATGGCGTATCTGCTTCCCTTCTTGGCCATCCCGATATTGGCCAAGTTGATCTCACGATGATGGCGGACCATGCAAGACGCATTGCTGCGTGTACAGATCTTCCTTTAATTTGTGATGCCGATACTGGCTATGGTGGTGTTTTTAATATACAACGCACGATTCAAGAATTTGAAGCTTCAGGAGCCTGCGCTATTCACATAGAAGATCAACGCTTTCCAAAGCGTTGTGCACAATTTGAAGGTGCAAGAACTGTTTTAGATTTTAAAGATGCCGTTCAGCAGATTAAGGCAGCCACCGCAAGCCGGCAAGATGAGCAGTTCATGATTATTGCAAGAACCGATTGCGCTGCGAGTCTAGGTTTAGATCACGCCATTGAGCGGGCAAAAGCTTTTATTGCTGAAGGCGCAAATGCTGTCTTCGTAGAATTAAAACCGAGTGCTGATGCTATTGACCAGATTCGACGAATTAAAGATGCCGTTCAATCAACGTGCATGTTTAATGTCGATGTAGGTGGTGCCATCTCCGTAGTAAAAGCCAGTGAAATGAAGTCGCTAGGTATCGATATAGCCATCCACCCTAGTCTTGGGCGCGGAATTTTTGGTTATGCTATGCAACAAGCATTATCTAACCTAAAGTTAAATGGCAATTTAAGCGCCTTAAAAAATAGTATGCTCTCAAGCGCGCAGTACAATGCAGCGCTTGGCCTAGAAGAATTTGAAGCCTGGGAAAAAAAGTTTTTTGAATAGTGAGCCCTCTTCCTTTGGCTTTGTTATCACCTGATGCAATCATTCATCTTCAATTGCCACTATCAACTAATTGGATTGAAGCCTTATATTGGTGCCGACCTTTTTCCACACCACTGATTTTATTATGGAAAATTCAATTATTAGCCATCAATCATGGCTAACTAAAGCAATTGACATCATGCGAAGCAGACTACAATAAGGGGTATATTTCTCATAACCACTATGTCTACAATCGATATCTCTAGAGTTCCAAAGCAATGGCCTAACCGCCAATATAGTCAGTCCTTACTTTGTGATGGCATGGATTGGCACTTTCAGTTTTGCAAGAACCAAGACCCTCAAGCAAAATTACTGGTATTGATTCATGGCACTGGTTCATCAACCCACTCTTGGCATGAGATATTTCCCGCTTTAGCAAAAAACTATTCTGTCATCGCTGTCGATTTGCCGGGTCATGGTTTTACGCTTGGTGCTCAAAAAAGCCAATTAGATGTCCTGCATATTGCGAAAAGTCTTAAAAACGTATTTCAGGCCTTAAAACTTTCAGCGCCTTACGCAATCATTGGTCATTCAGCCGGAGCTAATTGCGCCTTAGCGCTCAACCTATTAACTAAAACTCCCGCAAAAATCATTGGCCTAAATCCCTCACTCGTCCCGTTGCCTAATTTTTATAATAATTTTTTGGGTCCACTCTTACACCCTATTGCTACTTCGGGCTTTATGGCTAGCTTTCTAGCCTCTAGTATTTCTATTACGGGTGTTATTGACACCTTATTAGATTCCACGAATTCCAAATTAAGCCAAGAGCAACGCAAACTGTACCGACTCTTATTTAAAGAGCAAAGTCATGTTTATGGCTCAATGAATTTTATGGTGAGCTCACATATTTCTGAACTCCTGTCGAATAGTTCCAAAATTAAAACACAACATACTTTCTTGGTGGCGGCACAAGATCCTTGGGTGCCGCAATTAACACTCCTGCCAGCTATACAAAAGTTTTTTCCTAAGGCAGTTGTCAAAATCGAGGATGGTGGTCATCTGTTCCATGAGGTCAATCCAACCCGCACTCTAGAAATTGTCTACGAAGCACTACAATCGACTCAGTCAACCACTCCGCCGAGCTATGCTTAGTACACACGAATTATCTTGTCAACGTGGCCGCCAACAACTGTGGGGGAATCTCAATCTTGAAGTTACCCCTGGTGAACTATTGTTTGTCAAAGGCGCTAACGGCAATGGCAAAACGTCTTTACTCAAAATACTAGCTGGACTTCTCTCTCCTGATCACGGGCAGGTTCTGTGGCAACAGCAAGCGATTACAAAAGATCCGTATGCGTATCGTGACCAATTACTCTATATTGGGCATCAAACTGCGCTTAAGCCAGAAATGAGTGCCATTGAAAATTTAATATTTTTGGCAAGCTTACATGGTTTACGTTATAAAGAAACAGAAATCACTACAGCGCTTAAACAATGGGACCTTCAAGGAAAAACACTGCACTTACCTTGTCGCCAGCTATCACAAGGACAAAAGCAACGGGTTGCTCTTGCTCAATTAAACCTCTCGCAGCAACAGGTTTGGATTTTAGATGAGCCGTTTAATAGTCTAGATGCAATGGGTGCATCCACTCTCGCACAATTACTACAAAAGCATCTGCAGGCGAGTGGTATTTTAGTATTAACCAGTCATCTCCATGAACGCGGGCAAGATATGACACCACCCCTTGAAGCTGTTGAACAATTACTCTTACTGTAAAAATGCAAAAAATATCTACTTTAGAAATTTTGCTGGCTGTATTTAAACGGGATATATCCCTAGCACTGCGTCGACAGTCAGACACCCTAGGTGCAGTTTTTTTCTTTGCCTTGGTGGTAAGCTTATTTCCGCTCGCCATTGGGCCTGAGACAAAACTTTTGCAACAAATTGCTCCCGGGATTATTTGGGTCAGTGCGCTACTTGCAGTCATGTTGTCATTAAGCCGCTTGTTTAATGATGATTATCAAGATGGAGTTCTCGAACAACTAGCCCTCAGTATTTGCCCCTTAGCGTTAATTGCTGTAGCCAAAATCTTTGCGCATTGGACCTATACAGGACTGATTTTATTATGTATTTCACCAGTCTTAGCTTTGCAATTTAATCTTTCGGTGATTGCGATTGAAGTATTACTGATTACTCTTCTCATCGGGACTCTGATACTGAGTTTTATCGGTTCTATAGGCGCAGCCTTGACCGTCGGTCTGAAAAGTTCTGGCGCACTCATCTCTTTATTGATTCTTCCCCTGCTTATTCCTGTGTTGATTTTAGGGACATTGGCTGTAGATGCTGCCACAGCAAACTTGCCATATTCAGTATACTTATACATATTATTAGCACTGGCGGTTTTAGCAAGCTTTTTTGCTCCCATTGCTTGTGCCGCAGCACTAAGAATCGCTCTAGATTAGGGCGCAATAACATCACTTATGGATATTAAATCAACCCTCTCTAAACCACCTTCTCCATCATGGAATTGGTTTATATTTGCGGCGCCAAGTCGGTTTTACTTTCTTGCAAAAAAAATAATTCCCATCTGTTGGGCTCTCACTTTTGTTCTCGGTGCCATTGGCCTGATTATGGGGCTTCTCTATGCGCCGACGGATGCACAACAGGGCGACGCTTATCGCATTATTTTTATTCATGTACCCGCCGCTTGGATGTCAATGCTACTTTATGTCGCGATGGCCTTTTGGGGGGCAATGGGTTTGATTTTTAATGCCAGGCTAGCGTATCGATTATCTAATTCGATTGCCATTACAGGGGCCTTAATGACCTTTATCGCTCTTTGGACTGGCGCCCTATGGGGAAAACCTACCTGGGGTACTTGGTGGGTTTGGGATGCAAGACTGACTTCTGAGTTAATTTTATTGTTTTTATATATTGCTTATTTGAGTCTATATAGCGCCATTGAAGATCAACGCAAGGCATCAAAAGCCGCGTCACTGTTGGCCATCATTGGTGTTGTCAACGTCCCAATCATCTACTTTTCAGTGAAATGGTGGAACACCTTACATCAAGGCGCCAGTATTACTGTCACGAAAACCAGTATGCAAAGTACGATGCTCATGGCAATGCTCATCATGACTTTCGCATTTTGGGCTTATGCTTTTGCAGTCATTCTTTCACGGGTCAATCAAAAAACTTTAGATGAGGAATCTCATGCTGATTGGGTAATCACTGAGTTAAAAAGATTGAAGACAACTATATGATATGGACTTCGTTTTCTGACTTTATTTCTATGCATGGCTACGGATCCTATGTTTGGGGATCTTTTGGTCTGACTCTGGCATTACTGGTCATCGAGGTGATACAACTTCGTTTGCAACGAAAAAAAATAATCGCTATGAGTGATTTAACATGACGCCGCGCTCACGTCGCACATTCTTTATAGTTGGAGCTGTAGCTACGATTAGCATTGCAAGCTTTTTAATCTTGCGTGCTTTTAATGAAAATCTAGTTTTTTTCTTTACGCCAAGTCAAATCGTTGCCAAGGAAGCACCAGTTAATAAAGAATTTAGAATTGGCGGGATGGTTGTCGATCATAGCCTTAAAAGAGAATTAGGCGGCCTTCAAGTTGAGTTTGTTGTAACTGATATGGTTCAGTCGATTCCGGTGAAGTACAACGGTATCCTGCCTGACTTGTTCAAAGAGGGTAAAGGAGTCGTCGCCCAAGGAAAATTAAATGCTGATGGGGTTTTTGTGGCTTCACAAGTCCTCGCTAAACATGATGAAAACTATATGCCTCCCGAGGCTAAGAGTGCTTTAGATCAAGCAAAAAAACCGCCTTCTTCTGCAGCAAAAACCCTTCTGAATAAAGAATAATCATGATTCCTGAATTAGGTCATTTAGCCCTGATCATCGCTTTTGTTATTGCACTTTTACAATGTATCCTCCCCATGTGGGGCGCACATAAGCAGCAAGCCTATTTAATCTCACTCGCCAGGCCTGCAGCATATACGCAATTTTTATTTATTTTGATTGCCTTTGCTTGTTTAATTAGTGCCTTTATCAATAATGATTTTTCAGTGACGAATGTTGCTGAAAACTCGAATGCTTCACTCCCAGTGATTTACCGTATCTGTGCTGCGTGGGGAAGTCATGAAGGATCTATTTTAATGTGGGCCCTCATGCTCGCCGGTTGGGGTTGTGCAGTTGCCCTGTTTTCTAAGCATCTCCCCGATGTCATTTTGGCACGTACCCTTGGGGTGATGGGCTTTATCAGCTCAGGAACACTACTCTTTACAATTGCCACTTCAAACCCTTTTCTGCGCTTAGTTCCCGCGGCACTCAATGGTCGCGATTTAAACCCGCTACTTCAAGACCCCGGAATGATTATTCATCCGCCAATGTTGTATATGGGTTATGTGGGCACTTCAGTCGTTTTTTCTTTAGCGATTGCAGCCTTATTGTCTGGCAAACTTGATACGGCATGGGCGCGATGGTCAAGACCTTGGATTACTTCTGCCTGGTGTTTCTTGACCATTGGTATTACTCTTGGAAGTGCGTGGGCATATTACGAACTCGGCTGGGGCGGGTGGTGGTTTTGGGATCCTGTAGAGAACGCTTCCTTTATGCCGTGGTTATTAGGTACTGCTCTGATCCATTCTTTAGCTGTTACTGAAAAACGCGGTGGCTTTAAGATGTGGACTTCCTTATTAGCGATTCTGACGTTTTCACTTTCTTTATTAGGGACTTTTTTAGTGAGGTCTGGTGTCATTACCTCAGTCCATGCTTTTGCAACAGATCCTACGCGTGGTATCTTTATTCTAATTTTTTTAGTGATTCTCATCGGCGGCTCACTCACTCTTTTTGCGATTCGCTCTCCAAAAGCTGCAACCAGCGAATCATTTAGTCCTGCTTCAAAAGACGCGATGTTACTCACGAATAATATTTTGCTTTTGGTCGCGGCTTTTGCTGTGCTTTTAGGTACGCTTTATCCCTTGATCATCGATGCGCTTGGCATGGGAAAACTGTCTGTTGGCAAACCTTATTTTGATGCTGTTTTTGTGCCACTGATGACGCCTGCTTTGTTTTTAATGGGCGTTGGGCCAATTGCGAAATGGCGCAGTGCTCAACCAATTGAAATTGCTTTGCAACTGCGCTGGGCACTTGCTATTGCTGCCATATCCGCGATGTTTGGGCCACTGATCCTGCGCTCATGGACTCCGCTCATTGGCTTTGGACTTTTATTAGCGACGTGGATTGTGGCGTCCACCATCAATCATTTGATACTTCGCCTACGTCTTCATCCAGAAGGTATGAGAACAGGTTTCAAAACTCAAACGATGAGTTACTGGGGAATGATTACTGCCCATCTTGGCGTGGCGGTATTTGTTTTTGGGGTCACGATGGTTTCGGGGTTTGAGGAAGAGAAAGACTTACGGATGCACGCTGGCAGTACTAGTAATTTGGCTGGCTATGAATTGCGTCTGGATAGTCTTTTGGAAGTGGAAGGCAGTAACTATCAAGCAACTCAGGCTCAGATAACAATCAGTAAAAACAATCAAGTACTTGCGGTCATGCGTCCTGAAAAAAGAAAGTATTTTTCGAGCACTATGTTAATGACTGAAGCAGCTATATTGCAAAGAATCACTGGGGATTTATATGTTTCCATGGCAGAGCCTGTGAGTGCTACTGAATGGGGTATGAAAATTCAGTACAAGCCTTTTATCTCCTGGATATGGGGTGGAGCATTTCTGATTGCACTGGGAGGATTTTTCGCTATCTTGGATAAAAAATATCGATTTAAGCCACTCTCACTTGTAAAGGCTTCCTCGTGAAAAGATTTTTACCCCTCATTATTTTTGCTAGTTTGTGTATTTTTTTACTCATCGGATTGAGCCTTAATCCTAAAGAAATACCGTCTCCCTTTGTAGGCAAGAATGCACCGACCTTTCATCTGCCGGTATTAGGTAAAAGTCAAGAGAGTTTCTCCCCTGAGCAAATGCAAGGTAAGGTTTGGCTTCTGAATGTTTGGGCTTCTTGGTGTGTGTCTTGCCGTGAAGAACATCCGATTTTGAACCAACTAGCTCAACAAAAAATCATACCGATTGTTGGTCTTAATTATAAAGATAAAGATCCTGCAGCTCTAGAGTGGTTAGCGCGGATGGAGAATCCTTATCTACTTTCCGTTGTAGATGCCGCAGGGAATGTTGGTATTAATTATGGTGTTTACGGCGTCCCTGAATCATTTTTAATTGATAGTAAGGGAAAAATTGTGCATAAATTTATTGGTCCTTTGACTAGCGCCTTGGTACAAAATGAACTTTTGCCCATGCTTGCGCAACTGAACTCTTCAACCAAATAATGATTTTATGTTGAATCACTCTTTAAAACAAATTCTCTGTATAGCCCTAGCTAGTCTGTTCATGCCAATCTATGCCAATGCAATCGAGGCAACTCCACTTGCAGCTGATCCTGTGCTTGAGGCAAAAGTCATGGATATCGCCGTCGAACTGCGTTGTCTTGTTTGTCAGAATGAGACGATTGCAGGTTCGCATGCCGATTTAGCCATTGATCTGCGGAATCAAATTCGTGTGCAATTATCAGAAGGCAAATCCAAAAAAGAAATTATTGATTTCATGGTCACGCGCTATGGTGATTTCGTGCTTTACAAACCAGCCCTTGGGCCACGCACCTTCTTTTTATGGTTCGGTCCATTCTTATTGCTGATTTTTGGCATGTTGATGTTATTTAAATATGCGCGCAGGCCTGCCTCTGAAATTACTATTTCAGATACTGATCTCAATGCGGCAAGAGCGCTTCTTCATAAAGATATTTCGAAAGCACCAGAATGATTTTATTTATTAGTATTGCAGTTATTCTGATTGGACTTGCCGTACTCATGGTGAGCTTTCCGCTGTTGCGTTCTAAAAAGAGAGTCTTTGTATCTGACCCTAGTAGCTCTTTAAACATTCTGCAAGAAAACTTAAAACAACTTGAACAAGATCTGTTAGATAAACAAATTACTCAAGAACAATTTAATTTACAAAAATCAGAAATTGAAGCTAGAACTGTTGCGGAAGTGATTCAAATCCAACAAGGCGCTCTTCCCTCTCAACATGCTGGACGTACTCTCAGTTACGGCCTCATTATTGGTGTGCCTTTAGCTGTTTTGGGCTTGTATTTTATCTTGGGTAATCCTAGTGCTCTTTTTGAAACGAAAGACCCTCAAGCGGTACAAATTGAACTCATGGTTTCACAGTTAGAAAAAAAACTAGCAGATGATCCGAAAAATGTAACGGGCTGGATGTTCTTGGGTCGCTCTTACGCAGCGATGAATCGCTTGCCTGAAGCAAAAAGAGCTTATCTCAAAGCCATCCAAATTGAGCCCTCAAATGCTGATTTGTTAGCTGATTTTGCTGATTTAATTGCTTTTCAAAATAAAAGTATCAATACCGAGGCAATGGGTTATATCGATCAAGCGCTTAAGGTAAATCCAAAGAATGTAAAAGCTTTAGCTCTGCGTGGTTCAGCTTTTTATGATCAACAAAAGTTTCCCCAAGCAATTAGTGACTGGAATCTAGCGATTCAATATCTTGGATCATCCAATCCAGATTTTTCTCAAGGGCTTAAAGAAAGTATTGCCCAAGCTAAATCTCAAATTACGAATAGCTCTAAAAAGTCTGAGAAAATAAATCCTCAGAATCAGCTCACGGGCAGGGTCAGTATTGATCCAAGCCTGATGTCTCAAGTAAGTCCAACAGACACCGTTTTTATCTATGCCAAGGCAAGTCAAGGTCCTAAAATGCCGCTAGCAGTCATTCGCTTAACTGCCAATGAATTGCCACGCAATTTTGAACTGAATGATCGTCAAGCGATGTCCCCAGAGTTGGCTTTATCTCAATTTAAAGAATTTACAGTAATTGCCAGGATCTCCAAAAGTGCAAATCCGATTCCTCAACCTGGAGATCTTTATGGGCAAATCGATAGTGTGAAATTAGGTGCAAATCAGATCAATATCCTGATTAAAACGAAACAACCGTGATTTATTATGATTTGAATTGATTGAGCTTTTTTCAGATATGCTTTTTTAAAGAGTAAAATTTGAGGATAAATTATTAACATATAAAAACTAAAGGAGACATTCATGGGCTTACCTGAAATCCGAGTAACAAAAGAAGAAATGCGTGCGCGTGTTGCCTTTTTTAAAGATTTAAAAGGGTTTGATACTGGACTGATTGATAGTGAGTTCCCGTCAGCATATCGCACACTTTTTAACGCGGTTGGCTTTCAACCTCCTAAAGGCAAAGGCGGAGCAGAAGTCGAGTCTCCTGTTGGTACTAATGCGTCTGAAAATTCAGCCATTAAAATTAGTGAGGGTTTTAATATTGGTTTTTGCGAGTGTAAGCCTGGCTTTGGCCCTATGATGCACAATCATGACACAAACGAAACCTTTATTCCGATGACTGGCAAGTGGCGCTGCTCATGGGAAGTGGATAATCAAGTGGAATATTTTGATGTTGGCCAATGGGATATCTGCTCCTTCCCCGCAGGTGTGCAACGTCGTTTTGAAAACGTTACTTTTGATGAACCTGAGAAGACACATATACTCATGTTTGTGATTGGTGGTGATGCCCCTGAAGTGGACTTTAGCGCAAAAGCAAAAGACACTTTACGTGCTGCAGGACTTCTGAAATAATGTCTTTAACAATGAGCGTGCGCGTCATACTCATGTATGATTGCCTAGCATGACGACTTCTTTTCGCTTATTAAACAAAAACATTCTTCTTCTAACGATTTGCCAGGGTCTTTATCTCACCAATAATGTGACCTTTTTGGCGATCAATGGTTTAGTTGGCTTTACTCTAACGCCGATCCCCTGGATTGCAACTCTTCCCCTCATGGCCTATGTTTTTGGTGCCGCAATTTCAACGATTATTGTTGCTAAAGTTCAAGAAAAATATGGCCGTAAGCGCTCATTTCAGTTTGCACTCTTGATCGCTGTCATCGCCGCCCTTATCTGTGCTTACGCGGCTTACAGCAAGAGCTTCACGCTTTTAATTATCGGCACTGCTGTGGCTGGTTACTATAGTGCCAATGGCTTACTGTACCGCTTTGTTGCCCCTGAACTTACACATCCAAGTCTAAAAGAAAAAGCAGTTTCACTTGTTCTTGCCGGTGGATTAATGGGCGGAATTCTTGGGCCGAACTTTTCCTCATGGACAAAGGACTTATTTGATACGCAATTTTTAGGCGCCTATCTCATTCTCACTATTGCCGGCATCCTCGGTATTTTTATGATGCAGTGGATTGACTTTCCTGATGATTACCGTACTAATAAAAGTAGCGATACAGGACGTCCCTTACGTGAAATCATCATGCAACCTGTTTTTATCGTTGCTTTAATTGGCACGTCTCTTGGTTATGGTGTCATGAATCTTATGATGGCAGGCACTCCCTTAGCGATGCAAGTCTGTGGTTTTACCTTTGCAAGTACCGCTCAAGTCCTTCAATATCATGTCATCGGCATGTTCGCGCCTGGATTTTTTACAGGGCACCTCATCAAACGTTTTGGCCCTTTAATGATCATGGGCATAGGAGCATCACTCAACTTTATTAGCCTGTTTATTATGCTATCGGGCAGTGATCTCATGCATTTTATCGCCGCTCTATTTCTTTTAGGCGTGGCCTGGAATTTTCTATTCAATGGCTCTACCATTTTGGCAATCTCCGTATTTAAACCAGAAGAAAAAAACAAAGTGGAAGCCACGATTAATTTCTGTGTTTTTGGAACGATGGCAGTTAGTTCTTTTAGTTCTGGTGCCTTGGTAACTACCCAAGGCTGGCAATTTTTGAACATTGGCACATTAGTACCAACCGTCATCGTAAGCTGTGCGCTTGTCTGGCTTTACCTCAACCGCGCACGCTTTTCTCTTAAGTAACTTCTATACCAGCACCAGACGTAAACCGTCCAATGGTTTGAGCGGAGATAAACCCACTTTTGCGGATAAAGTCGAGGACTTCACTCTCCACTTCAGGGGCACACGAGATTAATAATCCACCACTGGTTTGTGGATCACTTAAGATGTTTTTTTGCCATGTAGGCAATTCATGATCGGCATGCACGTGCTGTGAATATCCTTGCCAGTTCCTTGTGGAAGCACCGGTAACGATATTGTTTTGTACGTATTCAATTGCCTCTTCAATCATTGGTATGTGGTCAAATGTAATTTTGGCTTGTAAGTTCGCACCTTGCGCCATCTCGAGTAAATGTCCAGCAAGACCAAACCCTGTCACGTCGGTCATCGCGTGCACTTTGTCGTTATCGACTAAATTCATACCGACAACATTCAGTTGAGTGGTGTAATCAATCAACTTTGCATATGCTTTTTCTGAAATCTTTTCTTGCTTAAACGCGGCACTTAAAATACCAATCCCTAAGGGCTTGGTTAAGATAATAGAGTCGCCGTCACGTGCCGTTTTATTGCGTTTGAATTTTTTAGGATCCACAAGACCAATCACAATCAAGCCATAGATTGGTTCGACCGAGTCTATCGAGTGTCCGCCTGCAATGGGGATTCCTGCCGCAGCGCATACTGCTTGTCCACCTGCAGTAATACGCTGAATCGTCTCAATCGGTAAGACGTTAATAGGCATACCAAGTATGGCTAGGGCAAATAAAGGTTTAGCTCCCATCGCGTAAATGTCGGATATCGCATTACTTGCTGCAATTCGTCCAAAATCAAATGGATCATCCACAATCGGCATAAAAAAATCGGTAGTAGCTACAATTGCTTGCGTATCATTGATTTGATAAACAGCAGCATCTTCATTATTTTGATTGCCTGCTAATAATTGCGGGGCAAAAGTAACGAAGGGTGAAAATTGTAAGATTTTTGATAAAACTTCAGGGGCAATCTTGCAGCCACATCCACCCCCATGCGATAAAGAAGTTAATCTGCCATTAAATGCCATGCGTTGTTTCTCCATAAGAATGACTGCAAGCATACCATTAGTCAGGCTGAGCATTCAGACTCTGAGTAGACGTTTCATGAGAAAATGACCCTTATGATGAGTCTCCTCGCTTTATGAAGTCGAATTCAATAACAAACATTGCTGATTATCCGTCCTTTGATGAAATCATCGATGTCAGAACGCCTGCCGAATTCTTAATCGATCATATTCCGGGTGCAGTCAATTTTCCGGTTCTGAGCAATGAGGAAAGAGTGATTGTCGGCACAAAATATAAACAAGAATCCCCCTTTGAGGCAAAAAAATTAGGCGCAACGCTCATCGCTAGAAATATCGCTTCACACATTGAATTAGAATTTTCAATGCGGCCTAAGAATTGGCGACCGCTCATTTACTGCTGGCGTGGTGGCAAAAGAAGTGGTGCTATGGGGCATATTCTGCGTCAAATTGGTTGGGATGCCCAAGTGCTTCAAGGTGGCTATAAAGCCTATCGCTCTCACGTTGTTCAAGAGTTGCAGACCTTGCCAAGTCAGTTTCGGTTTTGCGTCATTACTGGTCGAACTGGCAGTGCAAAAAGTAGAATTTTAGAAAGCTTATCTGCACAGGGATGCCAAGTTCTTCATTTGGAAGAGCTGGCCAATCATAAAGGCTCGGTGCTGGGAGCTAACCCAAACTCTGCGCAACCCAGTCAAAAAATGTTTGAGTCTGATATTGTGGCTAAGCTCAATTCCTTCTCAAAGGATCGCTCCATTTACATTGAAGCAGAAAGTCGCAAAGTAGGTACTCTCCAAGTGCCTGATGCTCTTTTAGAAAAAATTCGTAGTAGTCCTTGCATTCAAATCAATGCAAGCATCGATGCACGCGTTCAATTTTTACAAAAAGATTATCACTATATGATGGAGAATCCCCATCATCTAATTGAAAAGTTAAGTCACTTAAAAGCATTAATTGGCCAAGAACAATTAAATCTTTGGTTGGAAAACATCAATCAGAAAGAGTGGCCTAGCCTCATTCAATCACTATTAGAAGTACATTACGATCGTTTGTATGATCGCTCTCAAGAGCGTAACTTTAGTGCGTATGTCAATGCACCTTTAATTACAACGAGCGATCTATCCCAAGCTGGGATAGATGCGATCGCACTACAGATTCATCAGCAACTTAATTAATCGATATAGATCTGAAAAATACCCTGCGTGCCATTCCGCTGCAAACCTTTTGCTGCCATTTTTTCAAATAAGGATTTCGCAAGAGAAAGTCCAGGCAAAGCGAGATTCATTTGTTCAGCCTCACTTAAAGCAATTTTCAGATCTTTTATAAAATGCTCTACATAAAAACCTGGGGCATAGTCACCGATGATCATTTTTGCGCCAAGTACGTTTAACTGAAATCCAGATGCCGCACCACCACCAATCGACTGCAATACTTGAGCCGGATCAAGTCCAACCTTTTTAGCGTAAGATAAGCCTTCCGCCACACCCATGATCGTTGATGCAATCACGATCTGATTACACATCTTGGTGTGCTGTCCCATACCAGGACCACCTTGCAAAATAATACTTGTTCCTAATTTTTGTAAGACGGGTAAAACGTGATTAAAGACAGCTTGCTCACCACCGACCATAATCGTTAACTTTGCATCACGGGCACCAATATCGCCACCAGATACTGGCGCATCAATAGAGGCTAAACCTTTTTTGGCGGCTTCTTGCGCAATTTTCCGGGCTAATGAAGGGCTGGACGTTGTCATATCAACCAAAATGGCTTCTTTAGCACTTGCAATAATGCCATTTTCACCAAAATAGACTTCCTCGACATCAGAGGGGAATCCCACCATCGTAATGATCAAGTCAGATTGCGCAGCGACTGCGCCAGGTGTGTCATGCCATGTTGCACCTTTGGCAATGAGTGCATCAGTCTTTGATTTTGTGCGGTTATAGACATGCACTTGATAACCTGCCGCAAGCAGATGCCCTGCCATGCTTTGACCCATAATCCCAACGCCGACAAAGCCAATTGATGCTATTTTTGGTAAAGAACTCATTTCCAATCCCCAGCTTAAGTAAATAAGCGTTTATTTTGCCACAGGGAGATGGATTTTATCCTTACTCCAGGTTCCTGGAGTAAGGATTAGGACTTTTTACGCTTTTGCGAGTTTTGGCATGAGCTTGAGGGCATTGCCTCGCGTAATTTGGTTCATATCCGTATCATTGAACCCATATTTAATGAGTCCTTTAATATTGTCTTCACTCGTTCTATATGGATAATCTGACCCGAACAAAATTTGATCTTTACTCACCAATTGCAGTAGCGATGGAATGGTGTATTGATTAGCCGCCCAAGCTGTGTCGTAATAAAAACGCTTAAGCTCGTGCAATACGCCATTGGGAACTTTTTCTTTTAATTTAGGATCAATGACTGGCATTTTTTCTAAACGCTCTGTCAAGAACGGTAAGGTTCCTCCTGCATGTGAAAAAATAAACTTGATATTTGGATTCTTTGCCGCTGTTCCTGAAAACACGATATCAACAATAGTCCGCGTCGTATCAGTTCCGTATTCTACGACTGTTGGTGGCGTATTTGGTATCAAATTATTACAACAGTTAGCTGATGTTGGGTGCGTATATAAAATGGCGCCACGGCGATTTAATTCTTGCATCAATGGTGCATACATGGGGTGTCCTAACCACTTGTCACCATAACTGGTGAGTAATCCAATACCCTCTGCCTTGAGAACATCTAACGCATATTCCATCTCTCTTAAGGCATCATCCATATTTTTCATCGGCAACATCGCAAAGGATCCAAATCGCCCTTTATGATCCCCGCGTATTTTTGCAGCGTATTCGTTGTTTTCACGAGCCATTTTTTTCCCAAACTCTTCATCTAAAAAACTGACCTGAGGGGTGGTGGCAGAGAGAATCGATGTCGCCGTTCCTGCGGCGTCCATATCATCGAGAGTTTTTTGTAAAGACCAATTAATTGCTGGTGCTTGAATTACTTTTTTCTCAGTCATTGCTGCATTTAAGCCTGGCGAGAAAAAGTGATGATGTGTATCAATTCTGTTTTTATTGCCTTGAACAGTTGGATCTGCAGCTTGAGCGGGTAATAGTGCACTTGCACCTAAACCTGCAACTCCACCTAAAAAACTTCGGCGGGATACGCCGCATCCGCAAAATGGCTTTAACATCATTAATCCCCTATTGATTTAGACTACATGCTTTTGAATATGCTCATTATTATAAGATTTTGAATGTATTCCAATTGGTGTAAGTACTAACAACAATAGAGCTATCTTCTAATAAACTAGTTTTTACTGGGAATGGGCTTTTCTAATTGAATAATTTGATTTTTAGGTATCGCCTGAAATGCCGGTGGTTTTGTTGTGTTCTCAGATTTTGATGGAATGGTTGTGGCCGAAGGAATGGGCTTATCCACTCGGGTTGTCTGTGTTGTCACAGGAGGCACGGGGGGCGTAACTTCTGATTTCTGGATCGCTTTGACCTCAGGTACTTGAACTGGTGGGGCGGGAGTTTCAATGACGGGGGTAGTTTTATTCTCTTGCACAGGGGCAGTCTTTGGTGGATCAATTTCTTTCAAGTAAGGATCTATGACTGTGGTTTTTAACTTACCTTCATTGCGTACGGCCATTTCTGCTGCTTTATTGAGCAAAATAATGCTAATACGACGATTCACAGGATTCAATGGATTTTGTGGGTCTAAAAGTACTGCATCGGCCAAGCCTGTTACCCGTAACATGTGATTAGTGCTTAATCCACCCGCCAATAAAACACGCCTTGCGGAATTTGCTCTATCAGCCGAAAGCTCCCAATTGGTATAGCCACCATTATTATTAGAATACGGCATACCATCGGTGTGCCCTGAAATACTAATGGTGTTTGGCAAATCATTAAAGGTGGGTGCAATCGCTTTGATAATATCCTGAGCATAGGGTTGCATTTCTGCACTAGCGTTGGCAAACATCGGACGATTCGCTTCGTCTGTAATTAATACACGTAAGCCCTCATCCGTGACATCAATCTTTAATTGGCTTTTATATTTTTTGAGGCGTGGGCTATTGTCAATTTGGTTGATCAGCTTCTCACGCATCGCTTTTAACTTATTCGCTTCTTCCGCCTGTTGAAGTTTGATTGCAGCTTTCTTTTGTGATTCTGTTAATGATTCAAATTTCTTTTCTTCACTCTGCGCTTCGTTTTCACCCGGTGGTGCATCTGATCTAGAAGTTTGTCCATCTTTTGAGGTCAAATCTAATCCGCCTCCTTGAATCACCACTTTTGAATCACCACTTTTAGATCCCCCCTGCAATGCTACTTTAAGGGGTGTTTTAAAGTACTCCGAAATACCGTTCAGCGTTCCACCATCCACACTTCCTAGTAACCACATCAGCAGAAAGAATGCCATCATCGCAGTTACAAAGTCGGCATACGCAATTTTCCACGCACCACCATGGTGGCCGCCGGCCACCTTTTTGATACGCTTGACAATAATCGGACGTTGTAATTCTTCAGCGCTCATAATTGCATCGCATTAAGCCTTGCTTTTTGAAGCTTTAATTTCTGCTTCTAAATCGATAAAGCTTGGTCTTTCGGTTGAATATAAAACCTTACGTCCAAACTCCACAGCAATGCTTGGCGGATAACCATTCAGTGAGGCTAATAGAGTGACCTTGATACATTGGTACACTTTAGCCTCTTCCTCTGCTTTATTTTCAAGCAGTGTGGACAAGGGGCCTACTATTCCATAGGCTAATAAAATTCCGAGAAAAGTACCGACCAGAGCATGCGCAATTAAGATTCCTAATTCTGCCGGTGGCAAACCAACCGACTCCATGGTGTGCACTACCCCCATCACGGCAGCAACAATACCAAAAGCGGGTAATCCGTCTGCAATTTTGGCAATTGAGTGGGCTGGAATTAATGCTTCATGATGATGCGTTTCAATTTCGTTATCCATCAGATTTTCAATTTGAAATGGATCCATATTCCCAGAGACCATTAAACGCAAATAATCGGTAATAAATTCGACAATATGATGATCCCCAAGTATTAAAGGATACTTTTTAAACGTTGCGCTATCTTCTGGATTGTCGACATCTTTTTCAATGGAGATCATACCTTCGGCACGAATCTTCGACAAAATACCGTATAGCAATAGGATCAATTCTAAATAGAGCTTTTTATTAAATTTTGAACCTTTAAAACAAGTTCCAAAACCTTTGAGGGTGGCTTTCACGGTATTACCTGTATTACTCACTAAAAAAGCGCCTAAGCCAGCCCCACCAATCATTAATAATTCCAGTGGCTGAAAAAGTGCGGCTACGTGCCCACCCGCCATAGCAAAGCCACCAAACACACAAACAAACACACACACATATCCAATGATGACGAACATTTGGAAGACCCTTTATTCAGTTTTTAATACAAAATGAGTTGATAAGCTGCGCAAAATTTATTCCCCATCAGAAGTTTTTACGACTTCCTGCGAATTAACTTGAGCTGATGTTGGCCGATCAACTTGAATTTTGTGTATGTTGCGAATAATATCGCCACGAGTGACGATTCCAACTGGTGCATTATTTTCATCAACAATGGGAATGCAACCAATCCGTACCGTATTAAATAAATCAACAGCGTCCTGCGCTTCATGCTTGAGCGTTAAAAATTTTGGCTTACGCGTAACGATATGAATCACCCGCTGATTGAGTGTTGCTAAATCACGCGTTGTATACACATTGGTATTGAGATAGGGGCTGATATTTTTCAATAAATCCCGCTCACTCACAATACCGATTAATTCGCCCTCTTCAACAACAATGAGATGACGGATGTCATTGCTATCAAATATATCTTTAACGTCTTTTAAAAAGTCGTCTAAGGTCACGCTTTTAATCGGTGAAGACATAATTTCAGTAATGTTCATAGGGTTTCCGTACGTACTTTATAAAGATGGATGCTTTGAATAAATAAAGAGTTGCTCACCCTCAGAAACATCTATTGTTTGAATAGATGCCTCTTGCCCTGGCCAAGAAAACATATAACTCATGATTTTTGCTTGATCATTTAATTCCACCTTCGCTTTTTCATAGAGTTCTGGCATAGCCGCTGGTGATAAAAATGCATAAATGAGGTCATATTGACTAAAGTCTTCTTGTGTATAGTTCTTTCTTTTGAATATGCACGGGGCACGTTCTATCTTTGAGAATAGATAACTAAGTAACCAAGGCAAAGGCGCTGTCTCAAGGCCAACACAATGTGCATTGGGATAAAGCTTCGATATGTACCTTGAAAAACCTCCCAAACCACTACCTATCTCTAATACTCTAGGGGTCTGTGTTTGGGGCATCCACTTTTCAACAACTTGCCAAACCTCTTGATTGGAGGGATAGTAAGGAACTCTAGTCATTAACGTATTCCAATAAATCGCCAGCAAAATGACAAACGCTAGTAAATAGGACCAAGGCGGTAACTCAAGTCTGTAAAACAAAACAATGGTGACGGCAAACAATGCGTTAATCCTTTGCCACCAGCTAGGCAAATGGCATAGATAACTCATCAAACCAGCGATAATCCCAATGGATATAGCTAACAACAAAAATTGCTGTTCGTGCGCAAATGATTCAAATAAAGGTGAAATAAGCAGGCTAATAACACTCGCAAGTATTAATATACCGAAGGAAATATATTGAGGATATGTATCTACAAATTCTCTCTTTGGAAGAAATTGAGAAAATGTTTTCATCAACATAGACTTAAGTTGATGTTTTCGATTGTTTTTCAGCGTGATTGGCATCAATGACTTTTTGTGTTTTGCCAGCTCGCGACGGAACATCACATAAACCACAAATATATTGACGGGTCATTAAGGGCTGCGCCACATAATCTCCCTTGCAAGTTTTACATCTTGCAGTAACAAGCATATTACTCGTCATAAACCGCATTAAGGTCCAGGCCCGCGTTAAGGATAAGACTGCTTCTTCTCCATCATCTGGCGGTAATTGCTCTAAATATAGTTTGTAGGATTTTAAAATTAACTGAATACCCTGCAAATCAGTGTTTTTTTCCAGTTGCTTGTAAATGCCTAAATACAGAGATGAGTGAATATTCGGCTGCCAAGTTAAGAACCAGTCAGTCGAAAATGGCAACATCCCCTTTGGTGGGGAAACCCCTCTTAACTCTTTGTAAAGCTTAACTAATCTATCTCGTGATAAAGCAGTTTCAGACTCTAATAACTGCAATCTTGCGCCTAACTGAATAAGCTCAATTGCCAGTTGAATATCTTTAGATTCATCTAAGATACTTTTATTCTTCTTATTCATTTTCTAATCTCTTTGAGTTAACCTCAAAGCATACTTATTGTTTACGACAGTTATTAGAAAATGCGTTTTAAGCAAACTCTTCTACTGGTTGACTCGCCAACAAGATAGCAGCATGCGCTTTAGACTGAAAGCTTTCTTTATTGTCATGGGTAAGCATGCCAAGAATCGCGCTGTCATCAAAACGAAAGCGTGTCAACATAGTGACGTTCGCTGCTAACTTCATAGTTTGAGATGTAGTCAAGCTAGAGATCAACTGGGCAACTTTATCGCTAATACCTAAACGATAGATCGCTGTTGATAAGTCTTGACGAATCATTTGCTGTGCTAATAACAAGTACTGTAAGTTAGCATCGCGGATCTCAGATAAAATTTCATCGGTATTCATTTTGGCTCCCTTTAAATAAATTCAATATGAACTTAACTTGAAGCCATTGTGAAGCTTATAGAAAGTTTCAACAATTAGACAAATGATGTTTTTAATAACAGTTATTCCATGCATATACCTACGGAATTCGTCTTACACGAACCAGGTAAACCTTACATGGATGTTAAAAAATCTTTATAAATCAAACTCATGAAACGTAAAGGGAGTCACATTTCTTGAGCCTGTACTTGGTTAACGACACCAGGTATGCAAACTTTAGTAATTTTTTTAAAAAAATTAAAAGAGGCCAAAAATACCCCCAATTCGTGGCTTTGCCCTCTCCTTCACCACTACTTTAAAGCCTGTTTGTGATTTCAATTATTGAATTAAATTACAAGACATTGATTTTAAACAGTTTTAATAATTAGCTTTTTATTGACTCTTTACTAAAAACTCATTTTTTGAAAACTTGATACCACTTGCATAAATTTATTTGTCTCAAGGTATTTCGTTCAGTCTCGTTAATGAATATAACTGCGGCGCATTTGAAGTTCATGAAGACTGCAGAAATAAAAATAGTTTAACAATTTAACTAAATATCTAAGGAGTAGTAAAAATGGCATCTATTATCAACACCAACATCACGTCGTTAATTGCACAAAATAATTTGAGCATGACGCAAACACATTTACAAACAACTATCGAGCGCTTGTCTTCAGGCTTACGTGTTAACTCAGCTGCAGATGATGCATCTGGATACGCAATTGCAAACCGCATGGATGCTCAAATCCGCGGTATGGCTGTTGCAACACGCAACGCCAATGACGGTATCTCATTTTCCCAAACTGTTACTGGTGCTCTTTCACAGATCTCTAATAACTTACAACGTATGCGTGAACTTGCTGTGCAAGCAGCCAACGGTTCCAACTCTGCTTCTGATACTTCTTTACTCAATCAAGAATTTAACCAACTCCAAACAGAAGTTGCGCGTATTCAGTCAAGCACAAGTTTTAATAATGTAAACGTATTCCAGGCGAATGATATTGTGTTCCAAGTAGGTGCTAATACTACTTCTGGTGATCGTGTCAACATGCAGGGTTCTCCTTTAAATAATACGCAAACATTAGGTACTCAATCCATTACTGATCGCGGAATTTTATCTGCAGGTGCTGATATAAGTGCAGCTCTCGTTGCTGCTAGTGCAATATCTGGAGCCTCAGTTACAAGTCTTCAAAATGCTGCAATTGACGCGATTAATTCAAGTCAAAAAATTTCATTCGCAGTTAAAAATGATCTTTTAGCTCAAGTTAATACATCTGCATCAGTTGCTAGCCAAACATTAGGTGGTTTATATACTGCTCTTGTAACAACAACTGCAACTAATATTATTGGAACAGCCGGAGGTATTGATGCAACACCAGTTGGAGCGGCTGCAACAGCAGCATCAGGCCAAACATTAGCACTTTCTGCAATCTCTGCAATTGACAATGCATTAACTGAGGTCAATACAGCATCTGCAACCCAAGGTGCTTTACAAAATAGATTCTCAGCAGTAATTAGCAACTTAACTTCTTTCTCACAAAGCCAAACAGCTGCGAAGAGCCGTATCGTAGACGCTGACTTTGCTGCAGAAACTGCGAAGTTATCGAAGAACCAGATCTTGCAACAAGCTGGTACTGCAATGCTTGCTCAAGCTAACCAGCTGCCTTCAGGAATCCTTTCTTTACTCAAGAATGGCTAATTAAAAAACTAAACTCTTAGGTAATTTAGGGGAGACTTGTCTCCCCTTTTTTACGTTTAAATATTTCTGCGATCAAAAACTTTTCTGTTACTGAACTTTAAAAACTTGATAGCAAATTAAAAAAATATATAGGTAAAGATATTTACTATCTATTCGTAATAGATATATAACTGCGGCAATTAAGTAATTTCAATAGACTGCGGAAATGTTGTAACT
>CANFUO010000025.1 GCA_947450225.1 Burkholderiaceae bacterium | reverse complement strand
GTGATGTTTAATTCGCATTATTCAGAGGAATTTGAACAGCGCTTTAAAGTGCCCCTAATTGAGGGGTTCTCAATGACAGAAACGGGATTTGTCTTATATTCCAATTGGGAGCAAAGAAAAATTGGTTCGTGCGGACAAGTACACGAAGATTGGGAAGCAAAACTCGTTGATGAGTATGACCAAGGCGTCGGGGTTGGCGTAGTCGGTGAATTAGTAGTTAGACCAAAGCTGCCTTTCATTATGATGCAAGGATATTTAAATCAACCAGACAGTACAGTGAAAGCTTTTAAGAATCTATGGTTCCATACTGGCGATATGATGAGGCGCGATGAAGAAGGTTATTACTACTTCGTCGATAGAGCAAAAGAACGTATTCGAAGAAAGAGTGAGAATATTTCATCGTTTGATATTGAGCAAATTATTAATGCACATAAGGCCGTGAATGAATGTGTTGTGTTGCCATTACCCAATGGAAAAGAAGATGACATTCGACTGATTATCGTGAAAAATGATCAGCAATTATCTGAGCAGGAATTGGCGGATTGGATTAAACAAAAACTACCTAAATTAATGTGGCCAACGTATATCGAGTTTGTAGAACGTCTGCCATATACACCAACCTTTAAGGTTGAGAAATTAAAGTTAATGAGAGATGGGCTCACACCAAATGCTTGGAAACTACCATGAGTTATGAGTTTAAACAATGCAGTGATGAGGTAAATGAAATTGGTGAAGGCCCATTGTGGCATGCTGACATGGATTCGGTATATTGGATTGATGTGGGCTTAAAACCACTTAAGTTGTATCAATACAATGTAAGTACTCAAAAAACACAAGTCTTTCAGCTGCCTTCACGAGCATCAAGTATCCGTTTAAGAAAAGATGGTAATTTAATCTTAGGCTTCCAAAAAGGCTTAGCAATCTTTAATGTTCAAACTCACGAGATTACTCATCTTGAAGTGCAAGGAATCGATTTTAGTGAAGAGCGATTGAACGATAGTGGGGCTGATTCAATGGGGCGTTTGTGGATTGGAAGCTTTGACCGCCAACTAAAAAATAATCTAGGTCGGCTATATAAGGTTGACACAAGCTTACAAGCTCAGTCGATGGATGATTCAATGATGATGTCCAATGGAATTGCGTGGAGTCCAGATGATAAAACTTTATATTTCTGTGATTCAAGGCCTGGAAAGATTTATGCATATGACTTTGATATCGAACATGGATCCATAACTAATAAACGTGTTTTTATGGATTTTGTTGGCAGAAAAGGTAGACCTGATGGGTGCGCTATTGATCAGGATGGTTTTTTATGGGTTGCAGAAATTGATGCAAGTCAACTATTAAAAATACGAAACGATAGTTTTATCGAAGAAGAAATTCATCTGCCAGTGAAGAAGCCAACCAGCTTAACATTTGGTGGAAAGAATTTAGACACATTATTTATTACATCGATGACTTTTGGACTTTCTGATGAGGAAATAAAAAACCAGCCTCTATCCGGTAAATTATTTTGCTGTAAAGTTAAGTCAAAAGGTATGCTAGAAAATGCAATTTAAATATTATAGAAGGAGACTGCCGTGAAAAATATCATTCCTATGTTTCAAAAGTTAGGTATTGCTTGCCTTGCTTTATTCTGCGTTTATGCAAACGCGCAGGACTCTTTTCCAAACAAACCAATCCACATCGTGGTGCCATTTGCGCCTGGCGCCTCTGATGTGCAGATTCGGGCATTAGCGCCACTGATATCCGCCAAATTAGGACAGCCAATTATTATTGATAATATGCCTGGCGGCGGTGGAGTCATTGCAGCAAATGCAGTCAAATTGGCGAAACCGGATGGTTACACACTATTTTTTACAGGCATGGCCACCGTTACCATGGTGCCATCACTCAGAAAAGACATTAGCTACTCCTTAAAGGATTTTGCACCTTTAGGGAATATTAGTTCAATTACTGGAGTAATGATTGTTCATCCAAGTAATAACTATAAAAATCTGAAAGAGTTGATCCAGTATGCCCGTGAAAATCCTGGAAAATTAAATTATGGAACACCAGGTATTGGTACTGCAGGACATACATTTGGTGTTGGTCCTCAGGTATATGGCGACTTTCTTCTTACTCATATCCCCTATAAAGGTGGAGCTGAAGTTGTGACGGCGGTGATTGGCGGCAACGTTGATGTTGGTTTTGTTTTGCCTAATATAGCAATGGCACATTTGCAAAGCGGTTCAATTAAAGCATTTGCCGTCACAGCATCGAAACGATCTGAGTTTTTACCAGAGGTACCCACATATCGAGAATTAGGTATCAATTATGTTGATGGCGAAAGTTATGGAATATTAGGACCTAAAGATTTGCCGCCACAAGTTATTCAAAAAATATCAGCGGCGATTGCAGAAGCCGCTACAGACTCCAACTTTAAGGAGTTAATGCGTAAAAGTGCGATATCTGTTGAATACTTAAATCCTGAGCAATATAAAGCATTACTCGTAGAAAGAGAAGGTGCATGGAATCAGCATTTGAATAATCCTAAATTTTTAGATTTAATTAAGAAATAAACATGCGAACAAAACCAAATGTTGCCATTATCGGAGTTGGAAATACTGCTTATGGTAATTTCCCGGAGGAGGACTCCAACTCACTTGCGGTTAAGGCATTCAAAAATGCCTTATTAGATGCCAATATTCAAGCGAAGGATATTGATGGGATTGTGACGCATCGCGTAGGCAATTATCAAAAGATATGTGAAATGACTGGTATTAATCCAGAATTTATTTCTATACAACCACCGAATGGCCGATTGTGTGGCGTATCTATACAGATAGCTGCATTGGCATTAATGACAGGCCAGGCCAAAACAATTGCCTTATTTTATGGCAATGATGGTAAATCTGGTGGCTCAACATATGGCGGTAAAAGTGATCGTTACGACACGGCAGCTGAACAGCTATGGTTTCCTTATGGCATGACTTCACCGGGTGCTGTGAATGCGCTCATGTTTCAAAGGCATTGTGAGTTATATGGCACGACGTCTGAGGACTTAGGCAATATTGCAGTGGCAATCAGGTCCCATGCACAATTAAATCCGCAAGCCGTATTAAGAAAACCAATGACGATTCAAGATCATCAATCATCAAAAATGATCTGTGCACCGTTACGTTTATTTGATTATTGTCAGATCAATGATGGGGGGATTGCGATGATCATGACGACGAATGATCGAGCCATTGATTACGCAAAGCAACCGGTTTATATCCGCGGCTTTGGACAAGCATCGAGTCTGGCCAACGGGATTGTGTCGGAAGATTTTAATTGGGGGCCGATGAATCATGTGGCCCAATATATTTATTCTGATTCAGGTGTACCACAATCCGAGTTGGATGGGATCATGATTTACGACAACTTCACACCTTCAGTCATCTTTGGGCTAGAAGGATTTGGGTTTTGCAAGCAGGGTGAAGGAGGAGACTTTGTAAAAGGTGACCGTCTACGATTGAACGGTGCCTTGCCCTTAAATACCAGTGGCGGCCATCTTTCCGAAAGTTATATGCAGGGTTGGAATTTAAATATTGAGGCAATCAGACAAATCAGAGGTGAATGTGATGCGCGGCAAATTAAAGATGCAAAGCATATCCAATACATTGCGCCGGGACCAGTAAGTACCTCGATTATTTATAGCTCGGAGAAACATAGATGACGCAGATGATGAATGCTGTACAAATCAATTCTTTTGGTGGACCTGAAGTATTGATTTATGGTCAAGCACCAATTCCGCAGGTGGGACCACGTGATATTTTGTTGAAAGTTGCTGCGTGTGGGATTGATAGGAAAGATTTATCCATTAGAGAAGGAACCATTCGCAAGAAATCTGTCGCCTATCGAACAGCCAGTAATGATAAAAGTAACGATATTGAATTTCCACTCATACTCGGAACAGAAATATCAGGAACCATTGTGGAAACTGGATCGCAAATTCATCAATTCACAACCGGACAACGCGTCGCCTCATTGCCAAGAAGAGGGCACTGCGGGACTTGTCTGTATTGCCATACTGGCAGATCCGAGTCTTGTGCAAGCGCATGGTTTATTGGTCAAGATGCCAATGGCGGATATGCACAATATGTTCTTGTTGGAGCAGATAGTATTTATCAAGTTCCTGATGCAGTTGATTTACAGGAGGCGTGTATGAGTGCGGCCTGTATTGGGACAATGATTCGGGCGATAAGAGATATAGGAAAAGTTCAGATTGGTGAAAAAGTTTTGATTACAGGTGCCTCAGGAGGTTTGGGTGTCCATGCCATACAACTTGCGAAATTAGCGGGTGCTTTTGTAATAGCAACAACCTCAAGTAGTAAAAAAGTAAATCAATTAAAAATGTTAGGCGCCGATGAAGTGATAGTGACAGAAAAAAATCGCGATTGGAGTAGTGATGTAACTAGAATGACCTCTGGTCAAGGGGTGGACGTTGGTATTGATATTGTAGGAGTATCCAATTTTAAATCGACCTTAAAATCTATGGCCCTATATGGCAGATTAGTCTGTGTTGGAGAAGTCGAGGGAGGTGTTGCGGAGTTTCGTCCGGCGATTGCGCTTCTCAAGCGATTACAAATATTAGGGTCATATGCACCCGGTGTAGAACATATGGCTAAAGCGTTAGAGTTACTGGCTAATAAAAAAATAAAAGCTATTGTTGACTCTTATAATCCCCTGCAAGATGCAGCGAAGTCGCATGCAAAAATGATGCAATCAACAGATAATTTTGGCAGACTCATCTTGGTGCCAGGAAATTAACGCATGGCCAATCATCTTGACGTATCTTTTGAGATAGAAGAACTCAGAAACCTGCCCTTAGAGCGTAGAACCTTCCCCCCCTTATTTTTTAATAGCATTCATAAAAATGCTACCCAACCATTTATCACCGATGGACATGAACACTATACCTACGCACAATTTGGACGGAAAGTGTTAAGACTTGTGCATGGACTTGCTTCGCTCGGAATTAATAAGGGAACACTAGTCCCTTTGATTGCTGGTAATTCGATTGAGTATGTCATTACCTGGTTTGCACTTCACTTAAGAGGTGCTCAAATCGCATTTGTCAACCCGGGCTTAAAAGGACGCGTATTCGAGCAAGTATTAACCAACTGTAAAAGTAAATACGCATTTATAACAAATGAAGTGCTTAATCAATTACAAGAAATCGACCCATCTATTTATAACTATTTTGAGCATTTAATCCTGATTGAATCTGATGCAGATTCATTGCGCAGGATGCAAGAAAACCCAAAACTAAAGAAAATAGATGACTTGTATCAAGATGAAGATCATCAATATGTATCACAATCGCATTTCAGTGATGTTCAATCTATATTCTTTACATCAGGATCTACAGGCCCATCTAAAGCGGTGATGATGCCTAACGGACATTTTTTTGCTAATCCATGTAGCTTTATCCGGATAACAGATTTATCACATAAAGATATTGTGTATAACGCATTACCCTTATTTCATGGGATTGGCTCAAGACAGGGAGTTTTGCCAGTTTTCATGGTGGGCGGACAATATTACTTAGAAAAGAAATTTAGCGCATCACAGTTTTGGCCATCGGTTGCAAAGTCAAAAGCAACGATTGCATTACTAACGCCATCCATGCCGGCTATATTGAAGTCAAAAACAGAAACCCCCTATGATAGTAATCATCAATTAAGGGCTGTTTACAACGTCTTGTATGACGAAGATTTTGAAAAGCGCTTTAAAGTTCACATGCTGTCATCATTTGCCATTACGGAAATTGGAGTAGTGATCTATACGCCATATGGACAGAGAAAACTTGGGTCTATGGGTAAGTGTCATGAGGATTGGGAGTTAGCTATTGTTGATGAGCATGGAAATATCTTACAGCCCGGCCAAGAGGGGCAACTGGTTTGTCGACCAAAAAGCCCATTTATCATGATGACAGAATATTTAAACATGCCTGAAGCTACGGTATCTGCCATACAACATTTATGGTATCAAACCTCTGATTTTATGAGGCAAGATGAAGAAGGGTATTACTATTTTTCAGGAAGAGATAAAGATCGCATACGAAGACGAGGCGAAAATATTTCGCCATTTGAGATAGAAACAGAAATACGTACTCATGCAGATGTGGCTGATTGCGTTGCTGTTGGATATCCGGCGGCTGATGGTGAAGACGAAATCAGGGTCTATATTTTAGGAGCACCGAAGAAAGATTTAGCCGACATTAAAATATTTAGAGAATGGCTATCTAGTAGGCTTCCTGCGTCGATGATACCGAGGTACTATGAGTATATTGATCAATTTCCTCTCACGAATACGGAAAAAATTGACCGAAAAATGTTAAGAAATCTAGCGCTTAGTCAGAGAAGCTGGGACTCACAGAAAACATAAAATAGATATTCAAATGATATGTTGATCTATCAGTAATTGATACTCATCATGATCAATATGTAAAAAATCCTTTAAAACATATGCGTTATCTTCGCCAATTTGAGGTGCTCGAAAAGCAGTATTTTGATGTGAGCGCTCAAATTTTGGAAAAAATCCCGGCACAGGAAATTCACCTAAACTAGGATGATCTGCGGTTATAACATCACCACGTGCAGTGAAATAGGGGTTGGACGCTAGAGTTTCCCCATTTTGAACGATGGAAACTTCGACGCCTAGGTCACCCAACACAGAAAAAATTTCTTGCATAGTGGTAGACGCAGACCAATCTCTTAAAGCATTACTCACACGCACATCACCAGGTAAGTCAAATTCAGTGGCTATAGTAGAGCGGTTTTTAGCATCTAATTTAATTTGGAACCAGTGATGATCGATAGATTGAAAAGTAGGATAAGTAATTGGATTTTCTGCAATACCCCAACCATAGGGATTATTTGTGCCTTGACGAATAGGGGCTGAGTTAGAGGAATGAAACTGAAACGTGAGCATTTCAAGTAGAGGTTCATATAGAGCTAGATCAATGTGCACATCCTTCCTATCTTGATCAAGCAAAAGCATATTAATCATAAAACTTCCACACAAACCAGAACTTGCATCAGCTAAAGAAAAGCCAGTATATAAAGGAGGCTCATCTGGGTGTCCCGTCAGAGGAATAATACCGCTCAAGCCTTCCGCAATTTTTCCAAAACCCGGCTTCGTGGCGTAACTTCCGTCCTGACCGTATCCGGAAATACTCAAAATGATGAGTTTGGGCATTAGAGCATGTAGAGTTGAACTACCTATACCTAGCTTATCTAAAACCCCAGGACGATAATTCTCAATCAGGACATCTGCTTTTTGAATCAATTTTTTAAATATTTCTATACCTAAAGGGTTTTTTAAATTCAGGCTAATACATTTTTTATTCCGTGAAGCTACACCCCACCAAATGGGAACACCATTGATTTTCGGTCCCGATTGACGAAGGCCATCGCCAACAACTGGTTGCTCAATTTTAATGACGGTAGCACCCATTTCTGCCAATAAACTACCAGCAAATGGACCAGCAATAATCGTGCCCAGTTCAATAACAGTAATACCTTGAAGCGGTAGTTGATTATTTGGAGATGTTGTCATTGCAGATATTAATTTTCTAGTGTTTTTAAAATAGCTAAAGATCGCTCATACATGGCTTGATCAATCATCGAACCTTGAAAGGTAGTTGCCCCAAGACCTTTTGCATTGGCATCTAAGAATGTTTGGACAAGACCTTGATGGTATTTAATTTCCTCATCGGACAGACTAAATACTTGGTTAGCGATTTCCACGTGACTAGGATGAATCAGCGCAACCCCAGTAAAGCCAATTTGCTTCGCTCGCTGTATGAGTACCTTTACATAATCTAAATCTTTAATATTCATGCCAATAATTCCAGCAATAGGATATGGCGCATTAGCAGCCTTACTTTCTAGAACAATCTTACTTTGTAGGTAGAGTTGCTCAAGCCCTTCTGGTGATGCTTCATACCCAATAGCTTTTGCTATATCTCCCCCGGTAGGACCACTGACACCAGTCATTAGACTTTTAACACGTGGACTAGCATTGGCAATCTCAAAGCCCTGATAAATGCCTAAAGCTGTTTCTGGAAGAGCAATGATATCAATGGATTGAGGAGGTAAATGCGCTTTAATTTCTAATTCCAAAAGAAGTTCATCAATCAGCATCGTATCCTTAGCGGATTCGATTTTAGGGACCATAATGCCGCTAAGATATTCGCAGACTATACAGTTGAGATCATCAAGCCCACCTTCTTGCAAAGAGTTAATTCTGACAAAGCAAATAATGTGGTCATCATGCAAGATTTTCATTAACTTTTTTACTTGCAGACGCGCTTGCTCAAGCTCATGTTTTGGCACCGCATCTTCCAAGTCAAGAATTACTGCTTGTGGTTTAAAGCGCATTGCCTTCAATACAAAATCTTCACGATTTGCAGGTACAAATAAAAGAGATTTAATTGGCCAATAATTTGATGTGGATGGATTCATAAAATCACGCAGGTTGGTTAAGAGTTTTTTGAGAAATCAGTTGAATAAAATCCAAGGTATGAACACCCAAATCAGGTGCATTACATACATCAACTTGACGAATACCTGATGCCTTAGGAATACGAACTGCTTGCAGCATTTCTTTCTGGCCAGTTAATTGCATAGTAGCCAAATTATTACGCTCGATTACCATTGGCTCATGAACGATATCAAGCGCATTATAAATAGGGCCGACCACAATATCTGCTTCTTTGGCGATACGTAAAATTTCTTCCTGAGTTTTTGTGGCGACCCAAGCATTTAACTTGATATAAAGATCTTTCATATGATCAGCTCGGTCTTTTGGGGTTGCGTAATGAGGGTGGTTTGCAAGTTCAGGACCACCGATTAAATGTAAAAGACGCATCGCAACCTCCTGACTTGCTGCGGAAATCGCGATGTATTTACCATCTTTTGTGAGTGGCATATTAGAAATACCCGCATTCATCGGAAAATTATTGCCATTGCGTAAAACAGGCTTACCCTCTAATGCAGAAATAGGTAATTGCCATTCAATCATGCGCAGAACGGCTTCATGCATTGCCATAGAAATAGGTCTTGGAGACGTTCGGTTATTTCTAGAAAAGCCTAATTCTGCTAATGCTCCAGATGCTGCCAAGGTTCCGGCTAGGTACTCAGCAATCGGTGCTTCTACACCCACCGGAGGACCATCTTCCCAACCAGTTAAGTTCATCATTCCAGAATTAGCAGCAGTAAACTCGGCAAGAGAAGACCCTTGCCAAAGATGGGACATATCTGTACCAGATGGATAAACATCAATCACTAAAGGTTTTTTTACGCAGGACGGATAGTGTTTTAACCAAGGATCGATTTCCCATTGTGTGGGGCCTATATCAGTAATGACGATATCAACTTGACTCAAGATATCACTGACAGATAAGTCATTGGGCAACGATGAAGGGTCAACTGTTATAGAGAGTTTGTTTTTACTAATCGTATTCCACCACTTGATTTGATAATCAGGTGGAACCAGAAATCGCAATGGACTGCCCAAGACTGCCGGCTCATTGATAAAAATCTTTGCGCCAAACTTTGCCATCAATTGACCAGCATAAGAACCAGACAGCGAACTGCCAAGCTCTAAAATGATAAGATTGGACAAAGGTAAGTTATTCATGAAATATGAGATGTCAATTTGATGCCTTAGAATACATGATAACTTTGCTATAAAGAAAATAAATAATAGATATCCTTTTTGGAGACAACATGCATAGAGATATTGTTCAGCCGTACATCAAATCTTGTTTTAGCTTTATTTTCTTCATGTTGATGCCTGCATTATTAATGGCCTCAGAGACAAGCTATCCACAAAAACAAATCAATATGATCGTACCTTATGGTCCTGGAGGAATGGGGGATCGTTTAGCTAGATTGTCTAGTGAAAAACTATATGCCAACTTTAAGCAGCCGATTGTTGTAGAAAATAAACCAGGCGGGAATGGTTCTATTGGTGGGCGTTATGTTGTCAATGCAAAGTCAGACGGCTATACATTGCTGGTAGGGCAAACAGGAGAGTTGGTCGTCAATCGTTTATTAATGAAAGACTTGGGATACGACCCAATGAAAGAGTTAATTCCAGTTGTCTTAATGGGGAATGCGCCCTTAGCGATTGTGGCGCCAATTGATTCTAAATTTAATACGCTCGCTGAATTTATACAAATGGCCAAGAAATCACCCGGTGAAATGGCATATGGATCATTGGGGCAAGGAACGCCGGGTCATTTAGCCGGAGCCGCTTTAGAGCTTGGTACCAATATCACGATGGTGCATGTTCCTTATAAGGGAATGAGTAACTTATTGCCTGACTTGTTAGGTGGAAGATTAAATTTATTCTTCTCAAGTACCTCATCAGCCATGCCATTGATCAAGTCAGGAAAATTAAAAGTAATTGGTGTAACAACCCCCAAAAGAATCAGTGTTTTACCAAACGTAGAAACAGTTTCAGAATCGGTGATGCCAGGATTTAGTTTTACAGTTTGGGGTGGATTATTTGCGCCGAAGGGAACGCCCAAACCTGTTCTTGAAAAACTCAATCAGGAAATTAATAGTATGTTGGCAAACCCTGAAATTAAAAGTCAATTAGAGGCGGACAGTATTGCAGTCCCCTCAAATACGATGCAAGAGTTCAATGACTTTATTCAACAAGAAGCAAATAAATACGAAAAATTAATTAAAGCAGCCAATATTAAGTTAGAGTAAGCTTATAAAAAATAAATTAGATACAAATCAATATCTAAAGGAGACAATGGTGAATTTACAGTGCAAACTTAAAATAGTTAAGCTGTTCGCAGGTACATGTTTTACATTCCTAGCCATATTTTTTGGGGCGATATCTTGCGCTCAACAGGTGCCTAGCAATATTAAAGTGATCATCCCTTTTGCGCCAGGCGGGCCAACAGACGTGTTGGGAAGAATTATTGCGGAAAGTTTACAAAAAAACTTAAAAAGTACTGTCATTACTGAAAACCGCCCAGGTGCTAATGGTGTAGTGGCAGTTAATACATTAAAGCAGGGACCGGTAGACGGATCAAACTTACTATTCGTAAGTTCTGGGATGATTACTTTTAATCCATTAATTGATCCCACCTTATCCTATGACCCGCAAAAAGATTTGGTACCTATTATTTGTGTGGCGCAAACCGAGATTGGTTTAATCATCGCAAACAATGTTCCTGCTACGCAATTATCTGAGTTTGTGCCGTTAGCAAAAGCAGCAAACCCACCGTTGAGTTTAGGTTCAGCAGGTGTCGGAAATATCTTGCATGCTTATATTGAATTATTCAAAAATTCCGCAAATGTTAATTTTATTCATGTGCCCTATAAAGGCGCATCACCATCATTTGCTGATGTATTAGGGGGGCAGATTTCTGGGATGTTTATTGCCGTATCAATTGCGCAGCAATCAATACAAGCCGGGAAAGTTAAATTAATCGCAACGGTTGGCAAGCGAAGTAGTAACTTTCCGGAAGTTAAAACGATTACAGAGCAAGGCTATCCAGGTGTAGAGATCATTCCATGGTTTGGGATTATGGGGCCTCGAGGAATGTCTCAAGAAGCCATCAATATGATTGCTAATGGGATTGTCCAATCTACACAATCCGATGATGAGTTCAGGAAAAAGCTCATTGCGGCGGGCTTTAGTCCTTATATATTAACCGGGGCTAAATTTACACAACTGATTAAAGATGAATCGAACACCTGGTCGACACTCATTGCAAGTAAAAAAATTAATCTCAACAAATAGGACACTCAATATGGCAATCGCAGCGGTCAATTCAACAGAAATATATTATGAAGTAAAAGGTGAGGGTGAGCCCCTTTTTCTCTTACCAGGACTTGGCCGAGGGACGAGTTACTTCGATGCGATTGAACCACATTTAAGAAAGCATTATCAAACGATTGTGCTGGATCCTCGCGGAATTGGAAGATCTTCATTAAAGGATAAAGAATTAACCTCTGAGATTTGGGCGGATGATTTTGCTGCGTTAGCAGAGCATTTAGGAATTAAAAAAGCGCATATCTTGGGTTCTTCTCATGGGGGCAGCATGGCAATGGCCATGACACTACAACACCCATCGCTCGTAAAGTCATTATTACTATTTGGTGCTTTTTCTGAATTAAATCGATTTATAACACTTAATTTGAATTTAAGAATTAGGCTATGTCATAAGTTGGGTATGGATGTTGATATGCGTGACTTCATCGCCTTATGGACATTTGGCCACGAATTCTTGGATAGCCCTAATGCGGATCAATTTTTGGACGCTCATTTACGCTCAGTCCGTGAGCACACTCCCGAACGCTATGAAATGATTTGTAAATCCATGTTGCATTGGGGAAGGAAATTACCGGGCCAGGAAAATGACATCATCATTACCTCGCGTCTAAATGAAATCAAGTGCCCCACACTAGTGACTTGTGGTGGAAGAGATTTTTGGATACCCTCTTTATTTAGCAAAATTATTGCTAAAAATATTCCGCAGTCTATTTACATCGACATGCCAGATTGCGGTCATATTGCCGTTCGTGAGGATCCGATCGGTTGTACTGAAATGATTCATAACTTTATAACAACGAAGGTATCCTAATGAGTGGCATAGTACGTCGCGTAGTAACGGGGCATGATGAAAATGGAAAAGCGGTGGTGATTTCAGATGGCCCAGCGCCGTATGTACATACAATTCCTATTCGCCCTGGATATTTTTCAACGGATATTTTTAGAACACATCAAACCCCGGCATTAATAACAGAGCAACAAACTGAAACCACGCTAGGGCCAAGACGACAATTACCCACTCAAAATGGCACCGTCATTCGAGTCAATCATTTCCCGCCAGAAACAGAAGAAATGAAGAATATGGATGTAGCGTCATCAACAGCCTTATTTGCTTCCCTAGGAAATCAAGCGGGAGCCACTTTCGAAAAAACTGGCAGACATCCTTTAATGCATCGTACCCAGACACTTGATTATGCAATTGTTATGTCTGGCGAGATTACGATGCTACTAGATGATACTGAAGTGATATTAAAGGCAGGGGATATATTAGTGCAGTGTGGCACTAATCATGCTTGGGTCAATCGTACCAAAGAGCCAAGCACCGTCATATTTGTTCTCATCGATGGCGTGTATGATGAGGGCCTAAATCAAGTCATTAATGAATCATCCACTTAAAGTCTCAATTAAAAATGAACCTACTTAAACAATATAAGTATGGGTGGGCATTAGTTCTAGCGGCTATTTTATACGGCTGTGCAAACACTTCTTCCCCCCTTCTTACTAAATCCGGACCGCTGAAAATGGGTGTATATAAGGGTTCGCCGACGTCAATCGTGCAGGGTAAAACCATCGAAGACACCAGAGGTGTTGGTTACGAATTAGGGCGTGCGCTTGCAAATGATTTTGATTATGCCTATGCCCCAATTATTTTCGATAAAAATGCCGATGTATTAGCCGCAGCTAAACAAGGTAGGGTAGATATGATATTTACCAATGCAACCCCTGAAAGATTGGAAGACTTTGCGTTTTCAAATCCCGTATTAAAGATTGAAAAAGGATACCTATTAGGATCGCAACGCGGTATTTTAAGTTTGGCGGATATTGATATTTCTGGTCGAAAAATTGGGGTAAGCGAAGGAAGTAGTTCTCAAAAAGAGCTTTCTAAAATCATCAAAAATGCACAAATTATTACAACCTCATCGACAACGAGTGCCATTGCGATGTTGAAAGCGGGACGTATTGATGCTTTTTCAAGCAATAAAGCCATCTTGTTTGAAATGTCAGATTCCATTCCAGGATCACGCGTTCTTGCGGACGTGATTGGTTACGAATCGATGGCTATTGGTGTACCAAAAGATCGAGCTGCCGCCATCCCAAAAGTTAATTTATGGATAGATAGTATGAATACTTCAGGCAAGCTAGCTGAGATAGTCACACATTCGGGTTTAAGGGGTGTTGCACCCCAAATCGCAAAGCCTTAGTATTGAAGCTAAAGATAAAAATCCAGTAGATAACTTGCTTTTTATGGCATTTTTTGGCGGTTATTTGCCTTTTTAATCAAGAAGTCGTCTTATTTGCTTAAGACATAAAAAGCCATGTAAAATTAGAAAAATAATATTTTCAGATTCCCAAGGAGACAAAATGAAACAAATAAATGTTGCCGTTATTGGCACTGGTTGGTGTGGTGGCATTCGTGCTGAAACTGCTCATCAAAATCCATTAGTAAAAAATCTATACATTGCTGAGACGAATGAGATTCGTCTCAAAGAGATGACAGATAAGGTCAAGCCAACGCTTGCAACAACCGACTATCGCGAACTTTTAAACATTGCAGAAATCGATGCGGTTATGATTTCAGCAACACCTGAGACATCTCATTTCCCTATTGCAAAAGCTTCATTGTTAGCAGGTAAACATGTGTTTTTAGAAAAACCGATTGCGATAGCGCTAGAAGAAGCAGATGAGCTAATTGCAATTGCAAAGCAAAAAAAACTTAAATTCACAATTGGTTACTCGCAGCGCTTTAACCCTAAATATGCGTATGTTAAGAAATCCATCAACGATGGCACGATTGGTCGTCCAGTTAGTATTTTGGTGAGTCGTCACATCACTCGCAGTTTAGGTAAGAAGATTAGTGGGCGGGTGAAATTATCTCCTGCTGCGATGGAGTCAACTCATGATTTAGATTTTGTCTTTTGGTGTTTAGAGCCAGCAAAACCAGTGAAGGTTTATTCACAAGTCAACTATGGCGCTATGCGTGAATCTACTGGCGGTGATATTCCAGATACACAGTGGGTAATGGTCACTATGGACAGTGGTCTGACATTTGTTGTTGGAGGAGGTTGGAGTCTGCCTCCTGGATACCCAAATTTCTCATCCACATGGATTGAGTTTATTGGTAGTGAAGGTGCCCTGTTAGTTGATGATAGTCATAAAGATGTCGTTCTCAATACCATGAAAAATGGTATGCAACTCCCAATGTCAACGATGCCTGGTGAGCAAGTAGACCATGTCTATGCGGGCCCAATGGCTTATGAGACGATTCACTTTATTGAAGCAGTAGCGCTCGATCGCGATGTATTAGTTACAGGTGAACAGGCACGCCAAGTGATGGAAGTGTATATGGCTGCTGATCTTTCTGCGGAAACTGGTGAGCCAGTCTATTTACCAATCTCAGAAGAAAAACTTCGTGCGGTGAATGGATAAGCTATGCGTGATCGTCAAGCAAAAAATCTGGGCTTAGCTATTGTTGGTGCAGGACGCGTTGGTTTATTTCGAGGAGAAGTTGCCGCTCGTCATCCGCAAGTAGGGTGGATTGGTATTGCGGAAAAAAATCCTGAGCGGGCCAAACTTGTTGCAGAAAAACTCAAGGCAGATTTTGTTACAGATAATTATGAAGAGTTACTGAATCGCCCTGAAGTAAATGCAGTAATTATTTCTACAGATGAGCACCTCCACGTTGATCCAATCCTGAAGGCGGCTGAGCGTGGGCATTCCATGCTCATTGAAAAACCCCTGGCAACGGAGTTAGCCGATTCTGCAAGAGTACTCGCTGCCATTGAAGCTGCGGGTGTAGATGCAGTTGTGGGTTATACGCAGCGTTTTAGACGTCGTTGGCTAGCCGCCAAAGAAAAAGTATCTTCTGGTCAGTTAGGCGATATCACACTTGTTTCCACACGTGCTTTTATGAATCGTTTGGTAGCGATTGATAACTACAAACGCACGACACATCCAGAGCGTATCTCACCCATGGTCATTTCTGGGACCCATGCTTTAGACATAGTGATGTGGATGATGCAGGGAAAAACGCCAGTAGAAGTATATGCAAGGGCAATAGATAAAGCGTTGGGGCCTGAATATAAAGGTATTGATGCCACGAGTGGTGTTGTTACCTTCTCTGATGGCACCATCTATCAAGCGACGATTTCATGGGCCTTGCCGGTTGTATGGCCAGGCGCTGTTTATAGTCTTGATGTAGGAATCGTCGGCACCGAAGGTGTGCTGACGATTGATGACACCCACCGGGATATCGTCTTAGCAACCTCAAAATCACAAGGTGAGGGATATGCACCTGACGACACAAGACGCGTAGACTTTATGGGAAGTTACCCTCCTGGTGATATGGCATTAGGCGAGCTACGTGGACCGATGCGAGAAGAAACAGACTCGTGGTTAAATCGCGTTTCTTTGAATTTGCCTACGCCAGCAGCAACAGTTGCAGATGCGCATAAAAATTTAATGATGACAAAAGCGTTTGATTTATCAGCACGATTAAAGCGTCCAGTAGCATTGCCTATTGATGCAAAAGATGACATCTATTAATAAGCATCAATGATTTGTACTTGTTGTAAAAAACAATTGGAGAAATGATGAGACGATTTATTCAGGTAGTGACTATAGCTTTGATGGCATTCACTCAAATTGCACAAGCGCAGGATGCGAATTACCCAAATCGACCCATTACCTGGATTATTCCGATGGGTCCTGGCGGCACATCAGATGTTTTTGCGCGCACTATACAACCATTTATTACTAACTATCTAGGGCAGCCTATGATTGTTGAAAATAAATCTGGGGCTAATGGTGTTTTAGGAGAAGAGATGGGCTTTAATGCGAAGCCCGATGGCTATACGCTGATTTTTTCATCGGCCTCTGTAGCGGCAAATCCTTTTTTGCGTAAAACGAATTATGATCCTCGTAAATTTGTGCCGGTGATTTATCTTGGTAACGTTTACCTAGTCTTATTAGCCAATAGCGATGTCAAGGCCCGCAACTTAAAAGAATTTGTTGATATGGTCAAAGCAAAGCCCCCAGGGACTTATAACTATTCATCTTGGGGTGTTGGTGGCATGGGACATTTAGCTACCGAGTTGCTCAATATTGAAGCAAAAATTAGTCTTTCCCATATTCCGTATAAAACATCACCAGAGGCGGTTACCGCTGCAATTTCGGGACAAACGCAAGTTACATTTCAGACAACATCACTTGCCATACCGCAAATCAAAGCAGGAAGATTGCATGGTTTAGCGGTTGCTGCACCGAATCGTTTGCCAGATGCCCCAGAAATTCCAACGGTTGCTGAAATGGGATTTCCTGGCATTAAGATTGACACCTGGTTTGGCATATTTTTACCGCCAAACACTCCTAGACCTATAGTTGAGCGATTAAATAAAGCCTTTCAAGCAGCAATTAGTGATCCTGAAATTAAGGCGAAGTTAGAGGCAAAAGGCGTCTATCCAAAAGGTGGCTCACCGGAAGATTTCCAGAATTATTTTCAATCAGAAATGAAAAAATTCAATCGGATTGTTACAGAAGCAAAGATAGAGCCTGAAACAAAATAATAAAGAAACAATAATGATTAGGAGATGTTCATGAAATTTAGTCAACTCATTACTTTTATCCTTTGCAGCTTGATTGCAGGACATTCATTCGCAGATGAGCCATATCCATCGAGGCCTATCAATTTAATCGTGCCAAATCCTCCAGGTGGATCATCGGATGCCAATGCAAGAGTTCTAAGTGATGTGTTGGGTAAAGTCTTAAAGCAACCCTTGGTTGTTACATTTAAAGCCGGCGTCGGTGGTCAAATTGGGAACTCATTCGTTGCCAAGGCTAAGCCTGATGGGTACAACATTTTAATGGGCCTATCTTCTATTATGGTTTCGCCTGAAGCCGAACGGGTACAGGGTAAAGCCTCTTTATATGAAGTAGACCAATTAGTTCCTGTGGCAATGATATCGAATGACCCAATGGTGATGCTTGTGAACTCTAGCTCTCCATGGAAAAATTTAGCAGATGTAGTCAAAGCAGCAAAAGAAAAGCCAGGCACAATTAATTATTCTTCATCAGGAAACTTTGGGCCTATCCATTTATCTGTTGTGATGTTTGAGCATGCGGCAGGAATCAAGTTAGCTCAAGTTCCCTTTGGTGGAGGCGGGCCATCCATGATGGCTTTACTAGGTAATCAAGTTGAAATTACCACAGCGATTCCGTCAGTAGCGATGGCACAAATACAATCAGGCAAGGTAAGACCAATTGCTGTATCAGGCTCGAAAAGATTAAAAATTCTACCGAATGTACCGACGTATCGTGAGTCAGGCTTTGATGCAGAATTTAATATCTGGAATGGCGTATTTGTTCCACAAGGAACACCTGAGCCGATTATTAAAACTTTACGAGATGCCGTGCGTGAAGTGGCGAATTCTGGTGAGATGGAATCTATGATGCAACAGCGCGGCATGATTTATGAATACCTTGATATGGCAGAATTTAGAAAATTTGCTAAAGAAGACGGTGATCGTATGGTCCGAGCCGTAAAACAGATTGGCAAATTGAACTGAGATGGGGAAAATAGCGGGATCCAAGGCTTTAGCACATTTACGTGTTTTAGACCTGACCCGCGTGCGAGCAGGCCCCGTGTGTGTAAGGCATTTAGCCGATTTTGGAGCTGATGTTATCAAAATTGAAAATGTCAGTGATGAATCATATGCAGGTCCAAGAGAAGGGCCTGACTTTCAAAACTTACACCGTAACAAACGCTCAATGACGCTCAACTTAAAAACAGCGCAAGGACTTGAGTTGTTTAAATCTCTAGTCATAACAGCTGATGTGATTGTAGAAAATTACCGTCCCGATGTGAAGTTTCGATTAGGGATTGATTATGAGTCAATGAAAAAAATCAATCCAAAAATTATCTACGCTAGTATTTCAGGATATGGCCAAGATGGACCTTACGTCAATCGGCCTGGCTTTGATCAGATTACACAAGGCATGTCTGGATTAATGTCCGTCACAGGCACACCTGGTGAAGGACCGATGCGAGTCGGAGGTGCCGTAACCGATGTTACCGCAGGATTATTGGCAGCGATGGGTGTATTAACTGCCCTCGTGGAAAGAGATCAAAGTGGTGAAGGCCAATGGGTCCAGTCCAATCTATTACAAGCAGGATTAACCTTGCTCGATTTTCAGGCGGCCAGGTACACCATGAAAGGTGAAATTGCTAAGCAAATGGGCAATGATCATCCAACCTTTATGCCCACATCGGCATATCCTACTGCTGATGGTTACATTAACATTGCGGCAACAGGTATGGGTATTTGGGAGAAATTGGCTATTGCCCTAGAGCGTGACGATTTACTCAACGATGAAGAGTTTAAATCCGGAAAAGGTCGATCAGAGGGCCGTACCCGATTGAATGCCGAAATCAGTAAAACCTTAAAAACACGAACTACTGACGATTGGGTTGATTACCTCCTCGAGCATGGCGTACCATGTGGCCCAATTTACAACATGGATCAGGTATTTGCGGACCCACAAGTGCAACATATAGGGGCGACAGCCAAGGTAACACATCCAATTCTTGGTGAAATCACACTTCTCAATCAAAGCATAGGTTTATCGAGAACCCCTGCCGCAATAAAAACAAGTACTCCCCTCAAAGGTGAGCATACGACCCAGATCTTAGAAGAGTTAGGGCTGACAAAAGACAAGATTCAGGCATTAAAAGAGGATGGGTCTATCTAGTGAAACCAAATACCCGTAGCCATCAATTGCGAAAAGTATGGATGAGCGGGTTTCTGTATTTTGGTGTTATTGCGATGAGTGTTTCATTTGTATTTGCACAAAACAACTATCCAGATCGCCCGATACGATTGATCGTAGGATACCCACCTGGAGGCGCAGCTGATTTTGTGGCACGCGTCACAGCCGAGCAGTTAAGTAAAGAACTTGGCGTAACGGTTATTGTAGAAAATAAGCCCGGTGCTGGGGGAGCAATCGCTGCAGATTTAACGGCAAAATCAGCGCCTGATGGTTACACCATATCGATGTCTGGGCCACATGCTCAGATACGGGCTTTATATCCAAAGATGGCCTTAGACGTAGAGAAAGATTTCATTCCAATCTCTAACCTCGCGACTGGTGCAATGATCATTTGCGCCAATCCACAGGCCCCTTATAAAAACTTAAATGAACTGATTCAATACGCAAAAGCCAATCCAGAAAAAATTTTTAATGCATCCTCAGGTAATGGCTCGACACCCCATTTAGCGTCTGCATTATTTAGCACAATTGCTAACGTTAAGTTATCGACGATTCAATTTAAAGGAGGCGGCCCTGCAGCCGTCTCAACGATTGCTGGAGATACGCAATTGATGTTTGCCACACCACCGACCGTGATGGGCTTTATTAAAAATGGGACATTAAAATCAATTTCACTGACATCGGCAAAAGCCTCACCTGCTATCCCAGGAATCCCAGGTGCAGAGGAAAGCGGCTTAGCGGCTTACAACGCCACATTCTCCTATGGCCTATATGCTCCCACAGGAACTTCTAGTCAAGTGATTTCGAAACTTTTTCAAGCGACACAAAAGGGCATGGCGAGTACATTATCTAAAGAACGACTTGCAGCGCAAGGGATGGATCTGAATCTATCCAAATCCCCAGAGCAATTTATGACACAACTCAAAGCAGAAGCGCCAAGCTTAATGGAAGCCGTAAAGGCCTCTGGAGCAAAATTAGAATAGCAACCGCAGAATAACTATTCCGCCTGAATATTCAAGATTTTCAGACGGGCGGCATATTTTGAAACCTCCGCGTCAACAAATGTTTTAAAAGCATCAGGTGAATCCGCGACAGGATCTAAGCCGTTTTGCATAATACTATCTGACACAGATTTTTTATCATACGCTTGGCGAATGAGTTGCTGCATCTTCAGCACAGTTTCTTTGGGGGTTCCTGCGGTAGTAAATAAGCCGAACCAACCACCATCGATTTCAAAATTAGGAAAACCTTGCTCTGCGACCGTAGGTACATCGGGCACTAGTGACGAGCGTTTTAAACCTGTAAAACCAATTGCACGCAGACGTCCATCTTTAATAAAAGGTAACACAGAAGAAGGCGTGGTGATGAGTACCTGTATTTGCTCACCGAGTAAGGCTGTTGTAGCAGGTCCAGCACCCTTGTAGGGAATATGAACCATATTCAGTCCCATACGTTGATTAAAGAGGGCACTACCAATATGAAGATGATTACCATTACCAGGACTGCCGTAGGAAACTTTGTTCTCAGGCTTTTTAGCATAGGCTAAAAATTCATTTAAATTCTTGATAGGAGATTTAGCATTGATGACTACGAGGAGGGCTTCGACATTACCAAGATTGGTCACTGGGATTAAATCTTTCGATAAATCATAATTTAATTTTTTGTAATAATTAGGATTGACTGCGATAGAAGATGATGTCACCAGCAAGGTATAGCCATCAGGCTTAGCTTTAGCAACCAAATCAGCCCCAATCATGCCATTTGCGCCAGGATGATTTTCTACATAGAATGATTGGCCAGACAGACTTGATAATTGTGGCGCAAGGATCCGTGAAATAGAGTCAGGTGTACCTGTCTCAAAAGGGACAATGATTTTTACAGTTTTATTGGGAAATGCTTGAGACCAAGCATTTGAAAAAAAACACACTACAAAAACAAAGCTAAATAATTTTTTCATGGATGAACTTTCTATTTTTTATCAGCATCAACCGCTACAACATCTTTGGTAGCACCCCTCCAACCATGTTCCGTTATATCTACCACAACACCATTTGGGTCAAAATACTTGACCTCATAAAAACCACCATCATGCTTTACATCACCCATCCAATAAGTGCCACCTTGAGCCTCAATTTTTTTTCGGGTTTGAGCAACATCATCAACCCAAAATCCCAAATGGTGAATACCCACAAAGTCAGCGCCACGCTCTCCAGCCGCATCATTATTTTTATAATGAAGAAGGGCAAGATTGACCACCCCATCACTGAGGTACACACCCTTAGCATTCGCCCAGTCAGTACCACCGACCCGCTGCATATCAAATGCTTCCATATAAAACTGAGCGGCAGCCTCAGGATCAGGAACTGTTAGTGTTATGTGTCGAAGTTTTGCCATAAAGCTCTCCAGAGTGGGTAATTAATTTTGACTAATACCTGCTAATTTGACGATTTTTAAATATTTATTCATTTCACTTTGAACAAACTGATGGAACTGTTGTTGATCCATTTCGCGAACTTGGACACCAGCTTTATCAAAGGTAGATTTAATTTCAGGATCTTGCATCGCTTTATTAATATCTTGATTAATTTTTTTTAAAATTTCAGGAGGAACATCCGTAGGAGCCCATATCCCCACCCAAAAATTAATATCAAACTGAGGATATCCTTGTTCAGCAATGGTTTGGAATTGAGGAAATTGGCTGAGTTTGTCCTTTGAGGAGATACCTAAGGAGCGAAGTTTTCCGCTAACTAGATAGGACAGCGCTGTATCAAAGGGCGCCATAAAATAGTCTACTCGGCCAGCAAGAACATCTTGCAAAACTTCAGGTGAGCTCTTGTAAGGAATATGCGTATTCTTAATACCTGCGGCTTGATGAAAATACTCAGCAGCAAGGTGCGTAGAGCTACCCACTCCAGCAGATCCAAAAGAAAGTGCGTTTGTTGATTTTTTTGACGCTTGAATTAAATCATTAATCGTTTTAAAAGGGCTATTGCTATTTGTGACAAGAACATAGGGAGTGGATGTAAGCATGCTGACATCTGCAAGACTTTTAACAGCATCGTAGGGCAATTTTTTATACACAGCTGGATTAATAGCGTAGGTAGCTGAATTTGCTAATAGGGTATAGCCATCCGCAGGCGAGTTAATGACGGTATTGATTCCAATTGAACCGCCAGCACCTGGACGGTTTTCAATAATGACCGGCTGTTTCCAGTAGTTACTGAGGTATTTCGCTAGTATACGAGCGGTGATATCAGTCCCTGAGCCAGCGCCTGGCCCTACGATTTTGATCGTTCGGTTGGGGTATGAGTTAGAAGTACTTGAATCTTTGTTTTGTGCAAAAACGGTATTACACAAAAACATATTAAAAAAGATAAAAAAAACAAACTTACCCGAATGTTTACTCAGGAAAAAATAACTTCTCACTAACGGTCTCCATATTTTATTAAAAATCATCTATTGGATTTTTATGTAGTATAAAGCTCATTGACTATCAATAATTATTTTTTATATCGCTGGAGGCTGTGCCATGTTTCATAAAATTGCTGTTCTAGGTTGCGGTGCAATTGGCAGTAGTGTGGGTGCTGATTTAGCCGATGCTGGACTAGATGTCACACTCATTGATCACTGGCCACAGCACGTCGAGGCCATGAAAAAAAATGGCCTGCATATCAAAATGCCTGACCTCGATCTCCAAATACCTGTCAATGCCTATCATTTACATGAAATCTTCACTCTGCAACCGCAATTTGATTTAGTGCTTTTAGCTGCAAAGTCTTATGATAGCGAGTGGTTAACGCATTTTATAAAGCCCTATTTAAAATCAACTGGCGTTCTTGTCGGCTTACAAAATAGCTTAAATGATGAAATTATTGCCCCAATTATTGGTTATCAAAATGAAGTTGGATGCGTCATCGAATTATCAGCTGAGTTAATTGAACCTGGGTATGTTGTTAGAAACACGACACGGACTACAACGTGGTTTAGTCCAGGCGAACTTCATGGGCTCATGACACCGAGATTAAAGGCATTAGAAGACCTATTTCAATATTGTGCGACAACAAAGATGACCAGTAATATCTGGGGTGCTAAATGGTCGAAATTGATTTCGAACACAATGACGCAAGGACCGATTGGGATGCTTGGAATTAAATCCTACGAGGCTGGACAATTGCCGGGATTTTTTGAATTAGCTTTTGAGTTAGGTAAAGAAACCTATGAAGTTGGACGAGCACTAGGTATGGAGATTGAACCTATCTTTGGATTAACGCAGGAAGATTTCAAGGGCACAAGTGCTGACGTGATTAATAAGCTCTTGCAAACACTCTTAAAGCATTTAGGAAAAAACTCCCGAAATGCTGTCGTCCAGGATCATGCGAAGGGGAGAAAAACAGAAGTAGCTTATCTCAATGGCTTAGTGGTGAAAAAAGGAGAAGTAGTTGGAATACCTACGCCATACAACAGAGCTGT
>CANFUO010000024.1 GCA_947450225.1 Burkholderiaceae bacterium | reverse complement strand
CATGTAATTAAAATGCCAGAAAACTATGGCAATCTTTCGCCAATTTTGCACGTAGTCCCATTGCAATTGCTTGCCTACCACACCGCCTTAGCTCTTGGAACAGATGTAGATAAACCAAGAAATTTAGCAAAAAGCGTAACTGTTGAGTAAGCTTATCTTGCAAGATAAATGTGGTTTTGAGTAGAAGATGAGATTAATATTAGTCAACGTGAGACTTTAAACGGGCTATTAAAAACTTCTCCACTGTTCAAGTGGAAGTCCTTCTAAATCTATGATTTTATTGTAGGAAGAAAAGACATTAGAATATTCAAGCTTCCAAAGCCTTTCTTTTTCAGCCTTAATATAAGACTTTAAAAAAGAATTACAAACTTGTGAAATATTAATGCCAAGGAGCTTAGCCTCTTCCAAAACGAAAGGGTCCAAAGTAAGATTAATAGCTTTTTTTGGCATTTGACTATTTAAATTAAAAGAAATAAGGATGTACATTTATGAACTATAAAAATAACCTATGCTTATGATAAATACATATAAATCCTTAAAAAAAGTGAGGGAATTAAGTAATGACCAGAATCTTAACTTTTAATTCAGCTCATAAAAAATTAAAAATGAAGTTCAATTAAATCATTCTTTATGGTTAAACAGCGCTTATTTTCTAAATACTCAAGTGTCTGTAGAAAAAGTTCTTCAATACTCAGGTTAAGTTGTGCAGCAGACAATATAAATAACGGCGTATTGATACACCAATCAAGTCCTTCTTGAAGAGAAAGTTTTTGCCTAAACATCACCATAAATTGGAGCAATACTTGTGCGATATGATGAGTATTACGCTGTGGATGAGATTCCAAAAAATCAAGACGAGAGTAAGCAGCACTCAGGGAAGCCTGAATATCAGTAAATGGACTGCCGTGCCCTGGGATAACAACTTTGACGGGAAGAGATCGGATCAGATTCAGGGTGGCACGCTGTTCAGTAAAACCTGTGTGATTGGAAACTTCAGAAAATAGAGCACCAAAGCCTTTTTCCCAAAGAGCATCCGCTGAAATTAAGAGTCCAATGTCGGGCGCAAAAAGAAGAATCGAGTGGGGGTGATGCCCAGGAGTACCATGAATTTCAAAATCAATAGAACCAATCTGAATCGTATGACCAATTTTTAAAGCGTGCTGAGCCGAAAAAGGTGGACATGGTTGCCCTAATGCAAGAAAGGACTTTTCTGCCAAAGACCACTGTTGAACAGAGACATATTCTGACTCTGGAACATAACACGTAAATTGAAATTGTTCTTGTAGTGCTTGATTACCACCACAATGATCTGAATGTAAATGGGTGTTAATTAAATGACGGGTTCGAAGTTCCGGTAATTGATTTAAATAGAATCGAAGTAAATCGATAGTCTGTTGAGAGTGTAAACAAAAACCACTGTCAATAACATCTACATTTTGACCATTATGGATATAAATTTGATTCGCAGATAACCATCCACGCTCTTGAACATGAATATTACTTGGAAATAAACTAGTCAAGATTATTTTGATAAGAGCCAATAATGATGGAATATCGATCTTTGAGTTCTTCCAAATTTTGAATACTCATTCCTAGATCACGAGCTAATCCATCTTTAAGGCCATAGATCCAACCATGCACGGTGAGATCTTGACCCCGCAACCAGGCGTCTTGAACAATGGTGGTTTCACAAACATTAACTACTTGCTCAATGACATTGAGCTCGCAGAGATTGTCAAAGCGATCTTGGTGCTGAAGAACTTGTCCAAGATATGCCCCGTGTTTGTCATCAACATCTTTAATGTGCCTAATCCAGTTATCTGCAAGACCAACACGAATATTATCTAAGGCAGCTCTAACACCAGAACAACCGTAATGGCCGACCACAATAATGTGTTTAACCTTGAGTTGATCAACGGCAAATTGAATCACTGACAAGGCATTTAAATCAGTATGAACAACCACATTGGCGATATTACGATGCACAAAAATCTCACCTGGAGCAAGTCCAATAATTTGATTTGCCGGAACCCTTGAGTCAGAGCAGCCTATCCAAAGATATTCTGGAGATTGTTGCGAAGCAAGACGTTTAAAGTAATCGGGGTCATCTTTAGAAACGTGTTGTGCCCATGCTTGATTGTTGGCAAATAAATTGGTAAGAAGATGAGGGTTATTTGAATTAGGCATAAGTATTAGTTAGAAGGGTAACGGTAGGTAAAGCGCAGTTCGTTGGGGTAGCCAAAATGATCAGGAATTTGACCATCTTTTAAAAGTTGCTGATAGTTGAGCCACATCTGGGGTTCAAAAAAATCAGGGTGATGTTTCATCAAATAATGTTTCACACGCGTATCACCTAGCAAAAAGGTTCCATATGATTCAGGAAAAATATCTTTAGGGCCAACGTGGAACCAAGTTTCCCCAGACATTTCTTCTTCTTCAGTGCGCGCTTGAGGAATTTTACGAATATTACACTCGGTAAAATATTCAATCTCATCATAGTCATAAAAAACGACTCGACCATAACGTGTGACACCAAAGTTCTTATATAGCATATCACCAGGAAAAATATTCGCAGCAATTAACTCTTTAATTGCGCAGCCATACTCAATAATACTGTGCTCCACATCTTCATCAGACCCATTTTGTAGCATGATATTGAGCGGCGTCATCCGGCGCTCAATATACATATGAGAAATCAATAATTCTTTTTCCCCGAATTCATTTTCCGTGTATGTGAGTAAAGACTTGCAATGATTTTCCAGCTCAGTAATCAGCTCAGGCTCAAAACGTGAAAAAGGTAAGGCAATATTTGAAAACTCTAAGTTATCTGCCATTCTTCCAACTCGGTCATGTTGCTTCACGAGTTGATATTTAGATTTGATCAACTCCCGTGTTGTTTCTTTTGGCGGGGGAAAGTAATCTTTGATGAGTTTAAAAACATAAGGATAACTTGGCAAATCAAAAACCAACATTACCAAGCCCTTGATACCAGGAGCAATCCTAAACTGATCCGTTGAGTGATTCAAGTGGTGTGAGAAGTCACGATAGAATAAGTTTTTACCATGTTTTTGCAGGCCTAAGGATGTATAAATTTCTTGGCGAGGTTTCCTGGGCATCAGTGTTCTTAAAAAAGTAACATAAGCAGAGGGTACCTCCATCTCCACTAAAAAATAACTATATGTAAAACTAAACAAAATGGAAATTTCTTCTTTATTTAATAAAATAGTATCCACTTCTAGTAGCTCTTCATCATTAATAAACATAGCAATAATCATGGGAATGGTGACATCACCATTAATGATGCGACCAACGATATAAGCCATTTTGTTTCTAAAGAAAACAGAGGTTAAGACATGAATCTGAAAGTTAACATTAATCTCATATGCATCTAACTTCTCATCTAAAGCTAGAATGATGTTATCTAGATTTTTTTCTAAATCATCAAAAGGGACCTGAAGTCCATAGCTTGTAATAATGTCGCGAAAAGTTTTTTTAAAATCTGCACGTCCCTTAGGATAATGAGCGCGATAGGTCGGCTTTGATCGAATTTCATCATTTTCGATATATTCTGTTGAAATCGTAGGGCGTAAGAAAATAAAATCGTTTTGAAAATACGAGTGATTTAACACGCGGGTAATGACTGAATTAAAAAAAGTTTCAGCTAGTTCCGGCTGATGATGGTTCGTTAATAGACCAATGTAATGAAGTTTGACCTGTTGCCAGACCTCAATATGAAGATTAACCGCATCAAATTCATCTTCTAAGTTGAGAATGCATTCCTTCACGCGTTCATCGTAATAATCAATACGGCCTTTGATTAACTCCCGAATACCACTCCACTGTTTAGCCTCAAAATAGGCTTTAGCGTCTCGACTTGCTTCCCGAAAAATACGATAGTGTTTGTCAAAGCCCTCTAAAATGACTTGTGCCATATCATAAGCAACTTGAGACGCAAGCAATTTTGGGAAGTTAGTCATTTGAAGTATATTAAAGTAAACGTTTAATCATTTAAAAAATAGGCTCATGGAAAATATACATTACCCCTTACAAGATACTTTACCCGAAATTGGGGCCTTGCAAGAAGTAGCAGAAGGTGTTTTTTGGTTACGTATGCCACTACCTTTTGCACTTGATCATATTAATTTATGGTTATTACGTGACTGTTTCGAAGGAAAAGAGGGCTGGACAATTGTCGATTGTGGCATATCGAGTGATGTCACAAAACAAGCTTGGGAAAATATTTTTGCAAACCATTTACAGGGATTGCCTGTAGTGAGGGTGTTGGTTACGCATATGCACCCAGATCACATTGGTCTGGCCTATTGGTTGTGTGAGAAGTGGCAAGTTCCTTTATGGATGTCGATGACAGATTTCATGATGGCGCAATGGTTAAGCACAAATGAAGGGGGACTAAAAATTGGCTCTATTGCTGGTGGCGGTGGAGCGGCGGATCACTTTTATAAGCACGGTTTAACTGATGAAGCGGATCTCGAAAAAATTCGTGCCAGAGCAGATCACTATAGTAGTTTAGTACCTTTAGTCCCACGTCGTTATAGAAGGGTGATGGATCAAGAAGAGGTTTTGATTGGCAATCGATCTTGGTTAGCAATTAGTGGCTATGGGCACGCGCCTGAACATCTTGCCTTTGCGTGCGTGAAGGACAAAATCATGATTTCTGGAGATATGATGCTACCCCGGATCTCTACCAATATTAGCGTCCATGATCTTGAGCCAGATGGTGATCCTTTAGGTATGTTTTTAGATTCCATTAGTAAATTTGAGTTTTTAGATACACAAACTCTGGTGTTGCCCTCACATGGAAAGCCTTTTGTTGGGTTACATTATCGAATGAAGCAATTGCGAGAGCACCATGTGGACCGCTTAAAAGAGACCCTTGATGCTTGTAAGGAGTCAACTACAGCAAAAGGTCTGCTGCCGATTCTGTTTCATCGTAAATTAGATTCCCACCAAATGTCCTTCGCGATGGGTGAGGCTATTGCACATTTAAATTATTTGTGGAGAAGAGATCAAATCAAGCGCGAGATCGACTCCCACGGGGTTTTGTGGTTTTCGCAGCGCTAGTCTTGGCCGGCGTTTTTTTTGCAGGTGGTTTTTTCGCTGTTGTTGATTTAGGCGCCATCGTATTTGGAAATCCCGACATCATATTAGTCATGGATTTAGACATTTGTGCCATTAAATCTTGAGCAAGCTTACCACTTGCCCCGGTAAAGTCAGATGCTGTGGATGGGGTTTTAGGTGCTTCGGCATTATCAGGGGCGGCAGAAGTGCGGATGGTGTCAGCAATCCCTTGAAGTGCAGATAAGGTTGCTTTTTGAACCTCTAAGCCCTGAATTGTGGTTTGTAAAACATTCAGATTAAGACTTAACCAAGCCTCGACACTTTTTAAATCCTTAATCCGTTTATCGAGTTCCTCAAGATCCACCATGGGAATACCAAATGGATTGAGTTGACTCATGCCAGGAAGACCAAAACTTGGACTACCTCCATCAGAGCCTCCTTTGGCCGCAGTTGACCACATATTTTTCATCATTTCAACGCTTTGATTAAAATCAGGCATTCCAGTAAACATGCATCACCTCATAAATAATTATTAGTTAAATGTAAAATATAGGACTTTAGTCAGTAAATCAATCTTTAAACCTTATTTATGAACGATATCAGCCATAACGATTCAAGAAGTTCTTATACAAGGGGCAAGCTTTTGCCTGACTTATTACGCTCACGGATTCTTATTTTAGATGGTGCGATGGGCACAATGATTCAGCAATATAAATTATCGGAACACGATTTTCGTGGAAATTTACCGGAACTTTTAAATCACCCCATTGATTTAAAAGGAAATAATGAATTACTGTCCATCACTAAACCAGAAGTTATTCTAGAAATTCATCGTCAGTATCTAGAAGCTGGCTCAGACATTATTGAAACAAATACCTTTGGGGCGACAACCGTCGCGCAGGAAGATTATCAGTTGGCTCATTTGGCCAAACAGATGAATCTTGCCTCAGTAAAACTAGCACGTCAGGCTTGCGATGAATTTAGTACAAAAGATAAACCAAGATTTGTGGCTGGTGCTGTAGGGCCTACACCGAAAACAGCGAGTATTTCTCCAGATGTGAATGACCCTGGTGCGAGAAACATTGATTTCGAAGGATTACGTCAAGCCTACTATGAGCAAGTGGAAGCGCTTGTTGAGGGTGGTGCTGATCTGCTGTTGGTCGAAACGATCTTTGATACCCTCAATGCAAAAGCAGCTTTGTTTGCCATCGATGAGTATTTTGAAAACACGAAACAACGTTTACCACTCATGATTTCAGGAACAGTAACAGATGCTTCCGGAAGAATCTTATCTGGTCAGACCGTTGAGGCTTTTTGGAATAGCTTAAGACATGCAAAGCCGCTTTTATTTGGTCTAAATTGTGCTTTGGGGGCGACTTTAATGAAGCCTTACATTGCTGAACTTTCTAGAATATGTGACACAGCGATTTCTTGTTATCCAAATGCTGGATTGCCAAATCCAATGAGCGATACGGGTTTTGATGAAACGCCTGATATTACCTCTTCATTACTAGCAGACTTTTCTAACGATGGTTTAGTGAATTTAGTTGGAGGATGTTGCGGGACGACACCCGCGCATATTGCTGCAATAGCAAAAGCGGTTCAAAATAAACAACCACGTCAATGGACCTCAAAATGGAATGCGTATAAGGAGTCCGAGAAGTGAGTAATTTGACAGTGGCACCACCATTAAAATTAGCTGGACTAGAGGCATTTAATTTAGAGTCCTACATTAAGTTCGTTAATATTGGTGAGAGAACCAATGTCACGGGCTCTAAAGCATTTTCACGCTTAATCCTCAATAATTTATTTGACGATGCACTTCAGGTTGCTAGGCAACAAGTTGAAAACGGCGCGCAAATTATTGATATCAACATGGATGAAGCCATGTTGGACTCAAAAGCTGCCATGGTCAGGTTTCTAAATTTAATCGCTTCTGAGCCAGATATTGCGCGCGTTCCGATCATGATTGACTCTTCCAAATGGTCGGTGATCGAAGCAGGTTTAAGGTGCGTGCAAGGTAAAGCCATTGTTAACTCTATTTCTTTGAAAGAAGGTATAGAGCCATTTATTCAACAAGCCAAACTCATCAAACGATATGGTGCGGCAACGGTGGTAATGGCATTTGATGAGAAGGGTCAAGCAGACACCTTTGAGCGTAAAACTGAAATTTGTAAACGCTCCTACGATTTGCTTTTGGGCGAAATCGATTTCTCACCAGAGGATATTATTTTTGATCCTAATATTTTTGCGATAGCAACGGGTATCGAAGAGCATGATAACTATGCTGTGGATTTTATTAATGCCACACGTTGGATAAAACAAAATCTTGTCGGCGCAAAAATAAGTGGCGGAGTTTCCAATGTAAGCTTTTCTTTTCGCGGCAACGATGTTGTTCGAGAAGCTATTCATACTGTATTTTTGTACCACGCCATTGAGGCTGGTATGGATATGGGGATTGTGAATGCAGGACAATTAGGGGTATATGCGGATTTAGATAAAGAACTTCGTGAAAGAGTCGAAGATGTTGTACTTAATCGATTTAAAGAGAAAGACGGCAAAACACCCACTGAACGACTCTTAGAGATTGCTGACAACTATAAAGGTGGTGGCATAAAACAAGCGGAGACGCTAGCTTGGAGAGAGTTGCCTGTTAAAGAAAGGCTCTCGCATGCCTTAGTTCAAGGAATAACTAATTTTATTGTTGAAGATACAGAAGAAGTTCGTCAAGAAATAGAGACTCGTGGCGGTAGACCTATCGAAGTGATTGAAGGACCATTGATGGATGGCATGAATGTGGTTGGCGAACTCTTTGGTGCAGGCAAAATGTTTTTGCCTCAGGTTGTTAAAAGTGCGCGGGTCATGAAGCAAGCGGTTGCGCACCTCATCCCTTATATCGAAGAAGAAAAACGACAGTATGAAGCGGCTGGACGAGATGTACGGTCAAAAGGAAAAATTATCATGGCAACCGTGAAGGGTGATGTCCATGATATCGGCAAAAATATTGTTACGGTGGTTTTGCAATGTAATAACTTTGATGTTGTGAACATGGGCGTCATGGTGCCTTGCAGTCAAATTTTAGAAAAAGCAAAAGAAGAAAAAGCAGACATCATAGGCTTATCTGGACTGATTACACCCTCCCTTGAAGAAATGACTTATGTCGCACAAGAGATGCAAAAGGATGAGTACTTTCATAGTCGAATGACGCCGCTCATGATTGGCGGGGCTACTACGTCAAGAGTCCATACTGCGGTGAAAATTGCCCCACATTATGATGGACCCGTGATTTACGTTCCAGATGCTTCTAGGTCGGTATCCGTTGCCTCTAGCTTACTTTCGGATGAGTCTGCGAAGAGCTACTTAGCGGGCATCAAAGAAGAGTATGAGAGAGTGCGGCAACAACATGCCAATAAAAAAGCAACACCGCTGATTACCCTAGAAGAAGCACAAAAAAATGCGGAAGTAATTGATTGGGATATATCCCAACTGCAAGTGCCTAAATTTATTGGACGGCGGATTTTTAAAAATTATGATTTAGCTGAAATTGCAAAATACATCGATTGGACACCATTTTTCCAGACATGGGATTTGGCGGGTAAGTTTCCACAAATACTAAAAGATGAAGTCGTTGGTGACTCCGCAACAAAAGTATATGCTGATGCACTTAAAATGTTAGAGCGAGTGATCCAAGGTCGTTGGATACAAGCGCATGCGGTTGTGGGCTTATACCCTGCTAATAGCATCGGAGATGACATTGTTTTATATGCAGATGAATCACGAAAAGACCCATTATTAACCTGGAGTTGTTTGCGTCAACAAACGGACCGTCCAGTAGTGGATGGTGTGAAGCGGCCGAACCGTTGTTTAGCTGACTATGTGGCTCCTAAAGATTCCCATAAGCAAGATTATGTGGGTATGTTTGCTGTAACAACAGGGCATGGCGTTGATAAAAAAGTACTCGAGTTTCAGGCTAAGAATGATGACTATGATGCCATCATGATTAAGGCGATTGCTGATCGGCTAGCTGAAGCGTTTGCAGAATGCCTTCACCATCGTGTGAGAACTGATTTATGGGCTTATGCATCTCAAGAGAGTCTTTCAAATGAAGACATGATCGCTGAGAAGTATCAAGGCATACGTCCTGCCCCAGGTTATCCAGCCTGTCCCGAGCATACGGTTAAGCATCGTATGTTTGAAGTTTTACAGGCTACGGAAATTGATATGGAGCTCACGGAGTCTTTAGCGATGAATCCAGCATCCAGCGTGTCAGGTTTTTATTTGGCTAGCCCACAGGCGCAGTATTTCAATGTAGGACCCATTGGCTTAGATCAAGTCAATGACATTGCTAAGCGTTCGTCAAGAACTTCTGAAACAGTTGCTAAAGCCCTGCAAAGTAACTTTGAGAGTAACTAATGCCCCCAAACAATGGGGTCATTATGTTTTAAAGAGGACTTTAAAAGTTCTAAAAAAGGGAAGGCGCGTTGACCAAGGCGATCTGTTTTATGTTTTTCCTCGGATTGTCCTTGTCGATCAGTGGCATCTTGGGCAATAGCTGCTTCTAACTTACTTATTAGACTAGGAAGTTGTTCTACGAGTAAAATACCATCTTTACTTAATTCACGGTCTAATACTTGAAAAATCCGAAGAGATAAGTCCTCAAGCATGAGGCAATCTGGGGAGTTTTTAGAATGAAATCGATAGAGCATTTTTTTAGCATACACCACTGGGTACACTTTTGTCATGCTTCCTGAAATAACGCAACAATTACAAAATGTTTTTAGCCAAGCTTTGAATTCTATTGGAGTTCGCTTGGAAAAAGATGTCACACATATTCCCGAGCCCCGTCTTGAGCGACCGAAAGTAGCTGAACATGGTGATCGGGCCACGAATATAGCTATGCAAATCGCCAAAGCATGGGGATTAAATCCCCGAGATCTTGCTACGCTCATTGTGGCTGAAGTCAAAACCATGGCGAGTGCCTCCGAATTAATTTCCGAATTAGACATTGCTGGCCCTGGATTTATTAATCTGCGTTTGAGCCAAGCCACAAAAACCTTGGTCATATCTCAAGTTTTAGTTCAAAAGGAAGTATTTGGATACATCAACAAACATGAAAATCATCCAGTATTGATTGAATTTGTATCTGCAAACCCAACGGGACCCCTCCATGTCGGACATGGCAGGCAAGCGGTACTTGGGGACATTTTGTCGAACTTGCTGGCATCCCAAGGCAAGAAGGTCTATAAAGAGTTTTATTACAACGATGCTGGTGTACAAATTCAGAACCTGGGTATTTCGACAAAAGCGAGAATAGATGGTTTTGCCCCAGGAGGTTCTGAATGGCCCGAAAATGCCTACAACGGCGACTATATTAGTGATATAGCAAAAGCATACCTAGCCGGGGCAACTGTGCAAGCGGCGGATATTGCGGTCACATCACACAAAGATGAGACAGATCTAAAAGGGATTGAACGTTTTGCTGTTGCTTATCTTCGAAACGAACAGGATATTGATCTAAAAACCTTAGGTGTTTTGTTTGATAATTATTATTTAGAATCCTCTTTATATACAGATGGCTTAGTTGCACAAGCAGTTCAAGATCTACAAACGATTGATAAAACGTATGAACTAGATGGGGCGCTTTGGTTAAAGTCGACAGAGGATGGTGATGACAAAGATCGTGTGATGAGAAAATCAGATGGAACATTCACATACTTTGTTCCAGATGTTGCTTATCATGGCAGTAAATGGTCAAGAGGTTTTCATGAAGTTATTAATATCCAAGGTAGCGATCATCACGGTACGATTGCAAGGGTTCGATCGGGTATTCAGGGCATTGCAAAAGCACGCAATTGGGATATTCCAAAGAATTACCCAAGTTATATTTTGCATAAGATGGTCACCGTGATGAAAGATGGTGAAGAAGTCAAAATCTCCAAGCGAGCAGGATCTTATGTAACCGTGCGTGATTTGATTGAATGGTCTGGTGGTTATCAAGATGGCATGACAGAGCAGGAAGAGCATCAAGCATTAGTCAGAGGTAGAGATGCCGTACGTTTTTTCTTGATTTCTAGAAAGGCCGATACAGAATTTGTGTTTGATATTAATTTAGCGTTGACGCAAACAGATGAAAACCCGGTTTTTTATGTGCAATATGCGCATGCAAGAATCTGTTCTATTCTTAGGTCATGGGGCGGGGATGAAAGTGAGTTAACAAAAGTAAATTTCACCTTACTCGAAAGTCGTGCTGCACATGGCTTGATGCAGCGCTTGAGTGAGTTTCCACAGCTACTTGGCGATGCGGCCAAAGATTTAGGCCCGCATGCCATAGCATTTTATTTACGAGATTTAGCAAGTGACTTCCACTCCTTCTATAGCGCAGACCGTGTTTTAGTGGATGACCAGGAGCTACGACTAGCTAGAATTGCATTGTTAGTTGCTAGTAAACAAGTCCTTAAAAATGGACTTAGCTTACTTGGCGTAAGCGCACCAGAACAAATGTAATTTACTTCACTATTTTCGAGGTATTATTATTCAATGATGACTAAAAAAACTCACGTGCAACAAGAGGTCCAAGATTTGAAATCTGAACAAGGAAACATACTCCTTGGAATGGTGATTGGCCTAGTGATTGGTTTAGGTATTGCCCTCGCAGCAGCCTACTTTATTCAAAAAAACCCTCCATCAGAGCGCCCCAATATTCGTCTTCCAGAGTTACCTGTTGTACCAAAAGTTAATCCTGACGGGACAATCACAAATGAATTAAGAGATCCCAATTCGCCTTTGTACAGCAAGCCCAAGAATTCGGATAACTCAGCCGATAACGCCAATATTCCGACCCCGGTCAATGAACCAACTGTCACGGTACCTGAGCCTAAGGCAACCTCTATTTATTGGATTCAGGTGGGCGCTTTTGGCGAAAGAGCTTATGCAGAAAGTCAAAAAGCACAATTAGCGCTTCAAGGTTTACAGGCGAAGATCTCTGAATATAAAACCGATACACAATCCACTTGGCGCGTAAGAGTAGGCCCCTATGCAGAGTTACAAGATTTAAATGACGACAAAAACAAACTAGATAATGCTGGTATTTCTTATAGTGTAATTAAGGCAAATAAACCATGAAACAATTAAAAACCATCGTGTTCAGCGCGCTAATGATTATGAGTTCAATATATAGTGCTCAAGCGCAGTTGCTACCGCCTAGCGCAACGGCAAAAGGCGCGCCTAATAACAATCCTACTAATACAGGATTTATGGAAGGTTTGGACTATAAAGTATTAAGCTCGCCACAGCCAACGGAGTCAAAAGGCAAGATAGAGGTTACGGAGTTTTTTTGGTATGCCTGTCCACATTGTTATGAGTTTGAACCCGAACTGCAAGCCTGGGTAAAACAACAAAAAAGTGATGTTGTCTTTAAAAGAGTCCCTATTGCGTTTAGAGATGATTTTCTACCCCATAGCCAAATTTTTTATGCTTTAGAGGCACTAGGAAAAGAGGCTGAGTTCACACCTAAAGTAATGAAGGCTATCCATGTAGACCGTAAACAATTACTGAAAGAAGATGAGATTTTTAGTTGGGCTTCCAGCGTGGGCTTAGATGTAGCAACATTTACTACGGCTTATAAATCTTTTTCTGTCATCACCAAAGCTAAGACTGCAAATATTACGGGCTCTGCCTATCGTGTCAATGGTGTTCCTACCGTTTTTGTACAAGGAAAATATGAGACCTCGCCATCGATTGCGGGGACAAAATCAAGGACAACACAAACCTTAGATTATTTGGTCAATAAAGCAAGAACTGAGAAAAAATAAACTAGGCCCGTTTTTTTAGGGCTCGCATGATGGGACCGATTAAAGGTAAATGTTCGTAAATCCCTGAGGCTGGATCCCAGTAATCAATGTGTTTTTTGACTAAAAATTGATCGTCAAAATCAAGCCAGCTAACACCTGAAAATGACTTGGGCGTCGTATTCCATCTTCGCATAGAAAAATGGAAGTCCCATAAAAGGGATGCTTGATGTTGGCCAAGGAGTGTTTCACGAACAACAAACCTGGGCTCCTGCAATTGAGCATACATATTCATAAATACATGTGAGATGGCATCATGCCCTTGTACTTCTTGAAAAGGGTCTTTAAAGACGGCATCTGGAGCATAACAACTCAACAAAGATCCTAGAGTATCTTTTCCAAGATGCTCATACTGAAACTTCAGTTGTTCAGTCGCTTCAAGTAAATGCGAAGGCATACATTCCCCTTAAATTTTGACAAAGGTTTTTAGTAACCAAAAGTACACGGGATAAGGCAAAATCCGCAAGAACTTTAAAAAATAAGAGAACTTTTTGGGAAAGTGAATCTCAAACTCACCCTTTTTTAGACCAGCCCCAATCTCTATTGCCGCTTGTTCGGCACTGATCAATGCCGGCATTTCAAAATCATTATTAGCGGTTGCTGGCGTTTTCACAAAGCCTGGACAAATAATATGAACGTTAATACCTTTAGGTTTTAAATCATAATACAAAGACTCTGCAAAATTAAGTAGTGCAGCTTTTGTGGGTCCATAGACAAGTGATTTAGGTAGGCCGCTATAACCTGCAACACTACCTACTAAAGCGATATGACCGCTACCTTGCTTTAAAAATTGCGGCATGAGTAGAGATACCATCCGCATCGGGCCCATCAAATTGGTAGCAATCATTTGTTGTGTAACAGCGAGATCAAAATCATCAGCTCGAACAGGAGTGTAAACACCGGAGACAAATAATAGAATATCAATTTTCCCCCACCGCTGAAGAACCTGAGAGAGCGCATCTGAGGACTCTTGCGGCTGGGTGACATCGAAAGCGATGGACTGGATGCTTTGATGAGGAATGTTTGTCTTGATTGATTGTTCTAGATCATGCAGGGCGTCGATTCTTCGCGCTGACAAGATTAAATTTGATCCTGCATTGGCAAACCAAGAGGCACATGCTTGTCCTATACCAGAAGAAGCGCCGATAATCCAAACATTTAAACCTGAAAAATCTGAAATCGGTTGATTAAGACTCATAGAGTGGTTTTTCTAAAGTAAATTGCACAACTTCGAGATTTTTACCTGCAAAACCAGCAGCACAATAAAATAAATAAAAATTCCAAAGCCTTACAAACTCATCTTTAAAGCCTAAAGATTGAACATCTTTTAATTTGTGATTAAAAGAAACAGCCCAAGTGCGAAGTGTTTTTGCGTAGTCATCACCAAAAAATAATTTATCTTTGACTCGCAGACCCACATCTTGAGCATGTTTTTCAAAAACACTAACAGATGGCAACATACCCCCTGGGAAAACATATTGCTGGATAAAGTCTGTTTTTGTTCTATACCTTGGGAATAAAGATTCATCAATCACAATGCTTTGAATGACTGCGCGCTTGCCTGGCTTTAAGCAACGGTAGATCGTTTTAAAATAAGCAGGCCAATACTCCTCACCCACTGCTTCAAACATTTCAATGGAAACAATACCATCGTATTCATGATGACAATCACGATAATCTTGTAGTAAAACCGCACTCTTACTTGCAGCGGTTTTTTGATCTGACAATTGCTCTTGAACATAACGAAACTGTTCATTTGAAATCGTAATTGCATCAACATGGAGGTTTTGTGCATTGGCCTCTTTAATGAAGCCACCCCAACCACAACCGATTTCTAAAATGTGATCATCAGCTTGATTATTCAACATACTGATGATGCGGTTACATTTATCCTTTTGGGCTTGCTCAAGTGTTTTACCCTCCTCGCCAGCAAATAAAGCACTGGAATACATCATGCTTGAATCAAGCCATAAGGCGTAAAAATGATTGCCAAGATCGTAGTGAGCCTGGATATTCTTTTTACTACCAGATTTAGTATTCTTATTGAAGAAGTGTTTTATTTTTGAAATTAAAGATCCCCACCAAGAACCATAAATAAGCGCATCCAAGGCAGATCGATTGAGGATCGCTAATTGCAAAAAACGCTCCAAATCATCGGTATGCCAAAGGTTTTTAAAATATGACTCTGCAACTCCGATATCCCCTCTAGAGATGACCCACTGAAATGCTTGAGTATCATTGACTTGAATACGAATTGGGAGGGTTTCGGGGCCCTGTAGATCCTCACCAAAATGGTGTTCAGAGCCATCGGGTAAGGATAAGATGATACGACCACCTTTGATTTTTTTAAAAGCTTGAAAAATAAATTGTTGAGCAAATATAGACATATTAAGAAGTTTGAATTTCAGGAGGTTTTGGTTTTTTGTAAAATTTAGCACCTTTTAACCATAGTTTAATGGCTTGCCAATGAATTTTAAAAACAACAGAAAAAGTTAAAAAAGGAAAGCTTGCGATTGCTCGAAATATTGAGAAGCGGTTAAGTGCATATTCTGTACCGCTAACACTGGTCATTAAGGTATGCGTGTCATCTTGAAAATAATCAATACGACTTACACATTTGGGATGAGGCACTTCATTTGCTTGTCTCATAAAGCGAAATCTATAGTCACCGACCACATCAAAAAATGGGGAAACATGAAAGATCTTCTTAGTGAATAACTCTTTGCCCCAAGGTAAAACTTCATGACTTGGGGAATGTAAAAAATAAAAATGCCGCTCCCCAAACGTATTGTTGACCTCAGCAACAATCGCCCTTAATTCGCCAGATGAATGATGGCAAAACCAAAAACTCACTGGATTAAAAACATAGCCCAAAACACGAGGAAATGTATGTAACCAAATCTCACCATCGATATCTTGACGATTATCATTTTTAAGTAAAGCCTCAACCCATTCAAGAGAATGCAGTGAATCATCACCATGATCTTTATCAAAAAAAGACAACCAGGAGAACCGGTTATCGCCAATGCCTTTATTTTTAAGAATATGAGGATCTAGCCTTCTGGAGCGCATTGGTATACGCAAATAGAAGACGGGATAGCTAAAGCGATTATTGGGAGCATAGCGATGATGCAGGACTTTCCCAAAGTGAATCGAAGGTTCGTGGAGAAGGCTCATATGGCAGCCATTGACTCCAAAAGCGTATTTGCAATTGCCAGACCTGACTGAAACCCGTCTTCATGAAAACCATAACCAGTCCAAGCGCCACAAAAATAGGTGTTATTGACACCTTGGATTTTAAATAATTTTTGTTGAGCTAGGATAGCGGATTGATTAAAGACAGGATGAGCATACTTGATTAAACAATGCGTTTTATCGTTAGCCGGGATTAACTGTGGATTTAGACTAACGATGACCGGATGTTGAGATTTTTTATTTGGGATGGGCTGTAGTTTATCAATGAGGTAATGAACGCACACAGATGGTGAGTCATCGCCCCCATATTCATTGAGTGTCTCACAGGTATAGTTCCAAGCTGCCCAGACTTGGGGAAGCCTCGGCAAAAGTTGGCGATCCTCATGAACATAAGCCAAATTCTCTTTATACGAAATAGCACCTAGAATATTATTCTCATCAGAAGAGGGCTGGGCTAATATGCCTCGTGCTTCGTCCGAATGGCAGGCAAAAATGACTTTATCAAAAGATTGTTGATCTCCATTGGCGAGGTGAATCTGAATTGGTGAACGGGCATCTTGGGCATTTCTGACACAGGAAATAACTTGTGTTTTCTCAATGCCGACACCACTTGCTTCTAGCGCCTGCACGGTTCTCGATACGTATTCTTTAGAACCACCAGCAACGGTCATCCATTGGGGGCGATTCACAATATTCAATAAGCCATGGTTATTGCAAAAATGCATGAGGGTTTGAATCGGAAATTCGAGCATCTCGGCAAGAGAGCACGACCAGATGGCGCCAATCATAGGCAACAAATACCAATCCCGAAAAGGGGCACTAAACTTCATACGATCCAAAAACTGAGCGACTGACTCGAGGTCATTATCACTACTCGCATGATTTTTTGGAAGGGCGGATATTTTTTTACCAGCGCGATTGAAGCGAACAATATCAATTAGCATCCGTAAAAAAGACGGATTCAATAAATTGCTTCGTTGTGCAAACAAGGTATTTAAATTATCCCCCGCCCACTCAAGACGGCGGCCATTTTTTTGGGGTAGTGAAACAGAAAATGACATTTCTGACTTAGCAATAGGGACATTGAGTTCTTTGAAAAAAGCAATGAGACCCGGATAGGTCCACTCATTGAATACTAAAAAACCCGTATCAATGGGAAAGCTATCCGTATAGCCTTTGGGGGTGAAATCAATCGTATTGCTATGCCCGCCAATGTGCGGGCCTTTTTCAAATAAGGTGATATCTAAATGAGATTCTGTTCGCAATGCATAAGCACAACTTAAACCTGAGATTCCAGCACCAACAATCGCTACGCGCAACTTTTCTGCCATTATTTGTTTCCAGACAATAATTTCTCAATTTCTGACGTAATCGTCTTACTGTCAGGCTTCGTCATGCTGCTATAGGCGTTCACAACATTACCTTCACGATCAATGAGATATTTATAAAAATTCCATTTAGGACTTGTTTTTGTTTTCTCAATGAGTAATTTAAACAGAGGATTTGCATTTGGCCCGCTCACCACTGTTTTGGCGATCATTGGGAACTTGACATCATAGGTATTTTTACAAAAATCAGCAATTTCTTTATTCGTTCCAGGTTCTTGTTGACCAAAATCATTCGACGGAAACCCAAGAACAACGAATCCTTTAGATGCGTATTTAGAATAAATACTTTCAAGGCCTTCATATTGAGAAGTAAAGCCACAATAACTAGCGGTATTGACGATTAAAACGACTTTACCTTTATATTGACAAAGATCTTGCATTTGTTCATCTTGTAACCTGGGGAACTTAAAATTAAGTGATGCTGGGCAAGTCATAGATGGATTCGTAGAAGGCTTCTCCGAAGATTGGGCATTGCAGTACATGCTGACAAAAGTCATGCTCAGAAGCAATAATTGACACCATTTTTTCATAAAATGCCTAAGGTTGAGGTATGAAATAAATATGATTCATGAAAGAGTCTAAGCCATAATGCAAAGTCTTTCACAAAGCATCATAGAATAGAGGAATGGAAATGCCATCTTTACCGTTGCCGACCTTTGAAAAAAAAATTTTGGCGCTTCACTTTAGCCCCAAAGATCTGAATGAACGTCTGCAAGCCCTTGAAAAGCCAATTGTTTTTACCAATGGGGTATTCGATATCTTGCACCGAGGACATGTTACTTATTTAGCTCAGGCAAGAGCGCTTGGCAAAAGCCTTATTGTGGGTGTAAATTCAGATCAATCAGTAAAAATGCTCGGCAAGGGAGAGGATCGCCCAATTAACAATGAGGCTGATCGCATGGCGCTCTTAGCCGCATTAGAATGCGTTGATTTAGTAGTATGTTTCCAAGAAAAAACACCAGTAGAAATTATTGCGCAAATTAGACCGGATATCTATGTCAAAGGTGGCGACTATCAAATTGACAGCTTGGCAGAAACAGCGTTGATTAAAACTTGGGGTGGAAAAGCATACGCAATCCCATTTTTATATGAGCGATCGACTACACAAATGTTACAAAAAATTAGAAATTAAGGCGTTCGACGAACGATTTCTGACTCTCCCCCAATGGGGCCAGTTACCCGAAGGGCTTCAATCTTTTCGAGCGCATTACGATCCAGAATAGATTGTTCTTGTGGTGTAAAACTCAAACTCAATGATTCTAGCCAGTGTGGAAAAGAATAAGGTGCACAAAGAAAAGTCATTGCCATACAGAAATTACAAAAAATGAGGAACCACAAACACATGTTCATCAATCGCATGTTTATCAGACCCTTTGCCCACGCCATAGCTGTAAGCCTCGAAAGACAATATAGGGTTCATGAACGAGCAAACAGTTGTGAGTCCAAGATTGTTTAAGGTTCTGATGAATTAAGCCTGCATTACCACCGGAAATAATGAGATGCTTGATTTGAGGATATTGATTGAGTGCAAAATGGATTGCGCCTATTTGAGCGAAGAGCACACCTTGTAAAATAGCTGATTCCGTTGTATTGCCGAATATTTTTTCATCACTTGTGTAAACGGCTTGGGCTGATAAGTTTGGCAAAAGGGCTGTTTTAGAACCTAGGGCTTGTAACATCAAATTAAAGCCAGGAATAATCCAACCACCTTCAAAATGTAATTCATGATTCACAAAATCGATGGTTGTCGCCGTGCCACTATTCACCACTAAATAATTGCCCTGAGGGGCAATCTGTGAGCCGCCAATAATAGCCGCCCAACGATCATTACCTAAATCATGTGGAGCATGGTAATGATTCGATATTGAAGTAAATTCGAGAGAAGAATCAAATATAGAAATTTCAGCATTGGCAAAATGTTTCATTAGCCATTGTTGCCAAACCTGCTCTATAGATGAAGGGGCGACGCTACACAAAATTACTTCTGTAATGGAGTCCTTTAAGCGCATGACGGGCTCAAGATGGTTCATCCCTTGCAAAGAAAATGGCGATTCAGAATGAGCTAAAGCGCCATACGTAGCATCGAGTTGACTATTAACAGCCGCGTCAATAACAGACCACTTTGCTCTAGTATTGCCAATATCGATAAGAAGTATTTGTGCGCTCATGGTGTATTGTGACTCAGAGAGAGTTCGCCGCTAGAAATTTCTTTCAGGCCAAGAGGGGTATCTAATAATAAATAGCCACTAGGATTGACGCCAATACTTTTACCAATACATACCGTTTGTTGATCTTGATGAACTGTTAGTAAATCACCACACCAACTATCCCAGTGATTCCACTCTTCTTGAAATGTCGAAAAACCATGATGAGTAAATTTTTCAAGGGCATATCCAATATTGACTGTAATGAATTGCCAAAGCACTTCTTGATTCAGGTCTACCAAAGCAATATTGATTTCAGAAAGACTAGCAGTATCTAAATGATCAGTAATTAATCGTGGCAATGACAGATTAATACCAACACCAATAATCATCCAGATGGGCTCAAGGGGAGATTTTTGCCCGCCCTCAACTAATAGACCACCTAGTTTTCGATTTTCAAGTAAAAGATCATTAGGCCATTTGAGACCAAGGGCTAATTTTTTTGCTGTTGATTCTGATAATTGCAAATATTGCAGAATGCTTTTGAGAACAGTTAGGCCGCAGGCCAAGGATAATCCTTGTAATTGCATCATTGTTGAGCTTGCTGGGAACGGATAGGCTAAAGAAAAAGTAAGGGATTGATCTTGATGCGAAACCCAATTTTTACCCCTTCTGCCACGGCCTGCAGTTTGAGTCATTGCACGCAATGATGTCGGATTAATCAAGGCGTGCTGATGCCAACGATTTAATAGGTCTGAATTGGTAGATTCAGTAGTTTGTACAGTTTCAAATCGCCAAGAAATAGTCATACATGCTATTGTAGAAACAATTTGATTCTATTGGAAAAAATTGGCAAACTCAGTGGAAAATCACAAACCTACAAAGCCGTATTATTTAGCACGGCTTATGCTTGCTTTGTACCTAAGCTTGGTTGCATATGCAAGCATGACGCCGTTTAATTTTAGGATAGATACACCATTAATGCCATGGGAGTGGTTACTTGCACCCGTGCCCAAATATATTCCTATTTTTGATGTCGTAACGAATGTGATTGGCTACTTGCCATTTGGGTTTTTGATGATTTTTGCTCTCTATTCCATCGTCACCAGATGGCCCGCGTTACTGGCCACTGTTCTGCTAGGGGCTATCTTTTCGGGTTTTTTAGAAAGCTTTCAAACCTATTTGCCAACCCGCATACCAAGTCCGATTGATTGGTACTCAAATATGTTAGGCGTACTGATTGGCGCATTATTTGCTTTGCCATTAAGTCCTCAGTGGCTTTCAGGCAATAAGGCAGAGCGAGCTCGAGAAGCGATTTTTGGTAATCATCAGGGATTCTTTTTGTTGATGATCTTATGTCCTTTAGCGCAGATTTATCCACAGAATGCTTGGTTAGGGATGGGGGATTTAGGTTTATCAATCACGCGTATTTCACCTTATTGGACTTTGCCATTAGATAATGCATCTCAAGAAATTTTGATCACGAGTTTAGCCACGTTGAGTATTGGCACACTTTTTTTATATGGAATACGAAAAAGCTCATCCCCATTGAAGATCATCGGAATTTTATTGTGCATCATGGTGATAATTAAGTTCTTTATTTCACAATTCCAGTTTGGACAAACTGGAGCCTCCTCTTGGTGGAGTTTGTCCGTATTAATTGGGCTGATTGTGGGCTATATACTTACCTTTTTAGCCCATTTTTTGTCAAAAAAGAGTCAATGGACACTTAGTTTGATGGCGTTGCTCAGCTTGATGATTCTTGTCAATGTTCTGCCAAATAACCCTTATTTTCATAACTTATTAGAACAATTGCCACAAGGAAAAATGATGCATGTCAATGGTCTATTTGGATGGATTTCTATAGTATGGCCGCTACTTGCTATATGTTTGTTATTAAAAAACCGTAAAGCCAATCTCCAGTAAATCAAATTTTGACAGCAAAAGGATATAATTTTTAACATGGACTACTACAAACACCACGTATTTTTTTGCCTTAATTTAAGAACCAATGGAGAGGCTTCATGTGATCAGCACGGAGCCACCAAATTATTTGATTATGCAAAAAAACAATGTAAAGAATTAAATTTAAACGGTAAGCACCAAGTGAGAGTTAACCGAGCCGGATGTTTAGATCGATGTGAACTTGGTCCAGTGATGGTGGTTTATCCCCAAGGAATTTGGTATCAATTTGTTGATGAGAGCGATATCGACGAAATCATTCAGAGCCATTTTATGCAAGGCGTGCCTGTAGAAAGATTGATGTTAAATGAATAGTAGAACGATGCACCATTTAATTCGGATTCAGGTTGGCGTTGCCGAAGTCAGCATTGATTTTCCTGAAGAGCTACGCAGCAATCCTGATTTCAAGGTTAGAGGCATTGCTTTAATTGGACATCCGCATCCATTACTGGGCGGGTCAATGGATAATAAAGTTGCGCAAACTTTAGCTAAGACATTCAATCTGTTGGGTTATGTCAGTGTGCGTCCCAACTTTAGGGGAGTCGGCCAATCTCAAGGCAGTTTTGATGATGGCGTTGGTGAAATAGATGATTTAGAGCAAATCTTAGAGTGGTTACAAATACCCAGCTCATGGGGTGAGATTCTTGGATTACCTGCGCAGTCGTGGCACGGTGAAGTAGCGCATTTGCCATTTGTACTAGCTGGATTTTCATTTGGCAGCTTTGTTAATAGCAACTTAACCAAGAGATTAACTGAAAAAGGACGGGCTCCTGAGCGATTAATATTGGTTGGTAGTGCTGCTGGCAAATGGGATATGCCTAACATACCCAAAAACACCATTGTGATTCACGGTGAGGTAGATGAAACGATTCTATTGCAGGCAGTATTTGATTGGTTGCAACAACAAGAAATTGTTGTCCATGTCATTCCTGGCGCAGACCATTTTTTTCATCGAAAACTGCATCTGATACGAGACACAGTGATAGGTTTGTGGCATGCAAAATAATCAAACGGAATCCCTTATCGAATACCCGTGTGATTTTCCGATTAAAGTCATGGGAAAAAACAGCCCTGACTTTAAACCAGCGGTAATCCACATCTGCCATCAATTAGACGCCAACTTCGATGAAGCAAAGATTGAAGAGCGAAGCTCGAAAGGAAATAATTATTTGGGTTTAACGGTGATGATTCATGCCACGAGTAGAACTCAGTTAGATGAGGTGTATCGGACCTTATCAACGCACCCATTAGTGAGCGTTGTTTTGTAATGAACCCGCCTGTAGAAATTCATTATTTAGGTCTACAGGACTATCAACAAACGTATGATGCAATGAAAGAGTTCACCTTGCATCGTGATGATCAAACTCCAGATCAAATTTGGGTATTAGAGCACCCGCCCATTTTTACGCTAGGCCTTGCTGGAGACTTAAATCATTTATTGAATCACAATACAGAAATCCCATTAGTCCAAGTGGATCGGGGCGGTCAGATTACTTATCACGGCCATGGACAAATCATTTTGTATCTTTTATTTGACTTAAAACGACTCGGTATTTATGTGAAGGAGTTGGTCTTTCGCATGGAGCAAGCCATTATTAATACCTTGGAGCATTATCAAATTCTGGCGGAGCGACAGCCAGGTGCTCCGGGTATTTATATTAGCGCCAAAAATCATTCAGAGCATGTGGGTGCAAAAATTGCTGCATTAGGCTTGAAGGTGACAAGACATTGTTCGTATCATGGATTAGCATTGAACGTGAATATGGATTTATCACCATTTTTAATGATTAATCCATGCGGTTATCCAGACCTAGAAACCATTGATATGAAAAGTTTAGGGGTTAATAAAGACTTAACAGAAGTTGCAAAGACACTGGTTAGTGAACTACAACAACAACTGAGCACACCAAATATCCAATAGAATAGTGAAATGACTGATAAAAAAGACGCTATTGCTACTTACGATCCGACGAAGAAACAAAAATCTGCGGAAAAAACATCACGCATTCCCATCAAAATTATTCCCATTGATCAGGTATTAAAAAAGCCAGATTGGATTCGGGTACGCGCCAGTTCTGGAAATTCACGTTTTGGTGAAATAAAAAAAATCTTACGAGAAAATAAACTCGTTACTGTTTGTGAAGAAGCGAGTTGCCCGAACATTGGTGAATGTTTTGGCAAAGGTACCGCCACTTTTATGATTATGGGAGAGAAGTGTACAAGGCGTTGCCCATTTTGTGATGTTGGTCATGGCAGACCTGATCCGCTTGATGTTAATGAGCCAGCTAACCTTGCCAAAACAATTGCGGCATTAAAACTTAACTATGTCGTCATTACGAGTGTTGATCGTGATGATTTACGTGATGGCGGCGCAATGCATTTTGTGCAGTGCATAGAGCAAACCAAAGCTTTATCACCCCAAACAAAAGTTGAAGTCCTCGTTCCAGACTTTAGAGGGCGACTTGATTTTGCTCTAGAGGTTTTTGGTAGTAGTGAAGGTCGCGGATTGCCAGATGTCATGAACCACAATTTAGAAACAGTGCCCCGCTTGTATAAAGAGGCACGCCCTGGCGCTGATTATCTACATTCGTTAAAGCTTCTAAAAGACTTTAAAACAAAATATCCAGGTATACCCACCAAAAGTGGATTGATGGTTGGCTTAGGTGAAACCGATGAAGAAATACTGCAAGTTATGCGAGACATGCGAGAGCATGACATAGATATGCTAACTATTGGCCAGTATTTAGCACCTTCAACCCATCACTTGCCGGTTAGGAGGTATGTACATCCGGACACTTTTAAAATGTTTGAGCAAAAAGCGCAAGAGATGGGCTTTACCCATGCAGCTGTTGGGGCGATGGTTAGATCGAGTTACCATGCCGATCATCAGGCCGAGCTAGCTGGAATTGTTTAATACCCAAACAATGAAAAAATATAGTTTCATTGTTGTACTGCTGCCGATCTTATTTTTTGTTGCTTGTACCTCGACATTTAATTGGCGAGAAGTGCGCTTAGATGAAGAGCAATACCTTGCCCTTTTCCCAGCGAAGAATGCATTTGAGCAACAAACAATTCGTTTTGAGGAGCATCGTTTAACGATGACCATGGCAGCGGCGAAAGCCGGCGACATCCTCTTTGCCATCGGCACTATACCAATTGATGCAAAGACAGTTTCTGGAGAAGCCTTGGTGCAGTGGATGAGATTGAATACTGCAAAATTAATTAAGGAATCAGCAACGCCGCAAATCATTCAATTCGAAATTAAAACAGCAGGTTCACCAGTACAAATTCTGCCAGCCCAAGGATATAATTTAAAAGGGCTTGGACCAGATGGCAACTACCGAATTTATTGGGTACGCTGGGTTACGCGAACCAATCAGTCTGGGCAATCACGCATTTATCAACTCAGTGCGATTAAGTCATTCAAAAGTGTGCCAAGCGCTAATGAACAGAAACAAATCATTGAGCAGTTTGAAACATTTATGAGTGGCTTTCACCCCTATTAATTAATGATTAATTTTGGCTTCTAGAGATTCTACTTTAGCCTCAAGCGCTTCTAGTTTTGCTCTTGTTTTTGCCAACACTTGAACTTGAATATCAAATTCTTGACGCGTAATGAGGTCCATTTTTTGAAACCCTTGGCTCATTAAGCCACGCACATTCTTTTCAAGATCCTTTGCTGGAGAGTCTTTAACAGCGTCCATCACCTTTTTTTGGACATCTTCAGCCATGGTTTGAAACTTTTGAAGGAAATCATTATTGCTCATAGTCGTATTCATCAAAGAGTTATATATAAGCCCTATTATGGGGAAT
>CANFUO010000023.1 GCA_947450225.1 Burkholderiaceae bacterium | reverse complement strand
TCTCAAAAAACCCATGAGTAAGAAGCTTTCATTGTCTGTCATATATATCTTTATAGAGAATTAAAAAAAGGATCTGTATTTAAAAGAAAAATTTGGTACGCATCATCGGTTGATACTTTTCTGATACACCTAACATCAGCAGCAAAATCGGTAGAAATAAAAATAATAATAAAGTTAAGCTAGAGTATCCGCCTAGCCCAATATTAATAATAATAAAAATTGCTGCTAGATTAGCATATAGAAAGTTAGTCGATTTAATAAAACAGAGCCCGACATTAATTTCACCGATAGTCAGTATCCAAGCAATGGGGAATGAGCACGGGATAGCAAATGCGGACAAATACATATAGCCAATGGAGTTAGGAGGTATTTCTAAAAGCCGTTCTATAAACATTTCTTTCAACTTGTCCGTAAACAAAATTCCGATAAAGACTTTAAATATGCCGGCAAGTAAAAAATACCATCCATAAAGCTTACTCATTAGATGAACAAGCTCTATAAAAATCTCATGTTTGCCCATTAATCGAAAATCTATTTGCTTTAGAAAAACCATAAGATCCTTATACATCTAGAGTCTAAAGACCCCTTAAAAGATATAATTTATTTAAGATATTGAATAAATTAATTATATTGACAATTTAATGCTAATTTTGAATATTGGTATATTCCCTAAATAATTAATCTATTTTTTTAAAACTTTACTACAGGATTTCAATGCAACCATATCTCTTCACTTGTTTCGTGGTTTTGTTAACGGTCTTTCTAATGCTTGGACTTATGCTAAATGTTGGTAGGGCTAGAGCCATATATCAAATAAAAGCACCCGCTACATTGGGACATGAAGTATTTGAAAGAGCATTTCGCGTACAACAAAATACGCTTGAAAGCGTCATCATGTTTTTGCCAGCACTATGTTTATACGCATTGTTGATTGGAGATAAGGGAGCTGGTATTGCTGGTTGTATTTGGATCATCGGCAGACTTTGGTATGCAGTTGCTTATCAGCGTGACCCAGCGAAGAGGGGCATGGGATTTATGATTTCATTTCTGATGATTGTGGGTCTATGGATTGGTGCAACCTATGGTTTGTTTCTTCAGTACTTTAAGGTTTAATGATTGAAAAGTCAGTTCTTCTGACTACTCCCCATAGCTAAAGCAAGGGCCTTTACGCTGCTTTTGGTAAAAATTTACACGAGTGGTTTTATCATAAATAGGCAGCAAAAATGGGCCATACGGGTAGAGCCCTAAAACCTATTACTTAACTTTAGGTAAGTTTTGTATGAGGTCTGCTGCACCTTGCCCCAATAAATCTTGAGCAAGCAACAAACCCAAAGCCTCGGCCTCAGTAACGCTTTTTACTGAGGCTTTACCCTGAGCTCTACACATTTTCTGACCATCAACACTTGCCACAAAAGAGTTTAAGTCGATATGGTCATTTGCCCATACAGCATGGGCCGCAAGAGGAACTTCACACGAGCCACCTAATTGACGGGAGATCATGCGTTCTGCAGATACGGCTAATAATGTGGGTAGATCGTTGAGTGGATCAAGCCATTTTTTAATATGGGGATTATTCGTTAGGGTTTCAATACCAAGCGCCCCTTGACCAGCCGCAGGAGTATATTTATCCAATGGTAGAAACGCACGAATACGATGTTCTAGGCCTAAACGTTTTAAACCCGCCGCCGCTAAAATAATGGCTTGATATTGCCCCTTATCAAGTTTTCCCAAGCGTGTATCTAAATTGCCGCGCAAGGGTTCAATTACTAAATGAGGAAAGTGGGCTTTTAAAATCGACTCACGTCTAAGACTTGAAGTGCCGACCACAGCACCTTTCGGTAGATCCTCTAAACGATCAAAGTCATTCGAAACAAAAGCATCTCTAGCATCTTCACGCGCCATTACGCAAGCAAGTTCAAAGCCTTCTGGCATCACCATAGGAACATCTTTGAGAGAATGAACCGCCAAATCTGCACGGCCTTCTTGCATCGCCGTTTCTAATTCTTTAACAAATAGTCCTTTACCACCGATCTTCGAAAGAGCTTTATCTAAAATTTGATCGCCGATGGTTGTCATACCCAAAATCTGAACATCACATTGTGGATACAGTTTTTTTAAGCAGTCTCTAACATGCTCTGCCTGCCACATCGCTAAACGACTCTCACGAGAGGCGATGACTAGACGGGTTGGTGTGGGCAAAGAAGTACTCATTGATTTAATCTAACTTGAGTGGATGATTTTCGGACAGCTTCAATTAAGACTTGAACATTTTCAGGGGGTGTTGCTAAATTAATGCCATGACCTAAATTAAAGATATGTCCTTGTAGAGGACTGTCATTACCGATTTTCGCCTCGGCCAGGTTCAACATGCTTTCGTGAACTCTTTTCTCAATTTCACTGGGGTTGGCTAAAAGAATCAACGGATCTATATTTCCTTGAATCGCCAAGTTTTTTCCAGATCGGCTTAAAGTTTCTCTTGCCACTTTAAGATCAATCGTCCAGTCAAGACCAATAACATCAGCGCTTGATGAAGACATTGCATCTAGCCATCCGCCACCACCTTTAGTAAAAAGAATAATGGGTACAGACGCATATTTTTTAATCGATTTAATCCCTTGAATGATTCGGGACATTGGATCTAAAGAATATTTTAAATAATCTGGGGTGCTTAACATACCGCCCCAAGTATCAAATAACATCACAGCTTCTACGCCGGCATCAATTTGAAGTTGGAGGTATTGAGTCACCGATTGAACATTAATATCCAAAATTCTTTGTAACAGATCGGGACGGTTATAAAGCATTTTTTTGGTATTGACAAAATCCTTCGAACCGCTTCCTTCAATCATGTAACAGGCAAGTGTCCAAGGACTTCCAGAGAACCCAATCAGGGGGACACGTTGTTGGCCGTTCCGTTGGAGTGACTTTTTAATTGTTTTAACCGCATTGAAAACATAATCTAGTTGAGCCATATCAGCTTGTACAAGATTGTTCACAGCAGTTTCTGAATTGAGAGGATGAGCAAATTGTGGGCCTTCACCATTGACAAAGCTTAGTCCTAGGCCCATTGCATCAGGTATGGTTAAGATATCAGAAAATAGAATCGCAGCATCTAAGTCATATCGATCTAGAGGTTGAAGTGTTACTTCCGCAGCATAATCAGGATTGGTAGCTAAACCCATAAAGCTTCCAGCTTTAGAACGGGTTTTTTGATATTCAGGTAAATATCTTCCAGCTTGTCTCATGAGCCAAACAGGACTTCTGTCTGTTTTCTCGTATCTACAGGCTCTTAAAAAAAGATCATTTTCTATGTTCATGTTTATCTACACTATTCATTGCAATTTTAGAAATTATTCCATACTTTACGCTTGAAATAAAAACCGATATGAAATATAGCTACTGAAAGAATTGTAGAGTTAAATATTTGTATAGGTAAAAACCTTAATAAAGTTAAAATGAGTGACATCCTAAAAAAAGGATGAAGAACTCAGGCCTGTACTCTATTTACCCCTTACTCGCCAAGTGCTTTAGGCCCTGAAGAACAGAAAATACGGGTTGGTAATCTAATTGTTGCTGAGCTTTTTCGATAGATAAAGTAAAAGGCATACCAGTGAGTCTGACGATTTCTCTTGTAATGGGTGGAAAACCTTTTAGGGGAAGATACTTCCAGCCATTTTCAGTAAACCTAGCTAAGGACCAAGCAAAATGAGTAGGAATAGATAAGCTTGGTATTGGGAAGCCGCCAATGCGAAGCCGTTCGCTCATAAATGACCTAAAACTGATGGGTTCCCCATCAGTAATAAAAAAAGCCTCACCAAATAGATCTGAAGTAAGTGCCCTCGAGACCGCTACATATAGATTTTCTATATAGCAAGTAGAGTACAAATAATCACCTTGACTAAACCAGCCAAATTTTCCATTCTTTGCGGATTGGCCAATTTGACGATCGATGATATCACCTTGCCCCCAAATAAAAGCAGGACGAAGAGCGATAGTTTTAAAGTGCTCAGAAGCTGCATCTAAGACTAATGCCTCTGCTAAAGCCTTTGATTTTGTATAGGGAAGTTCATCTTGATGTGATAAAGGAAGAGACTCAGAAATGTTTAAAAGGACTTGTTGTTCCCTCATCACTACAGAGGCACAACTTAAAAAGATCAATTGTTGCACCCCAGCTTGCTTTGCTGAATCTAATAATGTTTTTGTTAGCAATACGTTATTTTGATAAAAGGTTTCAGGCTTACTCCAGGTACTTACAAGAGCGGCGCAGTGAATCACCGTATCGACATCATTCAGTTCATCTACTAGTTCATTGTGATTGAGAAGATTAATGGGAGAGTATTTTCGACCGAGATGATTATTTTGGTGTTGATGGGTATGCACATGGCCAATTACTTCATGACCTTGATTGATGAGAAAATCCATCAGTTTATTGCCAACGAATCCCGATGCACCGGTGAGAAATATTTTCATTTTCAAGTATGCTAGTAATTAAATGAATATAAACGAAAACTACATATAGCTCTTATCAAATGAAAAATACCCTCCGTAATCTTTTGCTATTCATCTTGGGTATTACATGCTTAGCGATCATTAGTTTCTGGAGATCAGATCTTCCTGAGGATTATTTAGTTAAAAAATATAGTAATTCATCTTCTCAGTTTGTGGCAATTGAAGGTAATCGTTTACACATAAGGGATACGGGCAACCCTAACGGTCCAGTTATTGTTTTTATACACGGTTTTGGTGCTAGTTTGCATACCTGGGAGGAGTGGTCAATCGTTCTAGAGAAAGACTTTCGAGTGATTCGCTTTGACTTACCAGGATCTGGCTTGAGTGGCCCTGACCAAAAGCTAGATTACTCAGATGATCGAAGTAATCAGATCATCCTAGGTCTTTTGGATACCTTGAAGGTGCAAAAAATGAGCATTGTTGGAAATTCCATTGGAGGAAGGATTGCGTGGTATTTCACGGCTAAGTATCCAGAGAGAGTTGAAAAACTTGTACTCATATCTCCAGACGGCTTTGAAAGTCCTGGAATGAGTTATAACAAGGCCCCAGAGATTCCTAGTTATTTAAGTATGATTAATTATATTTTTCCAAAATTCTTATTTAGAGAAAATCTAGAAATAGCTTACTCTAATAAATCGGTTTTATCGAGTCAGTTATTTGATAGATATTATGAATTAGCCCTATATCCGGGTAATCGACAGGCGATGATTGATCGCATGCGCCAGACAGTTTTAAAGGACCCGACCCCATTATTAAAAAAAATTGATTGCCCAGTTTTACTCTTATGGGGAGAGGGTGATGCAATGATACCGATTCGTAATGCGCGAGATTATTTAGCTTTAATGCCACAAGCTAAGCTACAAGCTATGCAAAATATGGGACATTTACCTCAAGAGGAAGACCCGGAACGAAGTCTTTCGTATGTAATGAAATTTTTAAAGCCATAAGCTTGATTAGCCCAATAAGTTTTTTTCATCTTTTACTTCTCATGGCTTACAATTAATTTCTTAAATTACAAATATCTTGTTAACAAAAATTTACATTTTGAATTTAAAGTTGTGGAAATTGCTAATTTTTAGAATTTTATGTTTTTGCGGTGCAATGTACTTTGATGTGCTTTAAAAAAACAGCCCAATCATTTCGGGTACTTAATTAATAGCTTCTAAGTTCAGTGATTTGATTTATTAATATTTAATATAGAAATGTTTATATCAATATAAAGAAAAGAAAAAATGGCATTCAATTTCCCTTTTACAGCAATCGTCGGTCAAGAAGAGATGAAATTAGCAATGGTTTTATCAACCATTGATCCAAGTATTGGAGGGGTCCTGGTTTTTGGAGATCGCGGTACAGGAAAGTCGACCATGGTTAGATCCTTGGCTGCTTTATTGCCGCCGATGAAGGCTGTAGATGGATGTATTTATCACTGTGATCCCTCCAGTAGCAATCTATGCAGTAATTGTCTGGCATTCATTCAAAATGGTAAAAAATTGAAATCACAAACCATCGGTGCGCCTGTAGTTGATTTACCATTGGGCGCAACGGAAGACCGGATTGTTGGCTCTTTAGATATTGAAAAAGCCTTATCTCAAGGTGTTAAGTCATTTGAGCCTGGTCTTTTAGCAAAGGCTAATCGAGGTTATTTATATATTGATGAGGTGAACTTACTTGAAGATCATTTGGTTGATCTCTTAATTGACGTTGCGGCTTCTGGTGAGAATGTCGTAGAGCGTGATGGCTTGAGTATTAGGCATCCCGCAAAATTTGTATTGATTGGCAGTGGTAATCCAGAGGAAGGTGAATTACGGCCGCAGTTATTAGACAGATTTGGTTTATCTGTAGAGGTTAAGACACCGAGAGAGGTAATGACAAGGATTGAGATTATCAAACGACGAGAAATGTTTGAGCGTCAACCCGAAGCCTTTATTGAACAGTGGTCTGAGGAGCAAAAAAAATTACAAGATCAAATTATTTCATCTCGCACTCGTTTGTTAAAAGTTACCGTGAATGATCAATTATTGATTCAAGTTTCTGAGTTGTGCGCACATCTTGGCGCCGATGGCTTGCGCGGTGAGTTGACCATGATGCGAGCAATTAGAGCGCTATGTGCTTTTGAAAATAAAAAAGTAGCGACACTAGATCACCTTAAGAGAATATCTCCCTATGCATTAAGACATCGCTTGCGGCGAGATCCTTTGGACGACACAGGGTCTTCAGTTCGAATCGAACGTGCCCTAGAAGAGATATTCCCAAAATAAATGGGGCCATTCATTGAGCAATCCCAGCAAGACCAAAGACGTTGGTTGGATGCTTGTTTGATTGCGAAAATGATTGCCGTTGACCCAGCAGGATTGGGTGGAGTTTGGGTAAAATCTCAAGCTGGTCCAGTCAGAGATGTGTGGCTTAAAGGTCTCCAACAACTGATTCACAACCAAGTTGATTTAATCAAAGTCCCAAGTAATGCAGATGAAGGCGCTTTGATTGGAGAATTAGATTTATTAAAAACCTTGGCACTACAAAAAAAAGTTTATACCCAAGGAATATTAGATCAAGTTCAGTCAGGGATTTTGCTATTGCCAATGGCCGAACGCATCAAATCGCACGCAGCTGCTTTATTAACGCAAGCCTATGATTTGAAATCTCAGTTTGGCATGATTGCTTTAGATGAAAGTCTCGTGGATGAAGATCAACAGTTATTACCTCGGTTGGTTGAGCGTTTGGCTTTTCAGATCAATTTAGAATCATTATCCTACCGAGACTGTAACTTTCCCTTGGAGAAAATTGATCTTTTAGAGATACGAACTCGTCTTCAACAGATTGAGTTTCCGATGGAAGCTCTTGACGCTGTTATGACGGCGGCTCAATCCTTGGGTATTGATTCCTTGCGGGTCGGTTTATTTGTTGCTCGTGCATCGCGAGTTTTAGCGGCTTTACGAGGCAGTGACATGCTTGAGCAAGCAGATATTCAGACAGCAACTCGTTTAATTTTTGCGCACCGTATCACAAGACTACCAGAATCCAAAGAACCTCCTCCTGAGGAAGATTCTACTGAGGAAAGTGCACAAGAAGAACCCCCACCGCCCTCTCAAGAACAGAATCAACCTCCTCCAGAGGACCCGTCATCCGATCTTGAGGATAAAAATCAGGAAGATCCGTCCAGTGCACCAGCGCCTTTGCGTCAAGAAGATTTAGAGGAGATGATTATCGAAGCCAGTAAGGCTCATTTATCGCAGAATCTTTTGGATTCTTTCGAGCAGCAGCAAAAAATCATCAAAACCAATGGTAATTCTCAGGGCAAGGTAGGACAGTTGCAAAAAGGATTATCTAGTGGTCAAGCTCTTCCTTCTCGCAAGGGGCGCCCAAGTTATAAGCACAAAATCGATATTTTAAAAACGATACAAGCTGCCAGTCCGTGGCAAAAAATACGCCGGCTTGAAGCCCCGAACGACTTTACTTCTCCACATAGAATTATTGTGAAGGCCGATGATATTTACTTGAAACAATTTGTGCAACGTACGACTACAGTGACGGTTTTTGTTGTGGATGCATCAGGATCATCCGCAATGGAGCGATTATCAGAAGCTAAAGGTGCAGTTGAGCTCTTATTGGCACAATGTTATATCCGGCGCGATCAAGTTGCTCTTATGACGTTTCGTGGGAAGCAAGTTGAATTGATATTGCCTCCTACTCGATCTCTGGTTCGAGCAAAGCGTTTATTGGCAGGCATGCCTGGCGGAGGCGGAACACCGCTTGCAAGTGCGATTAGAGACTCAGCCGCTTTTGGAAAAAAACTAAAGTCTAAGGGGCAAACACCGCTGATTATTTTATTAACAGATGGTAGGGCTAACGTTAGTATTGACGGTATTGGGGGGCGAGAAAATGCCTATAATGATGCGTTGTCTTCAGCTAAACAAGCGCGTTTAGAACAATTACAAATTTTATTTATTGATACTTCTCTTAAGCCTCAAGAAACCAATCAACAAATTGCAAATGATTTAGGGGCTCAATACTTGCCATTGCCACAAGGCAAATCCGCTTCCGTTGTTCAGGCAGCGAAAATGTTAATGACATAACATTAATATTTTGATTTTTGCGATTTATTTATTTTATCGAGTGATTGATTGCCAAGGTGATAGGCTCTCATAAAAAGCCCAATACCAAACACTCCGAGAACTACGCAAATAATTATTAAAGTGGTGCTCATTAAATTAATCTCCTATGTTTGGCTGATGTTTTCGATTGTTTGTTGAATGATTTCGATACTTTTTTCTGGGTTAACTTCATGGAAAAGATGTCCACCTTGTTCCGAATGAATCGTGGCTTGCGGAAAATATTGATGAAGAACGGGCATTAAATTGATTTTAGATACCCACTGATCCTGATTAGCTGCTACAAAAATAAACTTGCTATTGATCTGGGCGCTTTTAGCAAGTAATTGTGGAATATTTGATGCAGCCATAAAATTCATCGTTCCATAAATATGACGCTCTTGATGAAAGAGGTATTGATAAGGTTTTCGTTGCTCTTGATTTAAAAGAGAGTTCGTAGAGTCCAGTAATGTATTTATGAGATTTGTCTTTGGGATACTGATGGCTAGGAGATTGGACATTAAGCTAGACGTGAACAAGGGGTTCACGATAGGGCCCAAAAGAAGTAATAGGCTGCGAGGTGGGCTAACAAACGAAGGGTTAAACCCAATGATGGTATCAGGACACTTTTTTAATCGTAGGCTGAGTGCTAAGGCGCAGTTTGCGCCTGCGGAGTGGCCAATAATGATGTCCGGGCTTGGGGTATCAATTGCTTCAAGTAATTCATTTAAATGTTTAGAAATTTCGTCGATATGTAATTGTGCTTTTTGGGCCCCTAAAGTAAAACCATGTCCAGGCAGATCTATCGCGATAACTGTGTAATTTTTAGCAAGGCTGATGAAAATATTTTTCCAGGAGTGTGCAGATGCCCCAGATCCATGAATCAATAGTATCGATTTTGTATTTGCATCAGGATGTTTACTTAATTGGAAATGCCACAAAATCCCAGATAATTTTACAGATTGACTATATTGCCGATTGGGCCAATGAGAAGGAATTCTAGAAATATCACTCATAGACATCATTGAATCGTTTTTTTATATCTGTACAGAAATACAAGTCATTTTTCTGATGCAAAGATGGCTTCTTAAAATCACTTAAAAAGAATGTTTTGAGTTTTTTGATTCCATTTGGCATGTCTTCGTGCTCTGAGGATTTGAAAATATTTAAGTGTTTACCCTATACCAACCTCATTATATTGACATTAATGCCCCTTGTGTCTATATTTATTTACACATTGAGTGAATGATTTAATTTACACAATATCGTAAATTCCGATTAAACGGAGGCAATATGTCACCTAAGTTGATGATAGAAAAAGCTTTAGAGAGCACCTTAAGTTCCTATGAAAACAAGGGTGGGCCTGATTTATTACAGCAAGCGATTCGCCATGCCGTGATTCCAGGGGGCGCTAGAATACGTCCTCAATTATGTCTCGCGGTTGCGATGGCTTGCGGCAATGATGACCCAAGATTAGCGATGGGGGCTGGAGTTGCTTTAGAGCTTTTGCATTGCGGCTCTCTTGTCCATGATGATTTGCCCTGTTTTGATAATGCAGAATTACGCCGTGGCATACCCTCAGTGCATAAAGCTTATGGTGAACGTTTAGCTGTTTTAGCTGGTGATGCATTGATTGTGATGGCCTTTGAGGCGCTTTTACATTCTGCAGAAGAGTCCCTAAATCGTTTGGCACCGGTCATGAAAATAGTCATGCAAGGTGTTGGCGTTCCTCACGGCATTATTGCTGGGCAAGCTTGGGAATGTGAGCCAAAGGTATCACTTAGTACTTATCAACAGGCGAAAACAGGGGCATTATTTTCTGCAGCAACTGCCGCAGGTGCCGCTGCATCTGGGGGTAATCCAGCGGTATGGCTGACACTAGGTGATTGTTTGGGTGAGGCCTATCAAGTTGCAGACGATATTCGAGATGTTATTGGAGATATGCAGAGCTTGGGTAAGCCTGTGGGTAAAGACGAAGAGTTGGATCGTCCTAGTGCAACACGACAATTTGGTTTAGACGGAGCTGTTGAATATTTCGATGAACTAGTTGCTCGCGCGATTCGTTCTATTCCGGATTGCCCTGGCCAAGAGATTCTCCAAAAACTTGTTTTGTCTGAATCCGAACGTTTAGTACCAAATGCTTTGTATGACAGAGTGAAGAAAGAGCGGATCACTCAATCCATCAAACGATCAATTGCTTAGTTGTATGGCAAATACTTTATCTGATATAGCGCTAGCCTCTAAAGACACTTATTCTTTATGGGATAAGTTATTTATTTGGAAAGATCGCTTAATTGCAAGTCGAAAGTTTCAAAGAGATGCAAGTCATATTCCGATATTCAGTTCAATTTCTCGTAAGCGGGCGAAGGGTGTATTCGACTTAATGGCGGGTTTTGTCTATTCACAAATATTGCTTGGGTGTGTGCGTATTAATTTGTTTGAGCATTTAGCCAATGGGCCCTTGACCATTGATGAATTAGCTACCAAAGTTGATTTGCCATTTAAAGGTTTAGAGCGTTTATTACTAGGAGCTCAGTCCTTAGATTTGATTGAAACGCGTCAAGGTCGATTTGCTTTAGGTACTCTTGGGGCACCTTTGGTAGGTAACCAGGCTTTGTTATCGATGATAGAGCATCATAGTGCGCTCTATCAGGATTTACGCGATCCAATTACTTTATTGCGTGGAGACTTAAAAGAAAAAGCGCTCGAAAGTTATTGGCCCTACATCACTGAGCATAGTGAAGAGTTAAAAAGTCTTTCAGCCGTGGAAAAGGTGGCGCAATATTCAGAATTGATGTCCGCTTCGCTGCCTTTAGTTGCCGATGAAATCATTGATGCGTATGACTTCAATCAGCATCAATGTTTATTAGACATTGGTGGTGGTCAGGGTACCTTTATCAATCTGCTTAGTCAGCAAGTTAAAAGTCTTCAATTTAAATTATTCGATTTGCCAGGAGTAGCGACTTTAGCGCAAGAAAAGCTCAATCAGCAATTAGGTCATGGGCGTGTGGAGTGTATTGGGGGCGACTTTTTTAATGAACCCTTACCAACTGGCGCCGATATTGTGACCTTGATTCGGGTCATTTTTGATCATGACGATACCAGAGTGAAGCAATTGTTGAGATCAATTTATGAGTCTTTGGACTTTGGAGGCAGGCTTTTGGTCGCTGAGCCGATGGCTGATACCCCAGAATTACCCGCAATGGGTCAAGCCTATTTTGGTTTTTATTTACTAGCTATGGGTCGAGGACGTCCTAGAAGTTTGCAGGAAATTAGTAATTTTTTACATGAGGTGGGCTTTAAGAAAGTAAAGTCTGTAAAAAATACCATGAAAATCAATGCACAAATCATCTTGGCTGAAAAATAAGGGTAAACCCCATAAGGGTTTTAACTGATGCTAAATAGACAATAAGTGTATAAATTAGTTTACATATTCAATGTAACGTTAATTAAACAGGGTGGGAATAGTGGAAGCGCATGCAGTAGTAATTAATCAGCCCAAACAAGTTGCCTTGACCAAGCTTCGTCTTGACGAAATGGGTCTAGATGACGTTGCTGTCGAAATGGAATACAGCGGTATTAGCACTGGTACGGAAAAAATGATTTGGAGTGGGAGGATGCCACAATTTCCTGGGATGGGATATCCGCTTGTGCCCGGTTATGAATCCGTCGGACGTATTACTCATACATCTGAAAATACAAACCTTCAAGTTGGCCAACGTGTATTTGTCCCAGGAGCCAAATGCTACGGAGAGGTAAAAGGTTTGTTTGGTGGAGCTTCATCGCATGTCGTCATTCCGCATCAACGCTTAACCGTCCTTGATGAGGGGTTTGGAAAAGAAGGCATACTCTTAGCGCTAGCAGCTACTGCTTACCATGTTACAGAAGGCAAGCCTGAAGCTCAACCTGATTTGATTATTGGTCATGGCGTAGTCGGGCGTTTGTTGGCGCGTATTGCGATGGTCAAAGGAAAAACTCCAGTGGTCTGGGAGAACAACCCGAACAGAATGTCAGGCGCAACTGGTTATCAAGTAGTAAATCCAAAAGATGATGATTATCATCAATACGGCGTAATTTGTGATGCAAGTGGTGATGCAAGTTTAATCAATCAATTAATTAGTCGTCTTCGCCCACAAGGCGAAATTGTGCTTGCAGGTTTTTACGATCAAGCTATTTCCTATATGTATACCCCAGCCTTTATGCGTGAAATGAAAATGCGTATTGCTGCTCAGTGGCAACCAAAGGATATTCAAGATGTACACCAACTCATTCGGACTAAGCAATTAGCCTTGGATGGATTGATTACACACACCAGTGATCCCAAAGACGCTGACTCAGCATATCAAACAGCTTTTAACGATATGCAATGCCTAAAAATGACTCTAAATTGGAGACAGTAATGATGAACAGTCCTATCCCAGCACAATCAACAGTTCAGTTTATGAACTTGAAAAAAGAAGCAGCAATCGAGCCTGATGCGGTTTCTACAAAGCCAGTTACAAAAGAAACGCAAATCATTGCGATCTACGGCAAGGGTGGAATTGGTAAGAGTTTTACTCTAGCTAATCTTTCATACATGATGGCGCAGCAAGGTAAAAAAGTTTTACTCATTGGCTGTGATCCGAAGAGTGATACCACGTCACTTTTGTTCGGTGGTAAAGCATGCCCAACCATCATTGAAACTTCTTCCAAGAAAAAACTTGCTGGCGAATCTGTTGAAATTGGTGATGTTTGTTTTAAGCGTGATGGCGTTTTTGCGATGGAACTAGGTGGTCCAGAAGTTGGTCGTGGTTGCGGTGGTCGCGGAATTATTCACGGATTTGAAACTTTAGAAAAATTAGGATTCCATGATTGGGGATTTGACTATGTGCTCCTCGATTTCTTGGGCGATGTGGTGTGTGGAGGTTTTGGTTTACCCATTGCACGCGACATGTGTCAAAAAGTAATTGTCGTAGCTAGTAACGATTTGCAATCATTATATGTCGCTAACAATGTGTGCTCTGCAGTGGAGTATTTCCGTAAATTAGGTGGAAATGTTGGTGTGGCAGGTATGGTGATTAACAAAGATGATGGCACTGGAGAAGCGGCTGCTTTTGCGGAGAGAGCGGGAATTCCAATCTTATCAGCGATTCCGGCAAATGAAGATATTCGTCGTAAGAGTGCTAACTACGAAATCATTGGTAAGCCTGGCACAGAGTGGGCAAGCTTATTCGATCAATTAGGTGAGAACGTTTCTGTAGCTCCACCGGTTCGACCAAAACCACTGACGCAAGATGAATTATTAAACTTGTTCTCCGGCGATCAAGTCGGTCGCCACGTTGTGCTAGAGCCAGCTAGTTTATTTGACATGGTTGGTAAGCACGAAGTGCATAAAGATTCTTTAGAAGTGATTTACGACAAAGTCTAAATGATGAGTGAAAAAATCATACCAATACTTGCCAACCCTCAGGCTACTTCAGTCGACGGATTAGGTTGTCATTCTGGGGCGGAGCAAATGATTGAAGCTGCCAAGGCAGCTAATAAATCAGAGGTTCTGCAACGTTATGCAAAAGACTACCCTAAAGGGCCTCATGACCAACCGCAGAGTATGTGCCCTGCATTTGGATCATTACGGGTTGGTTTAAGAATGCGTCGCACATCCACGATTTTGTCAGGTTCTGCGTGTTGTGTTTATGGGCTTACTTTCACCTCACACTTTTATGGTGCCAAAAGAAGTGTTGGGTATGTACCTTTTAATTCAGAATCATTAGTCACTGGTAAGTTATTTGAGGATATTCGTGAGGCGGTATATAAAGAAGCCGATCCTGAAAAATATGATGCTGTTGTCATTATTAATTTATGCGTACCAACTGCAAGTGGAGTACCTTTACAGCTATTGCCAAAAGAAATTAATGGTGTACGCATCATTGGTATTGATGTTCCAGGATTTGGTGTGCCAACCCATGCGGAAGCAAAAGATGTATTAGCTGGCGCTATGTTGAAGTATGCAAGAAGTGAAGCTGAAGCTGGGCCCGTAACTGCGCCACGTCAAGGTGTTTCAGAAAAACCAACGATTACTTTGCTTGGTGAAATGTTCCCAGTTGATCCTGTGGGTATTGGCATGATGCTTGAACCAATGGGTTTAGCTGCTGGTCCTGTGGTACCTACACGTGAATGGCGAGAGTTATATCAAGCCCTCGACTGCGCGGCAGTAGCAGCAATCCATCCTTTTTATACAGCGAGTATTCGTGAGTTCAAAGCTGCTGGTAGAAGTATTGTTGGTTCAGCACCAATTGGTTACGAAGGAACAGCTTCATGGTTAGAAGCGATTGGTAAGTCATGTAATGTTTCAGCAGACATGATTGCTGCTGCACAAAATAAATTTTTGCCAATGATCAAAGCTGCGCTTACAGCAAAACCGATTAAAGGTCGAATTACCTTAAGTGGCTATGAAGGCTCTGAGTTATTAGTAGCGCGTCTATTGGTTGAAAGTGGCGCAGATCTTCGTTATGTTGGTACCGCTTGTCCGAAGACAGAATGGAGCGCTGATGATAAGGCATGGCTTGAGTCTAAAGGAGTACGTATCCAATACCGTGCCTCCTTAGAGGATGATTTAGCAGCGATTGATGAATTCAAGCCTCATCTTGCCATTGGGACAACTCCAGTTGTTCAAAAAGCGAAACAACTTGCTATACCAGCTTTGTATTTTACGAACTTGATTTCTGCTAGGCCTCTAATGGGAGTTGCTGGCGCAGGTTCTTTAGCGCAGGTTATTAATGCTGCGATTGCCAATAAAGATCGATTTAAAGTGATGGAAGAATTCTTTGACGGTGTTGGCGTCGGTCATGCAACAGGGGTATGGGACGCGGTGCCTGTTGATCGTCCAGACTTTAAAGCTGATGTGCGTCGTCGTTTAGAGAAAGCAGCAAAAAAACGCAAAGCAGAGGAGATGGGCTAATGTTGGTATTAGATCATGATCGTGCTGGAGGATATTGGGGCGCTGTTTACGTTTTTACTGCTATTAAAGGCTTGCAGGTGGTGATTGATGGCCCGGTTGGATGTGAAAACCTGCCAGTAACATCTGTCTTGCATTACACCGATGCATTACCACCACATGAGTTACCGATTGTTGTGACTGGTCTTGCTGAAGAACAGCTTGGACGTGAAGGTACTGAAGAGTCCATGAAGCGTGCTCATAAAGTATTAGATCCTGATTTACCGTCGGTTGTCGTTACTGGATCGATTGCTGAAATGATTGGCGGTGGCGTTACTCCTGAGGGTATGAATATTGCAAGGTTCTTGCCAAGAACTATAGATGAGGATCAATGGCAAACTGCAAATCGTGCTATTAATTGGTTATGGACTGAATATGGCGTCAAACATATTCCAGAAAGACCAACGCGTAAAGAGGGTGAGAAACCGCGCGTCAATATTATTGGCCCAGCTTACGGCACTTTTAATATGTATAGCGATCTTGCAGAGATAAAGCGGTTAGTTGAAGGAATGGGCGCTGATATCAATATGGTTTTTCCTTTAGGTTCTCACCTAGCAGATGTTCCTAAGTTGGTCGATGCCGATGTCAATATATGTATGTATCGTGAGTTTGGAAGACTTTTGTGTGAGAACTTAGATCGTCCATATTTGCAAGCACCAATTGGTATGCAAAGTACAACTCAGTTCCTGCGTAAGTTAGGCGAATTATTAGGTATTGATCCAGAGCCATTTATTACCAAAGAAAAAAATACCACATTAAAACCCATCTGGGATTTATGGCGTTCTGTTACGCAAGATTTTTTTGGAACAGCGAGTTTTGGTATTGTTGCCAATGAAACTTATACCCGAGGTGTGAGGAGTTTCTTAGAAGATGAGATGGGATTACCTTGTAATTTTGCTATTTCAAGAAAACCTGGCGACAAAACTAATAATCAAGAGATCCGAGAATTGGTGCAAAAGAAAACTCCCCTTATTTTGTATGGGAGCTATAACGAACGGATGTACGCAGCGGAAGTAGGTGGAAGAGCAGCTTATATTCCCGCATCATTCCCTGGTGCAATTATAAGACGCCATACGGGAACACCATTTATGGGGTATGCGGGAGCGACCTACATCATTCAAGAGTTCTGTAATTCCCTATTTGACGCACTTTTCCATATTTTGCCTTTAGGCACTGATCTCGATAAGGTAGAAGCGACATTAGCAAAAGCAGGTCAATTAGACAATCTTCCTTGGGATGAAAAAGCGCAAGCCATCTTAAATCAGATTGTTGCGGATCAGCCTGTCCTTACACAAATATCTGCAGCAAAACGTTTGCGAGATCGTGCTGAACGCGAAGCTCGTTTAGCTGGCGCATCACGTGTGACAGAAGAATTATTAAACCGTATCCAAGCTTCGGCTGGTGCAGGAGTGAACTCATGAGTGAGAAGTTAAAGATGACTCTGAGTAAAAAGAATATGACGGCTTATCGTTATATCCCAAAGCTACACGGGGTGAGTGTAGTAACAGCAGTATGTAATTTTGAGGAGTAATCAACATGAGTGAAAACAGATCTCTATCTGGTTTGACAGATGATGAAGCAAAAGAGTTTCATACATTTTATGTTCAAGGACTAATTGGCTTTGTGTCAATTGCCGTCGTTGCACATATTCTTGTATGGGCTTGGCGTCCTTGGTTCAATTGATTTTTTATTAATATAAATAAAGGAAATACCATGCAAGAGAGAGCAGAATCGATATCAGAACTTATGAAGAGTGATTCCGTATCATTCAAATTAATTTTTATTTTATGTTTTGTCGTTATCTTTATGGTGGCTTTATTTACGTTATTTCTCCCGATGCAATGGCGTGGTTGGTTGCCGGGTTCGGAAGGGGATAAATCATTTTTTGAATCAGTAAATGTAGGTGTTTATAGCTTTATGTCTTACTTAACATAGGAGAAGCATTATGTGGAGAATTTGGAAACTATACGACCCATTACGGGCGATGGTAGCACAAGGCGTTTTTCTCTTTGCTTTGGCAGCTATGATCCATTTGGTTTTATTGAGTACCAATCAATACAAGTGGCTCGATGGTATGTCACAGGCGCAGTACACGCAGTCCCGCGCCGCGAAGTAAAAAGTTTTACAAAGCCTTGGAAGTGGTTGGTAACAATTGTCTTCCAAGCACGAATTTAGTTGTTATTTAATTTTATGAAATAGGAGAGCACATCATGGCGATGCTCAATTTTGAAAGAAAGTATCGGGTTAGAGGTGGAACCTTAATTGGCGGAGATTTGTTCGACTTTTGGGTTGGTCCGTTTTATGTCGGATTTTTTGGAGTAACCACCGTCTTTTTCAGTTTCCTTGGAACTGCCATGATTTTGTGGGGTGCTGCACATCAGGGCACTTTTAATGTGTGGACCATTAATATTGCACCACCTGATCTGAAATATGGCCTTGGACCTGCGCCGATGATGGAGGGTGGGTTATGGCAAATCATTACGATCTGTGCTCTTGGTGCCTTTGGCTCTTGGGCTTTGCGTGAAATGGAAATTGCTCGAAAATTAGGCATGGGGCTCCATGTACCCTTTACCTATTTAGTCGCCGTATTTGCTTACTTCTCGTTAGAAGTTATTCGACCTGTATTGATGGGTGCTTGGGGACACGCTTTCCCTTACGGCATCATGAGTCACTTAGACTGGGTTTCTAATACGGGTTACCAATATCTTCATTTTCATTACAACCCAGCACACATGATTGCGGTGTCACTCTTCTTTGGAACAACTTTAGCGCTTTCATTGCATGGTGCTTTAGTGTTGTCATCTACTAATCCAGGTGTTGGACAAACTGTCAAAACCCCAGAGCATGAAGATACTTTTTTTCGTGACTTAATTGGTTACTCAGTGGGTACTTTAGGGATTCATCGCGTTGGACTCTTCCTTGCAGTATCTGCGGTATTTTGGAGCGCAGTATGTATTATTTTAAGTGGACCTTTCTGGACTAGAGGTTGGCCAGAGTGGTGGACATGGTGGTTAAACATGCCTATTTGGCACTAACTGAATAGGAGCTTATAAAAATGGACTATCAAAATCTATTCACCCAAACTCAAGTTATTGGACCAGAAAATCATGGGGCACCGATTAATCCCTATGATCAACGTGAACGAACAAAAGGCATAGGATTTAATTACCTTCTAGGTAAATTAGGAAACGCTCAATTGGGACCTATTTATTTAGGTCGGCTTGGCGTTGCTTCACTAATTTTTGGAGCATTAGCCTTTTTTATTATTGGTTTTAATATGTTGGCTCAGGTTAACTGGAGCCCTATTCAATTTGCACGGCAATTATTTTGGTTATCTCTAGATGCGCCATCACCTAAATATGGATTACGTTTAGCACCTTTAAGTGAAGGTGGATGGTGGAATATCTGTGGATTATTTCTCACGATTTCGATCCTATTGTGGTGGATGAGAACCTATAGACGAGCGAAAGCATTAGGTATGGGTACGCACGTGGCTTGGGCTTTTGCCGCAGCCATTTGGTTGTTTTTAGTTTTAGGTTTATTCCGCCCAGTCTTAATGGGTAGTTGGAGTGAAGCCGTTCCCTTTGGAATATTCTCTCACTTAGACTGGACAGCAGCACTTTCGATTCGTTACGGTAATCTTTTTTACAATCCGTTCCATATGTTGTCTATTTTCTTCTTGTATGGCTCAGTATTGCTTTTTGGAATGCACGGGGCAACGATTCTGGCTGTTGGAAGATATGGCGGTGAGCGTGAGATTGAACAGATTGTTGATCGGGGAACAGCTTCGGAGCGTGCCGCATTATTTTGGCGGTGGACAATGGGCTTTAATGCAACGATGGAATCGATTCACCGTTGGGCTTGGTGGTTTGCAGTTTTATGCCCAATTTCTGGTGGTATTGGAATTTTATTAACTGGTACGTATGTTGATAACTGGTATGTTTGGGCGATGCATCATGGCATGGTTCCTTCTTACCCAGTTACGAATATTGTCGATCCATCAATTGCCACTCCACCATTCACTCCAACAATGGAAGGAGTTAAGTAATGAAAAAAATATATCTTTCATTAATAGTTTTATTAAGCTCAGTTATGGTGTTAACGGGATGTGAGAGACCTGCGTTTCAGAAAGCCCAAAATGGATTTCGGGGCACAGCTATGGTCGACATTCAAAATCCTCGAATCAATGCTGATAAAGCCAAACTAAATGAAGCACCACCGTCACTCGGCGCAGCCTCTGCAAGTGGCGATAAAGCTTCTAAGGTTTATCAGAACGTAAAGGTTCTGGGTAATTTAAGTCAAGCACAGTTCACAACATTTATGGTGAGTATGACTAACTGGGTTGCTCCAACAGAGGGTTGTGCCTATTGTCATAACCCAGCTAATTTTGCAGAAGATACTAAGTACACCAAAATAGTTTCACGCCGAATGATTCAGATGACACAAAAAATCAACGTTGATTGGAAAGATCACGTGCAGGGTACTGGAGTAACCTGTTACACATGTCACCGAGGAAATAACATTCCACAAAATGTTTGGTTTAAAGATAACCCTCAAAATGCAACTGGTACCGCATTAGGAAATCGTAATGGGCAGAACCAAGCTGCTGAAAGTGTTGGATATTCATCTCTTACGTATGAGCCATACTCTAAATACCTTTTAGCCAGCAATCCAGCTCGAATTCAGGGGAAAGATGGTTTACCTAATGGTAATAAGCATTCGCTTCAAGAAACTGAGGATGTTTATGGTTTGATGATGCACTTCTCAAAATCATTAGGTGTGAATTGTACATATTGTCATAACTCGAGAGCTTTTTCGGATTGGTCTCAAAGTACCCCTCAACGCTCTCAAGCATGGCATGGTATTCAAATGGTGAAGGATATCAACAATACGTATATGAACCCTCTAACTGGAGTGTTTCCTCCCCATCGATTAGGAAAAGAGGGAGATGTTGCTAAGGCAAATTGTTTAACCTGCCATCAAGGAGTAAATAAACCCTTGTATGGTAAGAGCATGATCGCTGATTATCCATTCTTAGCACAGGGTAATCCATTGACAGTAGTAGCTGATAAAAAAGTTGCTGCTAAATAGGGGTATTGATGTTGTAGCGCTGTTTTATGGCGCCCTCGGGCGCCATTTTTTTAACAAAGGTCATAGTGGTGGATACTCAAGTAGATCGTTTTAGAATTCCATTTCTTACGAGTGAAGATTCTCAACCGCATAACAATAGAGTGATTGTTATGGGGACTGGTTTTGGAGGATTGGCTGCGGCAATACGATTGGCGGTGAAAGGCTATGAAGTAACAGTTCTAGAAAAACTTGATTCTCCAGGTGGAAGAGCTTATGTTCATCGTCGCAATGGGTACACATTTGATGCTGGACCAACCATTATTACAGCGCCATTTTTATTAGAAGAATTATGGGCCCTATGTGGGAAGAAAATGAGCGACGATATTGATTTGCGATTAATGGACCCATTCTATCAAGTACGTTTTAATGATGGACGTATTTTTAATTACACAGGTGATGCTGAAAAAATGCGTGAAGAGGTTGCGAAATTTGCACCAAGTGATTTACCTGGATATGAAAAATTTCTAAAAGAAGCTGAAAAGTGTTACAAGCTTGGGTTTGAAGATTTAAGTGCTGTTGCCTTTACCAAATTAACTGATTTATTAAAAGCTTTACCAAGTATGATGAAAATGAAAGCTTGGGAAAGTATTTACCAACTTGTGGCAAGATATTTTAAAGATCCGCAATTGCGTCAAGTGATGAGCTTTCATCCCCTATTGATTGGTGGAAATCCATTTTCTGTAACTGCTGTTTATGCATTGATTAATTCCTTAGAGCGTAAATGGGGAGTTCATTCCGTGATGGGTGGAACTGGTGAATTAATTCGTGGGATGGTAAAACTTTTAGATGGATTAGGTGTCAAAATTCGTTATGAGAGTGAAGTAACCCAAATTAATATCCAAGAAAATAAAGTAAATGGTGTAACACTTGCCAATGGTCAAAAACTCTATGCTGATTATGTTGTGTCAAATGCAGATTCAGCATGGACCTATCGATATTTGGTAGAAGAAAAATACCGTAAGCATTGGACCAATCATAAGATTGAGCATGGTCGCTATTCTATGAGTTTATTTGTTTGGTATTTTGGTGTGAAACGTCAATATCCTGATGTGCCCCATCATATGATGTTATTGGGCGATCGTTATGAATCACTTTTGACAGACATTTTTAAAAAGCATCATTTATCTAAAGACTTTAGTTTGTATTTGCACAGACCAACTGCCACCGACCCCTCATTAGCTCCTGATGGACATGATACTTTTTATGTTTTGTCACCAGTACCTCATCTTGATGCTGGAGTGAACTGGTCAGAGCATATGGAGCAGTATAGACAAGCCATACAAGAATATTTAGAGCAAACTGTCTTGCCGGAATTGGGAGAGAATCTTACTGAATCTTTTTGTATGACCCCGCAAGATTTTAAAGATCGTCTTTTGTCGTACAAGGGAGCTGCTTTTGGATTAGAGCCATTGTTACTTCAAAGCGCCTGGTTTAGGCCACATAACATTAGCGAAGATGTTAAGGGTTTATATATGGTAGGTGCAAGTACGCACCCAGGAGCTGGTATCCCAGGAGTTTTATCATCAGCAAAAGCGTTGGAAAGTGTTATGCCCACTGTGAATATAAGGAGTAAATATGCCTTCTAAATTATTTTTAAATCCTTTGATGCTCATGCAGCGAAGTTCTTTAATGGCGCATAGCTCTGCCACCAGTAATAAGGCGGATACGATTCAGTGTGAAGATCTTATGCGAGGTGGTTCAAAATCATTTTTTGCGGCCTCACGTGTTTTACCAAAACGTGTTCGCAATCCAGCAATTGCGCTCTATGCATTCTGTCGCTTAATGGATGATATCGTGGATGAGGGTGGGGAAGATATTCGTATTATTCAAACCTTACAGCAACGCCTTGATTTGATTTATGAAGGCAATCCTGTTGATGTCCCAGCTGACCGAGCTTTAGCCAAAGTAGTTGTGCAGTATAAGATTCCCAAAACCTTATTAGAAGCTCTATTGGAAGGTTTTGAATGGGATAAACTTGGGCGTCGATATAACTCCATCGAAGATTTATATGATTATGCAGCGCGCGTTGCTGGAACAGTAGGCGCCATGATGGCTTTGATTATGGGTACAAGACAGCAAGTTCCTTTGGCTAGAGCTTGTGAATTAGGTCTAGCAATGCAACTGACGAATATTGCTAGAGATGTTGGAGAAGATGCACGCAATGGTCGATTATATTTACCCCTCAATTGGATGCGAGAGGAAGGAATTGATCCAGATGCTTGGTTACAAAATCCTATATTTACCCCACAAATTGCAAGAGTCGTTGATCGGGTTTTGCAAACAGCCGATATGTTATATCAACGATCACAGAGTGGAATTGCTCAATTACCTAGAGATTGTCGTGCCGCCATTTATGGTGCTCGGTTAGTCTATGCGCAAATCGGACGTCAAATAGAAAAACAAGATTTAGATTCTGTTTCACAACGTGCGATAGTTTCAGGTACCAAGAAAAAACTATTAATGTTAAAGGCTCTATCTGCCGTGATTCATGTTGGACGAGTCAAGGCTAATGAAGAGCCAATTGAAGCGATTCAATATTTAGTGGAAGCAGTTCCTTATGAGGATCCCTACGCTCACTATGCAGGTAATCTTGAACAACGGATGGTTTGGGTCATTAATACTTTAGAAAAAGCGGAGAGACATCGCTTAGCTCGTATGCAACCCTCATATCCGACTAAGTCATTCTAGGCATTCGCCAAGGTAGCATCATTTGAACTGCGGTAGATGAAAAGCGTGGGACATTGAGCGTCTCATGCATACAGATGAGATTATTTTCGCCCAACCAATCTCCTTGAAGTATAGAACGGCTGTAAAAGGGTGTATCTTCTAGGTTTTGAAGGACTCTTGGTTCAGTAGTGTCAGATCGTAAGTGTCTTTTAATTTTCCATAAGGTCGGTGGTAGTGAGTATCGCTTACCAATTTCAAAGTTCACAACTGAGCCATCACGGTTAAACTTGAGCGCGAGTAAATTTTCAGTGCCATTTTTTTCTCGGACATCATAGACAACTGCCGTACTTTGATCTTTTAATAAAGCACGTGCCCAGTCCCATTCCTGAAAAGGGCGATTAATTGGCTCATCACCTTCATTTGAATCCAAATAAGCATGACCAGACCAGTTAAGCGCGGGTTCGGAAAATGCCACTTCAACACGTGAATTTGGTGCCAAGGGGCCCCAACGATGTTTTCGAAGTTGGTCCAAGGGGACTGAATAGTTAAATAATTGATCTGGGTGAACTGTTACCCTGCCAATTACCTTTTGTCCAAAAGGGACTGCGCGTTCTGTAATGTCGATCACTAGTGAGGAGCCATTCCAATGTAAGTTACTTGGACCAATTTGAAAATGAGTAGCATCACGATGAACGAGGCGTTTGCCGCGTTCTGTCATTGTCCATCGTTTTTTTCCTGGACTATAGATAGCAACATTAAGGCAACAATAATGATTAGGATCAGCAAATTGCTTACGATTTGCCCATAAATAATAAGGGGAAAACACACTTCCAACAAAAGCAATGATAGTAATACCATGCTTGCCATCATCACTAATCCCATCGACATACCACCACAAGTAGCCGCCATTTGGAACTAGCTGGTCAAAGGCAGGTGATCCATCAGGGTTGCGGCCGCCAACCTTCCTGATAAAGCCGCCATTGGCACTCCCGGACCCGGATGCACGCTCCCGCCCGCCAGGAAAAGGTTCTTGATGTTGGATATTGAACTGGGGCGTTGAAATGAGCTCATCCAGCCGTGCGTTGCCATGCCGTAAAGGGCTCCACCTGTTGCTGGAAATAGTTGATGAAAATCTTGAGGCGTCGTGCGCACCATCTGCCATGTACTGGGATTGATTTGAAAACCACTCTTGCCAAGTAGTTGAAAGACGTGTTGTTGACATGACTCGATTTCCTTTGAAGATTGGGGTTGATAGCCATTGGCAGGCGCATTGACGAGTATTAAATGTTTTTCTGTTGATGCCGCAATCTGCTCAGTATGGATTCTACTTTGTGCGCAAAGATAAACTGTTGGTTGATTCGGTAGTTGATTATGTTCGAAAATATCAGAAAATTCAGACGCATAATTTTGATCAAAAAAAACATTATGATGACTGAGATCAAATTGATTACTTGCTGCTTCAACCGACCAAGTAACTGCAGATAGCGACGGGACGGTTGGCATTGGTGGGGTTGCTGCCCGTGCTGAACTACCCAATAAACCAGATCTTAAGGCAGCAATATCACCATTAAAGATGACAGCATCTGCCTGAATCATTTCTCCTGTTGATAGCTCGACTTGAGAGATTGTATTGCCTGAAAAAATGAGTTGTTTGACTTCGGTATCGCAAAGAATCGTAGCTCCTCTTGACTTAGCTAACTTAGCAATCGTTTGTGGTAATTGCTTCATACCATGTTGAATAGACCATACGCCAGCCATTTCGACATGTGCAATTAACATTAATGTGGCAGGAGCTAAAAATGGGGAGGACCCGCAGTAGGTAGCATATCTACCAAAAAGTTGTTGAAGCCTTGGATCAGGAAAAAATTTCTCAAGCGATTTCCAAAGACTTTTAAAAGGACCAATACCCATTAAAGTTTTTGTTCCAGATAGACCTAATTGGCTCATCATACTTGTCATTGTTGGGCGTTTAGCGCGGATATATGGAGTTTCCAGAGATTCGTATACTTTTTTACTCACACGACAAAATTCTAAAAACAAATCAGCTTGTTTCTTTCCAGAAAAATCTTCAATCGCTTTAGCGCTCAAGTGTTGATCAGCAAAAAGATCGAGTTGATCTTTGCCCCAAAAATGTCTCGCTAAGACGGGTAAGGGTATTGTGGATATATATTCACTAAAATTTTCATCACATTCACGAAAGAGTTCCTCAAAAACCCAGCGCATGGTAAACACGGTTGGTCCTGAATCTACTTCAGAAGAGCCTACAGAGACTGCTCTAATTTTTCCACCGACTTGACTCGCTTTTTCTAGAAGAGTGACTTCATATCCTTGGTGAGTGAGTTTCAAACAAGCGCATAGCCCGGCGATCCCTCCCCCAATGATCACAATCTTTTTTTTAGCCATACGTTTTACCCCGCCATACACCATGGGGATTGATTGGAATAAATCTTGTAAACATAGATTCAGAAAAGAACTGCCCTTGGTAAGCAGTTTGAATTGCTTC
>CANFUO010000022.1 GCA_947450225.1 Burkholderiaceae bacterium | reverse complement strand
TGATCGCAACAGGCACCATGGGTGGCGTTGGTTTTGCAAGAACCCCTCCCATCTTCATGAAACCTGGTGATATTGCAGAAGTTGAAATTGAAAAAATTGGTATTTTAAGTAATCACATTGAAGACGAACCTACTAACTTAGGTCCGCTCTAATCGGAGTAAAGACAAGATGCTGATGTTTAAGCATCTTGTCTTATTTTGATCTTCTGACCACTCCGCGCATCAATCAATTAAGCACTCAAAACTAATACGGGTAGCTTGCTATGTAATATAACTTCATGCGATTCACTTCTTAAGAAAAATCCTTTAATTCCAGATCGCTTGTGGGACGCCATACAAATGACATCAGCTCCAACACTATTGGCTGCATCAATGATTCCATCTGCAATGTTTGGATGAAAAACATGAACAGTATCTACACCGCAATCTTCTGGGATTTGTGTTTTTGCTTTGTCAAAAAGTTTCTTGGCAAACTTCACACATGCCTTTTGATGCTCTTGCTCAGAAATCACAATACTAGAGGTACTATCTGAGTACATGTATGGGCTTATCGGGTCTGATACAAATACTAAGGTTAATTTAGCTGAGTCTTTTTTAGCCAACTCAACCACTTGCTTTAGTTCAGACTTAGTAATTGAATCGTCGCTAATTGGTACGAGTAAATGTTTAAACATATCTTTCTCCTTTAATATGTTTTCACTTTAATGGAGGTCTAACTGATTAAATTTGATCTACATCAAATAATCACCATATAAGTAATCACATTACTTATAAAATTCAGCTATACCCTCAAATCCTTAAAATTGGTAGTTCTTAGACACCATTTGTTATCTAATTATTTGCTCAATTCTTGCAAATAAATACGCTAAACTTTTTGAGGCCTCACCCTAAGAAGTCGCGAAAGAAGGAATACTAAAAACGAGGGCTGTTCGTTAGATTCATTACTGACTCATTTTCATCTCTTTTATAACACCCCGAAATTGATCCATTTGTTTTTTATAAATCGCTGTTTGTTCTGCAGGAGTTGAACCTACAGGCTCAGCACCCATATCGATTAATCGTGCAGCAAGTTCGGGATTTTTAACAGCTGCAATAATTTCTTTATTCAACCGATCGATGATCTCTTTTGGGGTTTTAGCTGGAACAAAAATCCCATTCCACCCCTCTAACTCAAGCATCGGATAACCTAATTCTGTAACAGTTGGAACATCTGGAAGTGCTGCAATGCGTTTACTCGCTGATGTGGCGATAGCCTTTAATGTTCCCGCTTTCACTTCAGCAATAGATGTCGACAGTTGATCACCACCGATTTGAATCCTGCCAGATAATAATTCTTGTTTGAGTGGAGCTGCGCCTTTAAAGGGAATATGCTCCATCTCTACTTTAGCGGCTCGCTTAAATGCCTCTCCTAGAACATGGACTGTCGATCCTGGCCCTGTAGAACCGTAGTTATACTGTAAGTTCTTATTCGCGGTGAGTAGATTTGCCAGCTCTTTTAAGTCCTTAACTGGTACTTTAGAATTAGCCGTCAATATAAATGGTACATATACCGCTATGGATACACCCTCAAAAGCGGTATCAGGATTAAATGGCGATATACCCGCCAAGGTTTGAGCAACAGAAGAAAGTGGGAAAGTAAGGTTATGCATCAAAATGGTATACCCATCAGGTGCAGACTTAGCAACAAGGTCAGCGCCAATCGCACCTCCTGCCCCTCCTCTGTTATCCACAATTATTGGCTGCCCCATCGAATCTGACATACGCTGAGCAATCAATCTAGCGACTACATCCGTAGTTCCTCCAGCCGGAAATGGAACAACCATCTTGATAGGCCTATTTGGATAGTTTTGGGCATAACTTATCTGAACACAGAAAAATTCAATCAAACCACAAAGTGTAACTAAAATGATTTTTTTCATAATGACTCCATAATGTCTTTATTTTTTCATGAACCTAAGTTACTCGCATTTATTATTAACTCTAACATCAACATTAATACATAATTACTCATAATACCAATATGCATTTGATTATGCATTGATTTTAATCAGTATTCAATTGAATTAGAGGCTATGTACTGATAGGGGTGTTATCAAAATAGTGCGGTTGCGTGGTCATTACGATGAAAATATGCGAACTTGAATATTAAGGGATATCACCCCTATCTTTTCGATGAAATACCTTACATAATTAAATTAAAAATAGGGCTAATATGAATTCAAAACGATCACTACTCTTGGCAATGGGCTCAGGCCTTGTATCTTCAGCTTTTGCCCAATCTTCCACTTCAAGTCCAACTAAAGAAAAAGGCCCTTTGGTTTGGTTGGACATGGATCAAGCTGAACTTGATGCATCTTATGATCAAAGTGTTTATGCACCGAATATTAGGCAAATTCAGAATAGATACGCCTCTAATAGCGACATTACCCGTAGTCGCCTAGGAAATCCCAAGCGTTTTGCTTATGGCCCCACCCCGATAGAGGGTCTTGATATTTATCTCTGTGATCGTCCCAAAGCGCCGATCAACATTTTTATTCATGGTGGTGCATGGCGTTCTGGTTTAGCTAAGAATTTTGGCTTTAAAGCAGAAACCTTCGTTAATGCTGGCGCTCATTTTGTGGTTCCAGACTTTATTAATGCTTTTGAATCCGGTGGTGATTTAATGCCCATGATTGATCAAGTAAGGCGTGCTGTTGCTTGGGTTTATAAAAACGCTGCAAGCTTTAATGGGGACCCGAATAAGATTTATCTCTCCGGACATTCTTCTGGAGGTCATTTGGCTGGCGTTACCCTAGTTACCAATTGGAAAAAGGATTATGACTTACCAATGGACATTATTAAAGGTGGCCTTTTATGTAGTGGCATGTATGATCTAAAACCCGTTCGCCTATCTGCCAGAAGCTCCTATGTAAAATTCACCGACAGCATGGAACAGGCTTTAAGTACCCAAAGACATCTAGATCTTTTAAATGCCCCAATCATTGTTGCTCATGGCAGTCTTGAAACCCCTGACTTCCAAAGGCAAAGTAGGGATTTTGCCAAAGCCGTCAAAGACATGGGCAAACCCATTGAATATATTATTGGTCAAAACTATAATCATTTTGAAATGCCGGAAACGATTGCTAATCCTTACGGGATTTTAGGGAAATTGGTATTAAAACAAATGAAACTAACTTAACTTTTCTTTTAATTTAAAAAACTTAAGACTAGTGCGCAGATTTCTTTTGATTGGTAATTAATCTTCCTGAATTGAATACAACTTTTCCACCAACTATCGTTAAAACAGAATGAGTTTTATGAATTTGATTGATTGGAACAGTAAATATATTCTGATTTAATATAGCCAAGTCCGCATATTTTCCGACAGATAAATCTCCTCGCAACGGCGCATCTGGCAAAAAATATGCGCTCCCTTTTGTGTATAAAGAAATGGCCTCAAACCTTGTCAATAACTGAGCTGTATCTCTTGCAACTAAACCATCGATACTTTTACCACTAATAAGCCATTCGATGGCGACAAATGGATTGAAATCCATGACACGATGTGCATCCGTTCCTAGTCCTATTGGTATATCACTTCTTATGGCCTGTCGAAGACGAGGCGATACCCTCAATGCCTCTAATCCATATTTTTCTTTAAAGTTGCTTGCTTGAAAATATAATGCGTTTTGAACTAACCAACCAAGATCATTTTCTTTCATTCGGCGTAGGTTATTCTCATCTAAATTATTGATGTGGGCAATTGACCAACGAAGATCTTTAATCGAATAGTTGGTCCGAACTTTCTCTACTACATTTAATAATTTCGGGATTGATTCATTATTGTTCCAATGTAAGGTAACAGTAATTTTTTCTTTTGCCGCCCACTCTAATACTTCTAATAATTGTTGTTGGTCTGATGCTGTGGGAGATTCATTGTTGTACATCCCCCAAGTCACATTCTCACCAATACCATTCCATTGAAGAAACTCATCATTTTTTGGAATAATTTGGCTCATCTTTTGGAAATCAGAAAGTTCCGAACCTCTATTGGGAGCTGACAGACTATATGCCACTCTAATTGAGAGCGCCCGTTTAGATTGTAGTTTCCATAAAGATTTGTAAGATGCTAATGGGAAATTATATCCGCCTGGATCATAGACTCCAGTAATGCCAAGACGGTTGAGCTCCAAAAAAAAATTCTTTGTGCTCTCATATTGGGAGTCTTGTGTAGTGTTCGGCAAAAAATCAAATAGATCGCTAATAGTGCGCGCGTTACCATTCATCCATCCAGTGGCATTACCATTTTTATCTGTAAGCGCCTCTAAGCGTGATAGTAACTCAGCATTCGATGCAATTCCCAGTTCTTCTAATCCACCTGGAGAAATAAATACAGATGAATATAATTTCTGAATATAGAGAGGATGGTCCCCAGCGGCCTGAAGTAACTGCTCCTGCGAGGGAATAATCCCATCTTGAAATTGCTCTGGCACCCAACCACCCGCAACAATAATCCAACTACCAATAGGCTTTTGTTTTGCTGCTACCCGAATTCGGTCTAATGCCTGAGCTATTGTTTTAACCCCAATCCAACTTACCTCACTTGTATAACTTAGTCCTGCACGAATTGCATGCATATGTGAATCAATTAAACCTGGAATAATTAATTGCCTATTTGCATTAATTTTTTGTGTTTTTGGTCCTGCATATTTGTCTATGGATGCATTAGAACCAATTGCCAAAATCTTTTGATCTTTAATTGCAATTGCCTTTGCAAAAGACTCATTTTTTTGCAGTATCTGCGCATTGGCAATAATGACGTCAGCAACAATCTCTCTTGAATGAGAAAATGCATTCCCTATGATAAAGAATGAAAAAAAGCTTAAAAGGATATATAACCAAGAAACTCGAGTCCACATTTATTCTTTTTGCATAATACAATCAGTTTCAATTAACTTATTTGTTTTTTGAGCTCGACGTACCAATCTGATTTGTTTATATCCAACTTTTTCACAAGAGATCGTCACTGCCTCTGGTTTAACATTGACACTAATATGGGTTCTATAAACCCCTAATATGTTAGATATCACTTTTACAGTAGGTCCAGAGTTCTCTTTAAGAGTCACCGTTGCTTTAGTAATATGCGATCCTCGCTCATCGCGAACAAAACCAAAAAATGCAGGCCCATTGACTGAAGTATCATCAGGGTATCCATCTTCAAGACCACCAGCCTGTGTCAATGGAAAAAAGGCGATCAAGCTTATATTTAACAAATAAATAATTTTCATAGAAAGCCGGAGATTCATTTAGGTTCCTTAGAAGTCTATCGCCAATAAAATTTTAATGTATAGATTAGAGCGGGTATCAGTGTAATTGGAACAATCCATGCAATTGAAACAGGAATCCGCCTTAATAGATTCTCAGGAAGCATCCTACTTAAAAGGGATAAGCTTAATGCAATTAACGCTGAAGACACAATCCATCCATACCAATACATAGCAGGACCATCTTCCGGTGTTGATGGAGTCCATCCTAAAACGATTTGATGTGTAGCAGGAAAATAACTTAAAAAAGGTAATTTATAAATATCAACCAATAAATATGATAGTGAAAAACTTGCTGAAAAAACAGCTGTAAAGGTTCGCTGTCTATGTAACATAAGATCTTCTTTGGAAAATTGAAGCTTAGCGCTCATGATCCATACCCTCTAACATTATTGACAATATGCCCAATTAAAAAAGCGTACCAACATACCAATGTTAAAAATAAGGTGGTGTATTTACGTAATTGGGCATAATTTAAATCTTGATAATGCTGCCAAGCAAAGTGGTAAATCGGTAGCATGCCTAAGCCAAAGACTACAAGATGCTCTTTAAGTTCAAAAGCACCAAGGGTTTTATAAAACTCTTGTTGCTCAATAGGAATCCTTACATGTATTCGATATTCTGTGTAAAGCCACGCACCGAATAAAAAACTAATACACCACAAAACACTTATTGCCTTTGTATATTTAGCTGCCTTAACAGCGCGAAATTCCTCAAAAAATGACCTATCTTTATTGATTGGGCTGACTGGGCGCCATAAGGCCATTGATTGATGCGTAAGCGCTCCCAAGAGTGCTACAGAAACCAATCCATGAGCAATTAATAGTACTGTCCAAAAAGTACTTCCTGAAAAGATCTCCAATAACCACTCCATATAACTACTCCTTTAATTAGCTGGAGAACCCTTCAATATCCATGCAACGATTATGTTGAGGTTAGCTTCCGTTGAGTCTGGATGAGCGGGCATTGGAATCTTGCCCCAAGAACCAGCGCCGCCATTGCGAACCTTATTCACTAGTGTTTTTTGAATATCAGCTTGACCTTGATATTTTTCAGCTATAGATTTAAATGAAGGGCCAACTAATTTTTGGGATGCATTGTGGCATATCAAGCATCCATTTGATCCAGCAAGAGCCGCAGGTGATGGCTCATCTGCTGCACTAACTAAGTTACAAATACTTGAGAGTGCAATGAGAAGAATAATTTTTTTCATGAGTAAATATTCGGTATAGGTTAATTAGCTAAAGGATTAGGGCGAATCTGAACTTTAAATACCTTTGGTGGAAGCTCTTTACCGCCATCACCACTATGGAAGTTATTACGTGTACCAGAGGTCGTCCAAACAGCACGCCCTTTCCAGCCAGTATTGAGATCATCAATTCGACCATCCACATTTTTTGTAAAGAAGCCTAACGGATATGGAATTCTCAGTGTTACTAACTTACCATTAACAACTGCAATAAGTGCCTCACCACCACTTGAAGACGCGATTGGAACATCTTTACCCAGTCCAAGCGTGTTATGCAAGTCTACCCAAATATAGTAAGCTCCATCAGCACTGCCTTTTGGATCTTTCACATTTTTAAACTGAGGTCCAGGCAAGCGATAAAGTGTCCAACCTTCAGGGCAATGTTTACCTTCTGCTGTGGTTGGGCCATTTAATGGGCCTTTACACTTTTTTCGATCAAAGCTTGCAATTTGACCACTTGCTAATACTGTCCAAGCTACCCCTTTAGAATCTACATCAACTCCTCTTGATCCAAAGGTGCCCTCTGGAGATTGGTAAATTTCCGCAAGCGCAGTATTACTAGGATCCGATCCAGGCACTAAACGGATCAAATAACCTGGTTGATTAATTCTAGAAAAACCAACATCCATCGATTGCCCCCAAATTGAATCATCTGCAGGACTAGGCTGAACTCCATAGAACGCGGCCATGACTCTTTTATCTTTCGTGGGATCTAAAGCTTGATTGGCCTCAACATAGTCATCTCGCTTTCCATTACCATTAGTATCAATAATAATCGGAGTCCAACCTTGTGATTTTTTATCATCCTTGGTCTCTAAATATAATTTAGTATTAATCCAGCCGACTACTCCTGATGCGGGCGATCCTGCACTAGTCCATAAGGTATCGTTTTTATCTCTAGCAAAATACACGTGATGGGTTGTAAAGCACGTATTAATCATGTGCCATTCTTTTGTTTTGGTGTCGTACATTGTTATCTGGCGAGCAGACTCATTCAATGGCACTACCTTTGCAGAAGGATGATCAGACCCCTTTTTACAAAAGTCAGGATTACTGCTAGGTCTGATTTTTGCTGCAAACCATAAATTTTCTTTTTGATCCCATATCAAATTGTGGATACTTGTGTGTCCATCCCAAATTTTTTCATCACCCCAATATGGAGATTCTGCTTTTGGCAATTCTAATGATGATGTATTTTTGGGGTCTAGGTAAGGCATCCTAATCTGACTTACCACATTTGTTTTAGGATCTAATGTAGGGACTAGGTCAGTACTTTCTTCTGGTGATCCATAAATGAGACCATTCGCATTAAGTGTAGGGTCGCGTTTATCCGTAGAAATAGCATCATGTAAATAATATTTAGCATCTGACCAATTCCACATGGTGTAAACAGCATTTCTTTCTAAGCCCTGCGGTCTTGTCGGTTTTGCAAATGGCACTTCTCCTTTTGCAATACGATCTGTCCAATCAGCAAAAATAGCTAAGGATCTTTCCGGCCCCATTCGCCCCAATCCTAAAGCCATGTTTGCCATGGCTTGTCCTGCTTGAGTTCGATATGCCCAGGCTAATTCTGAATCGCCATTGGCTTTTTTTGTAAATAATTCGGGAACCTCACGGATACCTCTTGGGCCCATGGCATGACATGACTGACATGAGTTTTTTAAAGTATCTACCCAATAGTATTGTTGTTTCATGACCTCGGGGATCCCATTTCCTTTTTCCCCAGTACCAGGAAACTCATTCGCTTTTGGTACATTAATCATGGAATACCAATACATTCCAGGATAGTACTGGGCCGCTGCTTTTGCAGTTGGCGCTTGTACTGATTTTAAGCTAATAAGTTGGCCTGGTTTTGCATCCTTCTTTACTGAATCAATTAATCCATACCCTCTGACCCAAACTTGATAGTTGGCGCTAGGTAATTCAGGGATTAAAAATTGACCTTTTTCATTCGTTACAACAATTTTGGCAAATTTAGTCGGCAGATCATTTGTTTCTGCAATCACCCAAACACCTGCTTCTGGGCCATTTGCTCCGTTAACGGTTCCGCCAATATCAGCAGCAGTAATTTTTACTTGCGCTAAAGCACTGTAGGAAAAAATAGTCAGTAGACTTGAGAAAATTAAAGCTGAGGAATTCCACTTCATGAGCATCTCCGAGTAATTTTTGTAATAATTTCTAGGATTATTTTACGCTCAAAATAAAGGCGAAAAGCTAGGTTATTACCCTTATTCCCCCTTAATAATTCATGATTTAAAGCTCATTTAGATTTTAAAAGATTCCAATGCTTCTGGCGCAAACAAATCAGTCACTTGGAGCTTCTTGGGCGATAAGCCTTGTTCGAAATGATACCGGGTAAACGTCTCAAGATTTTTCATATTGCCCTCAAGGCCATATGACCACCAATCATTACCAATAAGTCTTCGCGCATCTTCTACGTGAGCGGTTAACCAGGGCAACATCGTTTTAAGTGCCGCCGTCTCGTAAAGGTCGTGATAGGCGATTTCCTTGGCTTTTAAAAATGCTTTCATTAACGACTGAGCAATCCAACGATTAGCCTCATATACATCACGGCGAATGACGACTACATGCATGATAGGAAATATACCGGTTTCTTGAAAATAGTTTCTTTCTACTTCTTCATAATTTTCAAAAAGTCGCACTACCCTTCCATCACCTTTTAAATAAGTCGAAGGCATTCTTGCTGTGTAAAGAGCATCTAATTCACCGTCATATAACATTTGTGAGAGCGTTTGATCAGGACCAATGGGGCTAACTTTAATGTTTTCAGGCAGATTAAGTTTGATTTTTTCAAAACGTCCCGTTTCTTCTTCTCCACCAAATAAATAAGGTTGTGCATCTACAGGGACGCCGTAATGATCAGCCAAGATCCCTCGAATCCAAACTGGGGCTGTCATCTGATATTCAGGACTGGCGATTCTTTTACCAATTAAATCTTTAGCTGTTTTAATGCCACTATTTGCATTCACATAAATACAAGAGTGCCGAAAAAATCTTGATGGATATACTGGTATCGCAATAAATGGTCGATCAGGCTTTGATAAAGAAATGCAATAGGAAGATAATGACATCTCTGAAACCTCAAACTCCCGATAGCGTGCCATTCGGAAAAAAGTCTCTTCAACGGGCAAGTTCAGAAAATTAAGCGCAGCTCCATCAACTTGAACTCTCCCATCCATTAAAGGTCTCATCCTGTCATAATCCCAACAAGCAAAATTGAGGTTTAATAGATTCATTGTTAATCGCCCTTTATTTGTGAAGTTTGAATAATTTTACTAAAACGACTAATCTCTTGGTCAATTGCTCGACTAAATTCCTGAGGACTTCCACCGCCAGCGTCAACACCAACGATTTTAAGAGACTCAATCACCTCAGTCATCTTAGTCAGACTATTGATTTCTTCATTCATCTTATGAATGATGGTTTGTGAAGTTCCCTTTGCTGCCAACAGTCCAATAATTGGCGCCAAATCGAAGCCAGGAATAAATTCACTAATCGTTGGTACATTTTGCTCCTGGGGAGATCTTTTGCTTGCATTGCTTGCAATTAAAAGGACTTGTCCAGTCTTTACAAAACCACTTAAGGATGGCAATGCCGAAAAGAGAACATCAACCTGCCCACCTATAAGTCCTGGAACGGATTGCGCCGATCCTTTATAGGGGACATGAACCATGTCCATTGATGTTGCCTTCATCAGCGCCAACATACTAAGGTGGTGAGTACTCCCTATGCCAGAAGATCCGTACGTATATTTACCTGGGCTTGCTTTAACCTTAGCCAAAAAATCTTGAAAATTATTCACTTCCATTTTGGGGTTAACTGCTAAATAAAGTGGGGCACGCGCTACTAAAGAGACTGGCTCAAAGTCTCGCTTGTAGTCATAACTTAAATTTTTATACATCAAAGGATTAATGGAAAAGGTAGAACCGTCAGTAATTAAAAATGTATATCCATCGATTGGTGCAGATGAAAGGGCTTGGGCAGCATTTGTGCCATTAGCACCAGGTTTATTATCAATAATGATGGGTTGACCTAGTCGATCACCAAGCTTTTGTGCATAGATTCTAGCGACAGTATCGGGTAAGCCACCTGGCGCATGGGTAATGATCCACTTGATTGGTCGCGCTGGATAAGTCTGCGAATATACCTGTCCTAGATTACCAATCAGGACAGCTAAAACACTTCCACGAACTAATGTGGATAGAACATGCCTTAATGTTATGGATTTTATTTTCACAGTCTCTAATACTCCTTATTCTTTATTTATTTCAATATTCTTCATAATTTTATTATGCGTACTTGATTACCTATTAATCTGCCTTACTCGAATATTGAGTTTCTACTATTTATTTTATTTGAGTATAAGCGCATCTTTATGTCTTTTGCAGAGCCAAAGAGTGGTAATGGGTTGTGGTACTTTTTGTTAGATTCTTTCACAATATTACGCCAACACTCCTTACACTCGACATTGAATGTTAATAACGCTCGTAAACCCTAGTATCTTTCCAAAATAGTAGGGGTAATATCAAAAAAGATTAAAAAAAACCCACTTCAGAGACAAAGTAAAAAAAGGTTAAATCATGATTAAAAATACTGCTTTCAAATTACCAATTATTTTAGGCTTAGCTTTAAGTTCATTAACTTCTGCATCAATCTATGCGGAGCTATTAGCACATAAAGATCTTACTTCAGCTATCTCACTGAGTATTGCAGATACTGCCGTTTCTACTTGCAAAGCAAATGGCATCAATATCTCTGTAACTGTTGTAGGGCGCAGTGGAGAAATCCTTGTCCAAGTGCGTGGAGATAATACCGGTCCTCACACCATGGAAAATAGTATGCGCAAAGCATATACAGCGCGTACGTTTCGCAGCCCATCTGGTGATACTGAGGCAAGGCTAAAAAATGATCCAGCATTCGCATTGATTCACCTAAACAACATTATTGCAAACCGAGGTGGCCTACCGATTAAGTTTGGAGACGAGACAATTGGAGGTGTTGGTGCTTCTGGTGCTCCAAGTGGCGATAAAGATGAGGCTTGTGTGAAAGCTGGTATCGATAAAGTGGCTAACCTACTCAATTAAAAGCTAATATTAATCCAGATCAAAAGCACTAATAGTCTAAGGTTTTGATATTTTCATCTTCCTAAGAGGGTATATGTGCAAATATATTGCCCCAGCAACTTGCTTACCTTTCTAATTTCTTCTTAATAACGGTTAAGAAAATGCGAATTTCATATCACGTCCATTCTTTTTTATTATCTACTTTTTTGGCTGTTGCTTACTTTGCCTCATGTATTAGTGTAAACGCACAGGAGTTTCCTAACAAACCAATTACTATGGTTATGCCATATGCTCCTGGTGGGCCTGGAGATGCGATTACTCGATTATTTGCGGGCTCTATGCAAAAAATTCTTGGACAACAAATCAATGTAGATAACACCTCTGGTGCATCTGGCTCAATTGGCACGGCCAAAGTAGCAAGGTCGAAGCCTGATGGTTATACATTACTCATGATTCATGTAAGCCATGCCACCAATATGGCTATGTATAAAAACTTAAGCTACCATCCTGTTGATGATTTTGAGCCTATTGGATTAGCTACTAATGGACCTATGATCATCGTTGCGCGTAATGACTTTCCACCGAAAGATATCAATGATTTTATTTCCTATCTGAAGTCCCATCAAAGTACTATTAGCTTAGCTAATGCTGGCGTAGGATCTGCCTCTCATTTATGCGGTTTAATGATGATGAACGTCTTGGGAGTTAAATTAAATGAAATTCCCTACAAAGGAACTGGCCCTGCACTGATTGACTTAATGGGCGGCCAAGTAGATCTATTATGTGATCAAACTTCTGGCACAGTACCTTCTATAAAAGCAGGAAAAATTAAAGTCTATGCAGCGGCAAATAAAAACCGACTTCCTTCATTACCGAATACGCCATCCATTACGGAAGCTGGTATTAAAGGGCTTGAGATTAATATTTCTTTCGGGCTTTACGCTCCAAAGGGAACGCCTAAATCTGTAATGGAAAAACTTACCTCAGCCCTCCAACAGTCGGTCGCTGATCCTGAAGTCAGAAAACGTCTAGACTCAATGGGTATTTCAGCAGTAAGTGTTGAGCAAGCTACGCCATCATATCTAAGAGCCCACCTTAAAAATGAAATTGAAACTTTAAATGTTTTATTAATCAAAGCAGATATTCAAGCCAATTAATACACAAAATCAAATCATTAGTACGGTTCTAGCATCTGCATTCGTCATATTCCAGGCAGTCTGAACTTGCGCTAAAGGAATTTGCTGTATGTTAATTTTGAGTCCTGCAGCAGGTGTATTGATTAATACTTGAGACACAGAATCCAACATTGTCTGAATCGATAGACTTCCCAATCCACTGCCCATCAGTTTCAATCCACTAGATCTCAGAACAGAAGCCGGGAATGGGATGGTGGCTCCGCCGATTGAACCTATCTGAACATATCTCACGGGTATTTCTTGTGGACTATTCTTAGCGATGGCGTTAACTAAAGAGAGTGCGCTAGGCCCCCACAAATAATCAAGCACAATATTTACACCTTGCTTACAAACAGATTTAAAAGTATCTTCCATTGCATGCGAGTCATCTGTCAATAACAGACATTGATCTGCGCCAAGTTCATGTAATTCATCAAATGAACTTGATCGTCTTGCTGTGGCAATAATTGTTTTGGCTCCCAAATACTTCGCGATTTGAATAGCTAATCGTCCTGAAATGCCTCCAGCACCGTTAATGAATACTGTTTCGCCAGCAATCATCTGTGCTTGTTCTACTAGCGCTGCCCATGAAGACATTCCTGGAATAGCCATTGCTGCCACCATATCAACCTCTATCGCTTGCGGTATCAGTATGCAACGTTTTTTGTCAACCAAACAAAACTCTGCCATAGCTCCAAATGGATTAATGGGTAATAAAAAATAAACTCTTGAGCCATCTTCTAGTGTTCCAACACCATCAAATCCTGGAACAAATGGAACTTCATTATCAGAACTATAGTGTGTGGCTGATGCTCTTGCCTTTGTTATTTGACTAATTGACGAGGCTTGAACACGAACGATATATTGACCATGGTCTGGAATAGGATCTTTAAAATCACCATAAATGGGGGCTAGATCTTTTTGCACAATTACTGCAGCTTTCACATTCACTCCTTATCGATATTGATGCGCATACAAAATAGCTAGAAGAACTTATCATACGCCAACCAAATGCCTATGAATCCTTTAGTTTATTCATCAGTTAATTTTAGGATAGAATACATTGGAGATTCAACATCATCATCTTAGGAAAAAATGTCTGACTATATCCTTCATAACGCCCCACAATCTACTTGCAGTCAACGCGTACGCTTTGTGCTTCATGCAAAGAATATTCCCTTTATCGAACACAAGCTTGACCTGTTTTCTGGAGATCAATTAAAACCTGAATATTTAGCCATTAATCCTAATGGCGTAGTGCCGGCCTTACTTCATCAAGGCAATACAATTCTTGACTCTACCGTGATTATGGAATACCTTGATGAGGTTGCAAATGATGTAATCTGTTTTTCTCCAACTGCGCCAGAAAAAAAAGCGTTAATGCGCTGGATGATGAGGTATGTTGATGAAATACCTGCTCCTGCAATTCGAGTTCCTTCTTATAATTTGGCATTTTTACCCCACTTTCAAAAAATGACTGAGGAAGAATTCACCTCACTAGCAAATTCAAAACCTCTACGAAAAGAATTTTTATTAAGCATGGGAAGAACGGGTTTTCCTAAGGCCGACATGGATCAGGCTCTAGAAAAACTCAACCGATCGGTAGTAAGAATGAATGAATGGATTGCTCAATACAAGGGCTCTTGGATGATGGGTGACCAAATCAGTCTTGTGGATATCGCCATCATGCCAGTCATTGTCAGAATGGATGATATTAATCTGAGTCATACTTGGGCAGATAAGCCGCTCATCAGCGCATGGCTTGAAAACATTCAAGCCCACCCTGTCTTTAAAAAAACCTATTATGCTGGATCACTACTCACTGAAAAATATCCTCATCTGGCTTTTCTAAAAAACAAAGAGAAACCTTAATCAGCAGTAGCGCCTGACTCTTTAACTGCCTTAGCCCATTTAGGAACTTCTGCTTTTACGTATTGTCTAAATTCATTGGCTGATAAAGATTTGGTATCAAGTCCTAATCCATTCAACTTCTCTTTGACTGATTTTGACTCAATGGCTCGATTAATTTCAGCATTTAACTTATCAATAATTTCTGGCGGCGTTTTTGTTGCAGTAAAAAAACCAAACCACGTCGTATCATCAAACTCAGGAAACCCTTGTTCTGCCATCGTAGGAACATCTGGAAGTGCAGAAGAGCGCTGTGCACTTGTTACTGCTAATGGCTTTAACTTACCTGCTTTTATAAATGGTATTGATGGCGGCATTGAAGTACTTGATATTTGCGTATGCCCTGCGACAGTCGATCCGACGGCTTGAGCTGGCTGATACGGTGCATGCACAAAGTCAGAATTCGTCATGTTTTTGAATCTTTCTATGGTCAAGTGTGTGGTAGTTCCAATACCAGACGAGGCATAACTCAACTTCTCTTTTTTGCCATAAGCAACCAACTCTTTTAAATTATTGACTGGTATTGCTATATTGAGTCCAATCATATTCGGTGAACTTGCACCAAGAGCGATTGGATCAAAATCATTGATGGCATCATAGCCTGCATTTTTGTAAATACTCGGATTAATTGCAAATGACACGCTATGGGCCAGTATTGTATATCCATCAGGATTAGATCTTTTTACATAAACACATGCAATATTGCCACTTGCTCCTAACTTGTTCTCAACTACAACATTCCAACCCAAATTCTCGGTCAGCTTAGCAGCAACAATTCTAGCAATCACGTCTGTAGAGCTGCCAGGCCCTGTAGCAACAACAATGGTAACTGGCTTTTGTTTAGGAAAATCCGTCTGTGCAAATACAAAAAAGCTTGTACTTGTGCAAACTATAAGAGTTAAAAGCTTTATAAAACCAATAGGATTAAATATATTTTTAATGAGTTTGGTGTTCATATCTACCTCTTCTTTGATTAGAGTAATTTTTGCGAACGATCTGAATAGTTTAATTGAATAGTAATTGTGCCTTCATTGAGTAACCAAGGCCTTACTTTGAATGACCTTGCTCCACATTGATGCATTGGATCTTTTGCAGCAATTTGTTGAGCATCTGCTAGAGAGTTAGCACGGATGATTACCATACCTTCGCCATTCCAATCAGATTCATTATCAGCAAAAAAAGGTCCGGCTCCAAACATAACGCCAGTTTTTTCTAAATGAATTTGAAACTCTAAATGCTTGTCTAGATTTTCCATAACTGGACCTAGGCCATTGGTTGGTGTTGTAAATACTACATATAAATCTTTACACAGCATATCTTTGCAAGCATTCAAAATATCAGCCTTAGTGACTAGTGGCTCACTCATTTTTGACTCCAATATATTATATTTATATAAGTAATCTCTATATTACTCTACTCATGATCCCATGCAACACACTAGTTATCGATCTTGTATTTAAAGGGGAATTAATGCTTATACCTCTAGTTTCAGTTGTACAATCGTCCAAAAGATACAATACTATGATTAATAGTATTCATACTTTAAAAGTGGTGGTACCCCTCACTAATCGCCTTCTCAAAGAAAGATTACGATGACAAAATTCTATAATCAAACTCGCCGGCATTTATTGATAGGAAGCGCCTCCTCTATGGCAATTGCAGGTCTAACAGGCTTTCAAAAAACTGTTTTTGCGCAAGCTGCAACAGAAGCTATTAAACCTCTACCTCCCTATGTTGCTTGGAAAGATCCAAAAAGCGTGATTGTTCATAGTTCAACAACCATTGAAACAAAGCGCTCTGCCTTTGGCGCCAGTGTTATAACGCCATCAGAACAACTCTACATTCGTAACAATCTTCCTGCCCCAAATCCAAGTATCGTAGCTAATCGGGATGCCTGGGAAATCAGCATTAAAGGCGTCAAAGAACCTCGTGTATTTACCTTAGCTGAACTTAAAAGCTTAGGTTTAGAAACTACTGCAGCAGTGCTTCAGTGCTCGGGTAATGGACGTGGCTTCTTCCCTAGTAAGCCGAGTGGGACTCCTTGGACCGTAGGTGCGGCGGGCTGTGTTATTTGGAGTGGTGTACCTTTGAGGTTAGTCGCTCAAACACTTGGAGGAGTTCTTCCTAGTATGAAATTTATTACTGGTACGGGTGGTGAAAAATTACCCGATGGTATTGACCCAAAAAGTATCATCGTCGAACGCTCTGTCCCTCTTGCTGCAATGCAGGATGCTCTTTTAGCTTGGGAAATGAATGGCGTCCCCATACCACTTGCACATGGAGGCCCTTTAAGATTAATAGTTCCTGGTTATGCTGGAGTTAATAATATTAAATATATTAAAGAATTATCATTTAGCGCTCAGGAAAGTGATGCAAAGATCATGTCTCACGGCTATCGCATCACTCCATTGGGTGGCAAAGTTGACCCTTCACAACCTTCCGTGCAAGATATGAATATCAAATCTTGGATTAACTCACCATTTACTGATGGTGGCACTGTCAAGCCAGGTAAGGTTCAAATCCAAGGTGTAGCCTTTGGTGGATTAGTCCCTGTCAAAGGTGTTGAGGTATCTATCAATGGCGGAAAAACTTGGCAACAAGCGCGTTTTGTTGGGCCTGACCTAGGAAAATTTGCATGGCGACAATTTGTTCTAGAAACATTGATGGGCACGGGTAGTTACACCCTTGCCTCTAGGGCCACTGATACGTCTGGAAAATCTCAACCAGAAACCAGGGGAGAAAATCAAAGTGGCTATAACAACAATAGCTGGGCAGATCATTCGTTTAATATCATAGTAGCCTAAGAACATGCATTACAGCGTTTTTTTGAGGCTAATAGTCCTCGCTTTGCTATGCTTGGGGACAAGTTTTGTGATGGCTGATGAGGCGAGCGATTTCACCCTAGGTAAAAAGCTTTTCTCTAGCGCTATCCCACCCTGCGGAATTTGTCATACGTTAAAAGATGCTGAGTCTGAAGGTGCTGTTGGTCCTATTTTAGATGAATTAAAACCGAATCAACTCAGAGTTATCACCGCTCTTAATAATGGTCTTGGGGCAATGCCTTCTTTTAAGGATAAATTTTCTGCCGAAGAAATAAAGGCGATTGCACTATATGTTTCAAAGGCCAGCGGGGCAAAGTAATTGCGAGCGCAATAGCAAAACATCTCTATAGAAGTTAGACCCTTACAATCAATTTTGAATGATTAGTCAGGTTTAATTTTTCCAGCTTTGATAACAGCCCCCCACTTATCGAGCTCTACACGTATTTTCTGGGCAGTTTGCGCTGGCGAATTGTTATAAACAAAATAGCCAGCATTAATCAACTTTGTTTGTAATTCTGGATTCGATAATGCCTTATTAAATTCCAAATTAAGTTTCTGAATAATTGCGCTTGGCGTTCCGGCTGGCGCAACGATAAATTGCAAAGTCTCCCCTTCTACCTCGGCAACACCAGATTCGACTAGGGTTGGTACATCTGGCAGAACAGGGGATCTCGAACTACTAGTAAACGCTATACCAACTAATTTACCTGCTTTGACCTGAGCAATGGCTGGAGGCAATGTGGAAAAAGCAATCGGAACTTGATTACCTAAAATAGCTTGCAGTGCAGGTCCTCCGCCATTAAAAGGAATGTGCTGCATACTTAAATTCAATTTCAATTTAAGTAACTCTGCACTCAGATGCGGGCCAGAACCGCCCCCTGGACTTGCAAAGTCATATTTCCCTGGATTTGCTTTGATTAATGCTAAAAATTCTTGAATATTTTTAGCTGGAAAACTTGGGTGAACGAGAATTAAATTGGGTGAACCAGCCGGCATAATAATCGGTGAGAAATCTTTAATGGCGTCATATCCTGGATTTGCATATAAATTAGGATTAATCACTAAATTACTACTAACCAACAAAAGGGTATATCCATCTGGGCTAGAGCGAGCTACATATTGCATACCAATATTTGCGGCAGCACCAGGTTTACTTTCAATAATGACCGCTTGTCCAAGACTTTCACTTAAGGCTTGACCAAGTAGGCGTCCCACAATATCTGAAGGTCCACCCGGAGGATAAGGGATAACAATTTTAATAGGCCTGTTAGGATATTCTTGAGCCTGAACGGATATATTTAAACCAAAACTGAAGCAAATTATCCATAGCATTGCTAAAAATCGATTGATGAGTTTCATGATTATTTTATATTGAAGTTTGTAATAAGATTATTTACCTACAACCCGAATTCCGCCACCATCTTCCTGCGTTGCCTGATTCAAAACATCTAAAAATAATGAAATCATGCGCAGTGTTGGCGTCGGAATCTTTAAAATTTCGCCCATCTCAATTACTACTTTGATGATTGCAGCACTTTCAAGAGGACGGCCTGCCCTTATATCTTGAAGCATTGATGGGGTATTTCTAAAATCTCCCTTGGCACTTAATAATTCACTCACGGGATTGATTTCCAGATCTATTCCCAGTAGCTTGGTCACAGCTAAACCCTCATTCATAATCAGATGTACTAGTTCAGATCCATAAGGATGAGCCTCATATCTTCCGGGTGGAGACTGACCAATCGTACAGAGGGTATTCCACACAATGTTTCTAAGTAATTTTTGCCATTTTGCTTTTCGAATATCTTGAACGACTTCTACTCTAAAGCCGGTGGATGCTACGAGTTTTTCAATTTCATACAATCTAGGACGTAATTGATTATCAACTTCACCAATAGTTAACCACGCTTTAGGAACCTTTGGCAGAGCATATTGAGTGGGACCGACCTTTATTACTGGTCTAAAAATCACACCACCGATGACAGCCTCTATTGGGATATTCTTGGTCAGTGAGCCATCAGGATCTAGTGTTTTTAAGCTTGTGCCACTCCAGGGGGAGTCAACGCCACTAAAGTACCACCATGGCAACCCATTTTGTATCATGACGAGCGAACCACCTGGGGTCATTCTCGCAACGATATCTTTTGCCGCATCCGATATTTGCATGGATTTAAGCGTAATAAAAATGATGTCAAAGTCTTTTTCATTTGAATCTGGGGCAATGCAGCGCACAGGCACATGAAATTGCTCGCCGCCAACCTCCCCATAAGTCACACCATGCGCTTGTAAATTGCGAAGATTCTCGCCCCTAGCTAAAACACAAACGTCATGATTTGCTTTTGTTAACTCGGCAGTTAACCAACTACCAATCGCCCCCGCTCCATAAACTAGAGTTTTCATATTTTTAAAATTCGATCATTTGATTTTTTATAAAACAATTCACTTCTTGACAATAACTTCATTCTTAACTAAATGCAATTAATCTGACCTCATATACAAATAACCCATCAATTATGTTATTTAAACGAATAGTTTTGAGTCGCTATCAGTTGCTTGCCAGAATGAATATATGCGTTTATATCATATCATTGCATATGAATAGCTTGATACTTTGATCAAGGGATAGTTGACTGTAGATACATCTATTTAAATAACACTTATTTAAATAGTAAGCTACTAAAAAAATATCCAAGACTAGCAACAATGCCAGCGGCAGGAATTGTTATGATCCAAGCCCAAACAATATTTTGAGCGAGTCCCCATCGAACGCCACTCATATGCTGGGTTGATCCAACGCCAATAATTGCCCCAGTAATTGTATGCGTCGTTGAAACAGGGATACCGAGTCCAGTTGCTATAAACAAAGTTACTGCCCCTCCTGTCTCAGCACAAAAGCCCCCTACAGGCTTTAATTTTGTTAAGCGCCCTCCCATGGTTCGAACGATCCGCCAACCACCACATAATGTCCCTAAGGCAATTGCAAAATAACAAATTAAAATAACCCAATAGCCCGGAGTTGAGCTGGTTGAACTCACATAACCACCTGAAATTAAAATGAGCCAAATAATACCAATTGTTTTTTGAGAGTCATTACCACCATGACCAATACTATAAATTCCTGATGAAAGAAGCTGTAAATTACGGAAAGTTTTATCTGTTGAAGCTAACGCTTGATTTTTAAATAGATGAGCCACTATCACCATAATAATAGAGCCTAATAAAAAACCTAATAAAGGTGATATGAAAATAAAAATAATTGTTTTAAAAATTCCAGGCCACAATAAAGAACTTAATCCAACCTTTGATAAGCTAGCCCCAATTAATCCTCCAATGAGAGCATGCGATGAACTTGAGGGAATACCATAAAACCAGGTAATCAGGTTCCAGAAAATTGATCCAACTAATGCCCCAAAAATAACATGACTATCAACGATACCAGGATTAATAATGCCTTTACCAATGGTCGCTGCAACGGTTAGAGGAAATATAAGAAGTGCGAATAAGTTAAAAAATGCCGCAAATGCAACCGCTTGATTAGGGCGTAAAACACCAGTAGAAACAATTGTTGCAATTGAATTTGCTGCATCATGAAACCCATTTAAAAAATCGAATGTCAATGCCAACAATATTAATAAGACAATTACCCAGAAGGATTCATGACCCATTATGAATTTTCCAAAACAATACCTTCGATAATATTGGCGACATCTTCACACTTATCTGTAATCGTTTCCAATAATTCGTAGATTGCTTTTAATTTAATTAATTCTTTTGCATCTTGATCATTTTGGAACAAGTCACTCATTGCAGAGCGCATGATTCTATCTGCGTCTGATTCAAGAATGTCAATCTCTTCACAGGTTTTAAGAATTCCCATTGCTATATTAGGTTTACCTACACTAGACAGTAATGAGACTGCATAGCGAACTCTTTCACATGCTTTTAAAGAAAGATCGGTTAAGCCGACAATATCGGCGTTCGTTTTAGTTACGTTATACAAAATTAAAACTTCAGCTGTATCTTGGATGGCATCTGCGATATCATCCATCATATTAATTAAGGCATGTATCTGCTCTCTATCAATTGGAGTAATAAATGTTTTATGGATTAGGCGATTTACTTCCTTGGTAACTCTGTCGGCACCATGCTCTGCTGAATTAATGTTAGAAATGTAACGATCTCTAGAACTAACGTCCCCAAAATTAGCGACTAAATCTTTTAAACCAATACCTGTTTTAACAATAAACTCGGCATGTTGATCAAAAAGATCATAAAAAACATCATTTTTGGGTAGAAACTTGCTAAAAAACATAAAATCTCCAGTTCAACATGATTTTGTAATTATTCTGTAATGAAATTGTAACCAATTTTGAATTTTCCTTGAACAAGTCATATTTCATACTTAAACCTATGATTGTTAGTCGTAGCGATTCAGTCCCAAACTTATCAAAATGATCAATCCAATTATCTTTATATTCTTCTATGGGAGTTTTAGGTATATCTATTTTTCGGACATCTCAATCAGTTCAAGCGATTACAGTAAATAAATTTTTAGAATTTTTGCCTACCCAGCACGATTCTAACGTGGAAACTTAAGCTAGGAAGGAGTTAAATTTATATAAAAGATAACTTAACAAAGTTTTACAGTTCCGCACTTTTGGTTTTAGATATGCGGTTTGATATGTGGAGTTGATTGGTTGGAGATTGGCATTAGCCGAGATATTTCATCAGTATCTCGGCGAGTTCGTCAACTTCAAAGGGCTTGGCCAGGAAATCATTCATACCACTTTGCTGCCAACGCTGCAAATCACTTTTCTGGCGGCAGATTCTGCTGCTGAAGCTGTAAAGCTATCTAATCAGGCTAGAGATATCGAAAATATGATTATCAAATAAGATTTGTTAAGGACTTTTATCAGGATTCCTTTACATTTTTTTCAAAAACGCAACATTACTGTACAAAATTAAATACGTGTCATACTTTTAAAGTAATTATGCTGATAATTACTTTCGGACTTTAAAGATTAATCATTTATTTTTGGCGTATATTCATCAGTATGCGCGATTACCGCACGATATAAAATAACCAGAATTCCGACCACAAAGACAATCGGCTTGTAACCCTGAACGTACACCATTAAGCCCGCAAGAATCAATATCCATCCAACAAAACTCCACCCTACATTATTTGCAACTTTGCTCATCATCTTTCCTTTACATTTTTTAATTGTTTATTTTGACATACTTTAAAGTGCAGGATTACATAATTCTATTAATCTAGAAAAAGTAATATCTCACTCAAATTCTTCAAGAATGCTTTGGTCTGTTAATCCTAGCCTTGTATCTCAATTCTACCGATCCTTCGAAGCAATCATTACTATCCGCGTTGTAAAACGACATAATAATCTTTGATTTCTTGCATAATGTGTTTGATTGTTTTGGAGCCAAAATCATAAACTTCAAGGGCTTCTAATACTTCATTATTTGAGGTCATTCCTTCTGGGCACATCGTACCTAATAAATTTCCTCAAAATGTCTTTTCTGTCAATATCATTAGAAATAGGTTGAATTTTGAAGGCTTTAGCATTTGGAGTTAGAACATCTAAAGTTACGCCAAGAAGATCTTTTAACTTTTCTCGAATAACCCCAATATCAATCAGGGGAATTTCATTTGTGGGATCAATAAATATCCAAATCACTTTGGTTAGTGTCCTCCCCAACCCACTTAACTACAGAACTAAAAACCCCCGTATTTCTGGCGTGATGAAATGCGAAAATTTGTCGAATTTCTAGTCTAGTTTAATGGAGGGCTTCAGATGGCATCATAGTTGAATGAAGGTAATTAACTCATAAAAGAGCGACTTGAGGGATATTTTTGTGGTCTGCCCAGCACGATTCGAACGTGCGACCTACGCCTTAGAAGGGCGTTGCTCTATCCAGCTGAGCTATGGGCAGATAATCTCTGATTATATATTTTATAGGCTTCTACGGCTACATAATTTTATCTCTCTAAAAATACTAAAAATTTACCAAAAGCAACGGAAAGCCCCTCGCTTTAGCCATGGGGAGTAGTCATTCGAGATGCTTGCAATTAGAGCGTCTAGTCGAGAATAGTCACAATTACCCTAGTAGTCTAATTTTCGAAGATTTTGGCCTGGCCAGCACGATTGGAACGTGCGAAAACCTATTTGAAACAATAACTTAACAATTAGTAACCGTTTCGTGGATGTGGTTTGACGTATGCGGCTTGGCGTGCGGGGTCCGGTGGGGTTGGATTCGGTGAGATTGACTATCAACACAGATACTTCATGAGTGTCTTAGCAAGGTCTTCGACTTCAAAAGGCTTGGCCAGAAAATCATTCATACCACTTGCTAAGCCCTTTTCTCGGTCACTTTCAGCCACTCCAGCACTCAATCCAATAATCGGTATATCTTTCAACCCATCCATTAAACGGATCTGATATGTTGCCTGCATGCCATCGAAATTCGGCATCTGGATATCCATCAATACACATTCATACCGATTATTCTTCAATGCTTCTATGCATTGCTGTCCATCTGTCACAAAATGCGATTCAATCTTTAGGAAATTCAAATATTGACGCACCACCTCAATATTGATTGGGTTATCCTCTGCAACTAATACATGTCGACCAGCTAACGATGCATATGGCAAGCTAGATTCTTCTTTTAGGCTAGAAGCCTGTAAGGTGCGATGCTTGTATGGAATACGGTCATTGACCCTTAAAGGTATTGCAAATGTAGACTCTGTCCCAACTCCAGGTTGACTCTTCATCATCAGCTCAGAACCCATTTTTAACAAAAGGTTCTTCGTAATCGGTAAGCCTAATCCCACCCCATCATACCGACGACTATGCGTATTATCTAACTGATTAAAGGGCTCAAAAATGACTTTAAGATCCTTCTCTGATATTCCGATACCTGTATCTTTGACCGTCATCGTCACTCGCACTGACTCTGCCTCTATCTGATCTATCCGAACCCTGATTTCCACATAACCTTGCTGCGTAAATTTAATCGCGTTCCCTACCAAGTTGAATAATACTTGGCGTAATTTATAAAAATCACCGATCATTACTTCAGGGGTCGCTGGATCAATATCAAACCGTAATTCGATACCTTTCTCTGTGGCAGAGATCAAAAATAAATCCTTGATATCGTCCATAAGATGCTTCATTTTGAAGGGCTCATTGTTGATCTCAATCACCCCGGCTTCAATTTTGGAAAAGTCCAAAATATCATTTAAGATCACTAATAATGCTTTAGATGAATACAACACTTTATCCAATGACTTCCTGATATCTTCTGACATCGATGACTTCAACGTCATTGATGTCAAGCCTATCAAACCATGCAATGGCGTACGTATCTCATGCGATACATTCGCTAAAAACTGGCCCTTGGCCTCATTCGCTCTCTCCGACTTCGCTTTCTCTTGATTTAAAGCTTTCAATAGTTCATCTTTTTCTTCTAATAAATTATTAACGATGTGCAACTCTTTACTTAATCCTGCAATTCTTTCTCTTTCAGATAGAGAGAGCGCTCTATCCACACTAATCTTTTCAACAAAGTATCCAATAATGGCGATATAAGAAAGCGCTTGGAAGGCAAACCAACTCAACCTGAATATAGAACTTAAAAATGACTCTTGATATAAGTTGATATTGGCCGCAGGGGCTTCAATATAAAGAAAAACTAACCTCGCCAAAGCTAATAAAATTTCTACGATGGAACATATTAATAAAAATTTCAGTTGAGTAGACTTTCCTACGCCAATTACTATCAATGAGAAACAGGCCCAAATCAAAAAGAGGATAGATATAATCCCAACAAAATTAACTCGATCTGCAAATGTGAACTTTTGCCGAAGAATCTCAAATACAATTCCAAAAACCAATAATCCCAATAAAGATAAATACTTCCATTTCCGAGTCACTGGCTTAAGTAACGCGCGTGTAAAAAAAGCCAGATACACGTGACTGGCCACGAAGCAGATATTAGCTAAAGTAATAAGAGCTATATACGTAGTTGATGCAATCGCAAAAAAAGAATACGCCGTAGCTGCAAATATCAGCGACCAAAACCAATATTGATCAGGCCGATCTTTCTCTTTTGATTTGATTAAGGGCAGAGAGGCAATCACCAAACCCCATAGAATCAGTGCGGATATAAAAAAGAACAATTCATTTGCGTATTGCATAAGTAAGAGCATACCAAATAAAGGTAAGCCAACTCCAGATTGGGTAGTATCCTAGACGCTTCAATCCTAGTTCACAACATGCATAAAAGGAATCAATATAAGTGTTTTAGGTGTATGGGCTGAGACATACTTTACAGTTTTGGCCTGCCCAGCAGGATTCGAACGTGCGATATTGGGCTTCTTAGACCGTTGGAACTATGAGTTACCGATTTACCAATTGATTAATTTGTATCTTCAAATCTGGCAAATTGACTTGGATGGTTTTCTACAAAATATCTAAGTCAACTTTGAAATACCCATGTGACAAAGCATTTCGCATTTCATAGGCATCAATAAATGGAATATCAGAATGTTCTTCTATAAATTCAGGAAATAGACGTTCAATATTTCTTGATACTTCTCCTATAATTTCAAAGTTTCGAATCACTGCATCTTGAATCATTGTATTAGTGATGAAAGCTAATTGATCACAATCTTTTATATAAGACTCAATTCTGTCGATGGCTTGATTAATATGCTTTAGATAGTCATCCAACCTTAGTGGATGTTTAGTCATACTGGTATCGAAGAGGATATCACTTCATCACGAAAGTGATCAGGTAAAGCATTCGGGGTAAGGACATCCACTGTCACTCCTAGAAGGCTTTTTAACTTCCTTCGAATTGCTCCAATATCAAACAAAGTAGTCTCATTTGTGGGGTCAATCAAAAGATCTAAGTCACTTTGATCAGTGTCCTCACCTTTAGCCACTGAACCAAAAACACGTGCATTACTGGCGTGATGAGAGGCAACAATTTGTCGTAT
>CANFUO010000021.1 GCA_947450225.1 Burkholderiaceae bacterium | reverse complement strand
GGAATTTCTTTCGCATTTTTGTTAAAATAGCTATAAAAATAAGGACAATAAAATGACAAATACTGTAATCGATCAATCCTTGCGCTCCCATTACATTGATCCGCAGCAAATGAGTTGGTCCCCAACGCCATTTCCGGGCATTCAAATTAAGGTCTTATATACTGAGGCAACATCAGGCATGTCGACTGTTTTATTTAAGATGGATGCGGGTGCAGTAGTGCCTTTTCATGAGCACACCGGCTTAGAACAGACCTTCATGTTAGAGGGAAGTCTTGAAGATGAAGAAGGTAAGGCTTTTCCGGGAACCTATGTTTGGCGACCAGCAGGAAGCCAGCACATTGCGGTTGCCCCCAATGGAGCAATATTTTTATCGATGTTTATGAGTCCTAATCATTTCTTTTCAGGGGAAAAGTACGATTTAAAATAGAGCAATTATTCTGCTTGTATCCCTGCCGCCTTTAAGGCGGTTTTCCAGCGCTCCACATCGGCTTTGAGGAAGTTTTGTAAGGCCTCAGGCGTGGCTTGTGTTGGAGTCGCAATAGAAGCACTCATATCTTGATAGCGTTCGATAATGACGGGATCTTTTAGCGTATCTCTTAAGCTTGTTGCTAAGCGATCAACGACTTCTTTGGGCGTCCCTTTAGGGGCATACAGCCCATGCCATACGGTTAATTCAAAACCAGGCAACCCGGATTCAGAGAATGTAGCCACTTGCGGCAAGATTTTTAAGCGATTTTTTGTGGCCACAGCAATTGGTTTGAGGTTCCCTGCCTTAATATGTGAAATGGTACTTGCGGGTTGGTCACAAATAAAATCAACTTGACCACCTAGCAGATCATTTAGAGCCGGACCAGTACCTTTATAAGGAACACTCGTCCACTTACTACCAGTGGCACTTTTTAAAAGTGCTTCACATAATTGGGAGGTAGCACCAACCCCAGCATTGGCGAAATTTAGCTTATCTCCATTTGTTTTGGCGTAAGCAAGAACATCACTAAAGTTATTGCCTGGAAAGTTTTTCCTGGCCACAAGAATCATCGGGACTTCAGTCACAATTCCAATAGGTTCAAAATCTTGAATGGGGTTATAGGGCAATTTACTATAAAGTGCAGGGGCACTTGCATGCGCCATATTATGAAATAGTAAGGTGTAGCCATCTGCAGGTGATCTAGCTACTTTAGTGGCGCCGATAGTGCCACCAGCACCACCCGTATTTTCAACAATAACACTTTGGCCAAGATTATTCGACATAGAAGCGCCAAGAAGTCTGCCTAAAACATCTGTAGAACCTCCAGGGGGAAACGGAATAACAATATGGATTGGTTTGTTAGGGAAGGTACTTTGCGAATGAGCTAATGGGAGAAAAAAAGCACAAGCAACTGAAATAACAATGCCGAGTAATTTATTCATGCGCACCTTAGATGGGGTCAGTTAAAGAGACGATTTCTAAATGTTTTGGCCCTGAGGGCTGATACGAATTCATTACCAGTGGGTCATGTCCTGGAATGATATGTTGATGTGATTCCGCCAGTGATTCGATGAGTTCATATGCGTTGAGCATATCTGAGGCATCAGCCACGATAGGAAATGGTGAACGCTTCATTAAATTTTCAAGATAATGAGCGGCATCTGAAGCTAAAACAATCCAGCCTCTTTTGGTATGCACTCTGACAATTTGAAGGCCGCGAGTATGACCTCCAACCCAATGTACCTCAATACCTGAGCGCAGATCATAAACACCATCATGAAAGCCAACACGTTCTTCATAGTTTGCATAAATGAGTTCGCAAACATTATGGGGGTCATAAGCATGCCGACAAAAAGCATGACGCATATCTTTGCCTGTCGCGTATGACATCTCTCGTTCTTGAAGATGAAAACGCGTATTTTTTAGTTTTTCAATATTTCCTGCATGGTCATAATGTGCATGAGTTAACACCGTATCTTTAATACTATCAAGCCCAATACCAGCTTCTTTTAGAGAGTGAATCGGGCAGCGCAACAAATTTCTTTTACGTTCATTGGCTGCTTTTTGATCAAATCCTGTATCAATCAGAATCGTTTCCTGATCATTTTTTATAAACCAAACGTAGTAATCCATTTGGGTCGCTGCATCATGTAAGTCGTGAACGATAAAGTTTTCTGATCTTCTACGCTCAATCGTTGCGTAGCGCATTGCAAACACTTCCCAGGTGGCTAGTTTCATATTTAGCTTTCTGAAGTTTGGTCTTTAATATAGGCAAACATAGCAGTATGATCAGCCCCTTTAGGTAAAGTCTTTTCAGCGTCTTCCCATTGTTCGAAACATAAATCCGCAAAGTCACCAGGGGTTTGCATACCATTAATAAATTCTTTAGCGGTATGTATATCTTTTCTCATCAGAGCTAGAGCAAATCCAGAGTTATATGTTCCAGATAACATAAAGTTTTCAACCTTGACCTCAGTCGTATTATTTTTACCAGAGGAAGCATTAAAAACTTGGTTAACTAGATGTGGGTCGACTCCAAATTTTTCTGCGGCGACTAAAGCTTCACTAACTGCCAAGATGCCGGCCGCTGAAACATAATTATTTAATGCCTTCACTGCATGACCAGCACCCGCTTTACCAACATGGACAATAGTTTTTCCTAAAGCTTCAAAAATAGGCATCGCAAAATCAACACATTTTTTATCACCACCAACCATAATAGCTAAAGAGCCATCGATCGCTCTTTTTACGCCGCCAGAAACTGGGGCGTCAATAAAATCAAATCCCAAATTGCGTAATTTGTCTGCATTTGTTTTTGAGTTCATCGGCTTAGATGAACTCATATCTATAACTAGAGTATTTTCTTTGAAATCACTAACGATGCCATCTTGACCATCACCCCAGAGAAGCCGATCAATAATGTGACTATCTGGGAGCATTAAAATAATAATTTGACAGGACTTTGCAATGGCAGCAGGGCTATCTAGCCACTCAAAAGAAGGGCTAGCTATTATTTTTTCTTTAGCTTGAGGGTTCAGATCAAATCCCTTGACCGTAAAGTTAGCCTTCAATAAATTATTTGCCATGGGGATACCCATCATTCCTAGGCCTATGATGCCTATGACTTTATTTTGCATACTCTTACCTTATTTAAAAAGATGTTGTCTCATATATATTCTAAAAACAAATACGTTTTAGGTTATTCTTATCTAGAAATATACACCACTTATACAGGGGAAGCCTTTTAGAGATGCCAAAGATAACCGAAGAACTCATTCGATTTACACACCGATATCAATTTGAAGATTTGCCAAGTCAAGTTGTACATGAAGCACAACGATCATTAATGAATTATTTTGCTGTTTGTATAGCGTCTTATCAAGATCCGACAATAGTCAAGGCCTTTGGAATTCTTCGGCAGTTCTCTGCAAGACCGCAGGCTTCGGTGGTTGGTTTTGACGAGAAGTTAGACATACTTCAAGCGAGTGCTTTAAATGCGATGGCAGCAAACGTATTTGATTTTGATGACACTCATATCCCTACAATCATTCACCCCACCGCACCGGTAGCTGCACCACTATTAGCGCTCGCGCAGCAAAATGAAACGACGGGTAAAGAATTTTTGTTGGCTCTTATTTTGGGAATGGAATTTGAGTGCAGAATTGGTAATGCAATTTCACCATTTCACTACAGTAAAGGCTGGCATATTACTTCAACTTGTGGGGTACTGGGTTCGGCGATAGCCTCAGCCAAATTGATGCAGCTCAATCAAGAACAAATGATGTGGGCAATCGGTAATGCCGCTACGCAAGCGTGTGGATTGGTTGAAAATTTAGGAACGATGTCAAAAAGCATGAGTGTTGGCAATGCTGCAAAAAATGGGCTTTTATCAGCTATTTGCGCCAAAGAAGGTTTTGATGGACCACAAGAGCCCTTAGAGGGGGCTAGAGGTTTTCTGCATGTCTTTGGCGATCATGCACGGGGGAATTTGATTACCGATCAATTAGGAGTGCATTGGGAAATTTTAAATAACACCTATAAGCCATATCCATGTGGAGTAGTTCTGAACCCAGTCATTGAAGCTTGCTTAAAGGTCTATGATAATGAAGTCTCAACCCCGGATTTTGTTTCGTCTATTAAATCCATACGGATTATTGGTAACCCCCTGTTGAAACAACGAACAGATAGACCAACAATACAAACAGGTAGGCAATCTCAAGTGAGTGGACAGCATGCAGTTGCAGTAGCCTTACATTTTGGCAAGGCCGGATTAAAAGAGTTTAGTGATGAGATTGTTAGCAATAAGACGATTCAAGAGTTTTATTCAAAAATATCATTTGTAGACGATTTAAATATTGCAGTTGATGGGGTAAAAATTGAATTCACCTGTAAAGATAGTGTTTTCGACATCACAATTGATCATGCAAGAGGATCTGTAGATAGACCACTCTCAGATCTCGATTTAGAAATCAAACTAAGAAATCAAATTGAATTTCATCAGCTAACAATAGATGCAGACAAATTCATTGATCTCATTTGGTCGATGGACAAACATCAACATATTGGCGAATTATTCAACTTTTTACCAAAAGCAGCTTAAAGCCCCTCGCTTTAGCTATGGGGAGTAGTCAGAGTTCAATCAATCTTAATATTAGCTTCTTGAATTATTTTCTTGTATTTTATGATTTCTGAGCGAATGTAGTCCCCGAATTCTTTTGGGGTTCCGCCGACAATTTCAAGGCCATTACTCAGAAGTTTTTCTCGGACTTCGTTGTCTTTTAAAACTTCATTAAGTTCGGTATTTAATTTATTAATAATGGCAGGTGGAGTTTTTGCGGGAGCTAAAACTGCTTGCCATGCTAGAGCTTCAAATCCAGGGTAGCCAGATTCCGCTACAGTAGGAATATTAGGGAGGAACTTAGAACGATTTTTGCTTGTTACAGCCACTGCATTAATCCGGTTTGCTTGAACCATTGGTGTAATTGCCGCAATGTCGCCAAAAGTAAGACTAACAACACCCGCCATGGCATCAATTAATGCTGGACCGCCGCCTTTGTATGGGATATGAACCATTTTTGTTCCTGTCGCACGCATAAATTGTTCCGCAGCTATTTGACCTGAACTTCCCATGCCAGCACTTGCAAATGAATACTTTTCAGGATTATCTTTAACCAATCGAACAAATTCTTGAAGATTTTTTGCGGGAATTTGATTATTTAGTCCAACCACATAGGAGAAACTTGTTAATTGAATAATTGGTGCGAAATCTTTTTCTGGGTCATAAGGAACTTGAGGAAATAAAGAGGGATTAATCGCATTAGGACCAGTTTGCCCTAATAAAAGCGTATAACCATCAGGCGCAGATTTAGCCACAGCATCAGTACCTGCGATACCACCGGCGCCACCACGATTATCAATGATGAAGGACTGTCCTAAGCGGAGCGATAATTTCTGAAATACGAGTCTTGCAACAATATCTGCACCACCACCAACGGCAAATGGTACGATTACTCTTACTGGCTTATTGGGATATTCTTGAGCAGATACAAAATAGGGATGTAATAATCCTAGTACAAAAATAAAAATAGATATTTGACGTTTTAATGTAAACATTTGAATCCCAATAAAAAATATAGTTAGATATAGGAGATGCTATTGAATTTGATTTTACATAGATTAAAGTACTTTATCGTTTTTTCTTCGATTTGTATCTTTTCGGCTCAAGCAAAAGATTTTCCCAATAAACCTATTCATTTAATTATTCCCTTTGCCCCTGGAGGAGTTACCGATATTGGCGGCAGATATATAGGGCAACAACTATCTCAAAAACTTGGCGTTGAAGTCTATGCAGAGAACAAGGCGGGGGCTTCTGGCAATATAGGCGCGAGTTTTGTGGCTAATGCCAATCCTGATGGATATACCTTATTAGTTGGCTTTGACGGCACTTTAGTCATTAATCCGCACATCTTTGAAAAAATCCCATTCAATACAATCAAAGATTTTGCGCCGATTGGTAAGATTGGAGATGCTGCCTTAATCTTGTTGGCAAATCCGAGTTTAAATGCAAAGACGGTAAAAGAAGTTGTTGCTCTGTCTTTGAAAGAGCCCAATGGCTTATCTTATGCCACTTCAGGTATAGGGGTAACCCCTCATATAGCAGGTGAGTTATTAAAACAAAAAACAAATGCCAATTTAGTTTCTATACCTTATAAAAGTGGGGGGCAAGCACTGATTGGTTTAATGAGCGGCGATGTTCCGCTGGCATTTACCAACTTAGCAGGGGCCTCCCAATATGTGGATAGTGGTCAGTTAAAGCCGATTGCAGTTTCAGCAAAAAATCGTGTAACTAGTTTACCTAATGTACCCACTTTCATCGAAAGTGGGTTTAAAGATATTTCTGTGATGTCATGGATTGGGATATTAGCCCCAGCTAAAACACCTAGACCTATCGTTTTGGAAATTAATAAAGCGCTCAATGAAATATTAAATTCGGAGCAAGCCAAAGAAAAATTGAGTGGACTAGGAATCATCATAACGCCTACTTCACCAGAAATGTTTGCAGAGCAAATTAAAGTAGATTTAAGTCTGTATGAAAAAATTGTAAAAACCGCAGGTATCAAAGCACCCTAAAAAAGAAAACATGAGTTGAATATGAAAAAGACAACACCTTTTATGCGTAAAGTCGTTATGTTACTGATGACTATTTCAGTGAGCGCATTTGCGCAACAAAATACTGACTATCCAAATCACCCTATTAAGTTAATCGTGCCAATAGCTCCTGGAGGAGGGACTGACATCATTGGACGAAAAGTTGCGCAAAAATTAACTGATTTGTTACCACAAGCGACCTTTGTGGAAAACAAAGCTGGCGCAGGCTCATTAATTGGCACAGAGTTTGTTGCAAAAGCCCCTGCGGATGGCTATACCTTATTAGTTGGTGGATTATTTAATATGGTGATGAATAAAGCGCTGATGAAGAATTTGCCATATGACCCAGCGAAAGATTTTATACCTTTAGGTTATATTTCAGCGTATGCATTTGTTCTCTCAACGCGACCTGACTTGCCAGTTAATAATTTAGCGGACATGGTCAAGCTCATGAAAGACAAGCCGGGCCAATTCACCTATGGCTCTGCAGGAATTGGAACACTACAACATGTGTGGGCAAGTATATTAACCGATCAACTTGGCCTAGATTTGGTTCACGTTCCTTTCAAAGGCGCACCGCAAGCTTATCAAGAAATGATGGCAGGTAGATTAGATATCATTTTTGACAACATTTCAGCATCTAAATCTTTTGTTCAGTCCAATCGATTAAAGGGAATCGTTGTTTCAGCAGAGAAGCGTTCGCCATTATTTCCGCAATTACCTACCATCAATGAAACTGGGCTTACTAAATTTTCTGGAGAGAGTTGGTTTGGCATATTTGCACCGGCCAATACCCCACCCCAAGTCGTCTTAAAGTTACGTCAAGCCTTAGCTCAAGTCAATAAAGACCCTGAATTTATTGCCCTTGTGGAAAAAGATGGCGGTCGAGTTTTAAACATCTCGGCAGCAGAACAGCAAGCATTTTTGCTTGATGAAATTAATCGTTGGGTTCCACTTGTTGCTAAAAGTAAAGTGAAAATTGACTAGAGAACTTCTTGAAAACATAAAGATTATCTTTTGTATCAGTTTTTTTGAGTTGTTTTAGAGATTGTGTCAACTTAAGTAAAGTTTGAGTCGTTATAGAAATACACATTTCGTGCTTAAACGCAAATATGAGATGAGCTGACTTTTAACTGGAGAATGAATGATGAAAAAACAGCAAATGAAGACATTGCTGCAAGTTATTTTTGCATTCTCAACTGTGTTCATCGGCTCACAGGCTCAAGCTTACCGGAGTTGGCATCATGGCTGGGGCTGGGGAATTGGTGCCGGAGTCATTGGCGGAGGTATTGTTGCTTCTCAATACCCTCGACCTTACTACTACACACCTTATCCACCGCCGGTGGTGTATCAACAACCGATAGTCATTCAACCCCCGCCGAGTTATGCCCAACAAATCCCACCACCAGTTGTGGCAAAACCCTCGATCTGGTATTTTTGCGAATCTGAAAACAACTTCTACCCAAATGTAGCAAGCTGCCCTGAGCCTTGGAAGCCGATTCAGACTGATCCTTCATCCGCATATATTGCCCCAAATGCACCTCCGCCCACAGGATCAAGTAATTAGTCATACTCAGTCATGAATCACGGGGATTGACTAGATTAGCTAGAGCGCTACTAGACAGAAAGATAGTGTAAAAAAAATAATTTGCCCAAAAAGATTCGATGGTATAACTTGTACCGCACCAAATTAACGCTTCAAATATCTTCATTTGTATTGTTTTGCCACTATCATAGTCATGTTGATGCAAGAACAAAAAACATATACAAAAACTCAATGATCAAACTACCCATACTTTCCAAGAGATATAGCGAAACGGCAAATGATGTTATTTGGTTTGGGTTAGGACTTATCCTTGCTTTAATTATTTTTGCTGTGATAGCAATTCAGACCGCTCGAGAACGTCAGATTGAGGCGTGGAAAAGACAGCTCGATAATGTCACTCTTACTTTAGCTCTTCAGACATCACAATCCATTGACACCGCGCTAGTGGTATTAGATACGATTGTTGCTGAGATTGATGTTTTAAAGATTAAAAATAATGATGAGTTTCGAGTAAAAATGTCATCGAAGCTTATCTTTGAAAAATTGCAAGATCGAAAAGCTGGGCTATCTCAAATAGATGTCGTATCGGTGGTGGCGAATAATGGAGATAATCTTAATTTTTCAAGATATTACCCAATTAGCCCGATTAACCTGGCGGAAAGAGATTATTTCAAAGCTCACCAATCAGATCCGCAGTTAAAGTTATTTATTAGCCAGCCTGTTAAAAATAAAGGGAATGGAAAGTGGACTTTTTATTTAAGTCGCAGAATAAATGACCCTAATGGTCAATTTTTAGGTTTAGTCATTGTCGGCTTATCAGTTGATGTACTTACTGATTTTTATGAAAAAATTGCAAACAATATGGGACCTGATATTACCGTTAATTTATTTAGAGATGACTTTGTTTTATTGGCTAGGTACCCTTCTAAAAATGAGGCCATTGGCACTAAAAACACCCAAGGTGCTGCATATAAATTGATTTATGAACAGCAAAAAGATTCTGGGATTGTAGAGTTAAATACGACAAGATTATCTACTGGAGAAACCCAACTTCGCCTATCTTCCGTCAGAACGGTATGGAAATATCCATTAATCAACGTGATTGTGGTGCCCATGGATTTAATTTTAGAGAGCTGGTATAAATTAGCTTTTCAAGTTAGCGCAATTACCTTGCTAGCTATTGTTGCGATTCTTTTTGGCGTGCGTTATTTTGTCTATTCATTAAATATTCGAGAACAAGGCATTAAAGAACTTCAAGAATTAAAAACTGCAGCTGAAGATGCCAATAAAACCAAGTCTAAATTTTTAGCAATTATGAGTCATGAAATTCGAACGCCACTCAATGGAATTTTGGGAATGGCACAGTTTCTTCTTCATCAAGCAGTCTCAGAGGTCGATAAAAATAAGTATCTAAATACCATCATTTCTTCAGGAAAAAGTTTGCAAACTTTGTTAAATGATATTCTTGATTTTTCGAAAGTGGAAGCTGGAAAGGTTGAGTTACTAGAGTCGCCTATCTCACCACTGACTTTGCTCAAGGAAACTGAGCTTTTATTTGCTGAGTTGGCAAAATCAAAAGGTCTCCATTTGCATTATTTATGGTTAGGACCTAACAAGCAGTTTTACTTGGCCGATCCACTTCGATTACGTCAAATGTTATCTAACCTGACGAATAATGCAATTAAATTTACGGATGAGGGTTCAGTTCGAATTGCTGCAAAAGAGGTGATGCGTGAAGGTAATCAGTCCATTTTAGAATTTGCTATTACTGATACCGGGATGGGAATTTCAGAGGAGAATCAGAAACTACTGTTCCAATCCTTTTCACAAGTCAATATGTCACATGCCTCCCTGCAAGGGGGATCTGGCTTAGGCTTATCGATTGTTGCTAATTTAGTTACGTTGATGGATGGAACCTATGGCGTGGAATCTACCTTAGGTAAAGGTTCTACTTTTTGGTTTCGCATACCTGTTCAATGTTTAGAAGCAAATAGTGATAGTTTAGCGATCATGACTGAAGATCAAGGGCATCAGAAAGGGACTGAACGGCTTGACGAGGCGGCCGGAAAAATATTGGTGGTAGAAGATAATGCCACAAATCAATTAGTCCTAAGTGCCATGCTCAGCAATCTAACTCCTCATGTTACTGTGGTTTGTGTACCAAATGGACGTTTAGCCGTTGATGCTTACATCAATGATCAGACGATTGATTTAATTTTGATGGATATTCAAATGCCTGTTATGGGAGGTATTGAAGCAACGAAATTGATTCGGGAGCATCAACAAAGTCAGGAGCTAAAAAAAATCCCTATTGTTGCTGTCACCGCATATGCATATGCCGATGATCGTTCTAAATACCTTAGTCTTGGTATGGATTTTTTAGCTAAGCCTATCGAAATTAATCAACTCAAAAAAATACTCATTGATTGGTTGCCAAAGCATGTTGAAGATTTAAGCTCATCTGCAACACCGAGTGTCCAGACCGAACATCACGAGGTTTTTAATAAAGAAGCCATGTTGTCCAGGTTAGGGGGGGATGAACGTTTGGCGGTCAATATCACCTTATCAGCAATACAAGAAATGCCTAAATTCATTGACCAGCTTTACACGTCCATTTTTGAGGGTGATTGGGTCAAGGTTAAATTAATTACGCATACTTTAAAGGGATTAGTTGCGCAAATTGGTGGTGAAGATTTAACGCAAAAAATAACTCGCCTTGATAATCATTTGAGAAATGGCGAATATATCGATCATGATTCAGTCCAAATGATTGAAAATGGATACCATGCGCTGGTTAATGAAATGATTGAGCAAGCGTTCATTAAGCACTCAGATATTAATGCTTGATGTTAATGACGAAAATCGCTAGTCAAGAATCAGCTAGCGAATTTCACATATTAATTGTTTAAAAGACCCGCATTGATTAATGCTTGCTTAATCCTGGCGATTTCTTGATCTGAGACTTTCATGAGTGGAGGTCTTACAACTGCGCGAGGTAATTTACCTAATAGCACTAGAGCTTCCTTCATGCGATTATGCATATCGACCCATGGCTTGGTATAGAAGACCTCTGTCATTTGAAAAATTCTCTCATTTAAAGCTTGAGCGCTGACTAAGTCTTTCTTTTGGATGGCCTCAAAAAGAGCCGATTGAAGGGGGGCGATCACAGAGCCGCTCCCAGATAAAAGTCCATTACAACCTAACACTAGGGAGCTCATTAACCATGAGCTATGTGTGGTGAGTACGTTCACGACAGGGCTTCTGCTTTGCAGAAGTCGAATTTGTCTTTCATGAAGTTGTGTGTTCGCAGACCAGTCTTTAATTGCTCGAATGGTTGGAACCTTATCTAAAATCTGCAAAAGAGTATCTGTAGGATAGCCTTGCCCGCCTTCAAGGGGGTACTGAAATAATATGAGAGGCAAGTCAGTGACATCAGCAATACGCTTGAAATGTTCAATAGCCATTTCAGGGCGTTGTCCAAATGAGTAAATTGCCGGTGGAAATACCAGTAGTGCAGAAGCACCATGGTCAGTTGCCATTTTGGCAATCCGCTGGGCTTCTAGACTGCCTTCTGTATAGACGCCACAAACAATAGGCATCTTTGAGCCAACTTCATCCATCGTGATATCCAAAACTCGCGTTTGCTCTTCAAAAGTACAAGAAGCAACTTCTGAGGCATGGGCATTGGTAGTGATGGCAGAAATACCTGGAGTACTACAAACATCTCTTAAGTGTGATCGATAGCTAGATTCGTCAATTGAAAAGTCATCAAAAAAAGGTAAAAGAACTGCAGGTATTACACCGTGAGGAATGTACATTTGATCTCCAAAATTGTATGTATAGTTTTATTTTACTGTATTATTTTTTAAGTATTTTGGCTTTTGCCCTAAAACATGGAATACTAGAGCCCTAATTAATTAAAAAACAAGGTGGACATATTCATGGAACATCCAAAAGGTTATGTAAGAAGAATCGTGACTGGTCACGACCAAGAGGGAAATGCTATTGTGACGGAGGACGGAGCTGCTCCTTCCGTACACACAAATCCAAAGCGTGAAGGTTTTTACTTGACCAATTTATGGGCTACTCATGAAACTCCGGCTCATGTAAATAATGGCGTAGATCCAACAGCAGCACCCTTAAAGCTAGAGCCACCCAAGAATGGCACAGTCGTTCGAATTATCGAATTCGGACCTGAAGGGGAATGGTTAAAGAAACTGGATAACGATGGCGCTAAGACTGCTTTTGGTGCTATGGGGACTGATAAGGCATCAACATACCGTGCAGGTGGACATCCTTTGATGCACCGCACGGAAACTGTAGATTACGCTCTTATTTTGGAAGGTGAGATTGTTCTCGTGCTTGATAAAGAAGAGCGCCTCATGAAAACGGGAGACTTTTTAGTTGAAAGAGGCACAAACCATGCGTGGGCAAATCGTTCCGGTAAGCCTTGTAAGGTTTTATTTGTTCTGATTGATGGTAAGTTTGACCCTGAGATTGGTAAACACTTTTAAGGAGAAGCGCCATGATGCGTATATTTAAAGTCTTGTTCGTCATACTGATGGGATGTTCTATATCGCATGCTATGGCTGTAGATTTAAAAGTCTATAGTGGCGGGCCTTTTGAACCAGCCTTTCATGAAGTTGCCAAAGATTTCGAAAAAAATACGGGTCACCATCTTCATATTGAATATGGAACTGCACCACAGTTGCAGAAAAAAATGGCGGAAAGTGCTCCCGGAGATTTAATGATAACTGCCACCAATCTCATGAGCAGGCCTGAAAATCTTGAAAAGCTTGTAGATACTTCGATGGTACTTCTTGGTAAAGGTGGCGTTGGTGTGATGACGCGAAAGGGTGCTCCACAGCCTAATATTAGTAATACAGAGTCCTTTAAGGAAAGTTTGGCGCAAGCAGAACACCTTATCTATAACAAAGCCTCAACAGGTTTATACATTGATCAGCTTTTTAAAAAAATTGGGGTGGCTGAAAAATTAGAGAGTAAAACGGAGCGTTTTGTAAATGGCGATGACGCTATACAAAGAGTCATTCGAGGCTCTGGAAATGAATTTGGTTTTGGAGCAATAGCAGAAATTAAAATGAATGAAGCCAAAGGTGTCGTATATTTAGGCCCACTTCCTACTGAATATCAAAATTACACTAATTATTCTGGTGCGGTGATGAAGACATCAAAACACCCTAAAGAGACACAGCAATTGATTGAATTTTTGCAAACAGATAAAGTCAAGGCGGTGTTGAAAAGAACGGGGATAGACTAAGTACTCGCCCCTTCATCGGTCCAACTAGGAGCGCGACCTGCAAGAAGAGCCTCTTCTGCAGAGAAGTTGAGTTCAACTTTAATGCCATTGATTGGTTCACGCATAAATAATTGATATAAATTCGAGTTATGGGCTTTGCGCTCGCTAAAGTCGACACCATTTTTATTTAAGCGCTCGATAAATTCAAGCATGCCACTGCAATTAAAACAAACATGGTCAATACGTCCAGAGCCTAGAGTCCCGCCCCCAGAGTAATCCTGATGAGCCTCATCTTGAGGCGTGCTGAGATACGTATTCTGGTGATCAGAGAATTTTGCTTTACCGATATGCACAACATCTTGTTCACCGATATAGAGCCAATAAACCGGAAAACCAAATTCCGGGTGGTAACCACTGACAAAACCTAAGTTATTACAAAACCAGTCTCTAGTACCCTCAGGATCATGAGTTAATATTAAAATATGCTCCATAAATTTCAGTGGCATAGTATCTCCTTATGTTGGATGAATCTCGGCAGGAATAAATCTACCGTCTTGCATTTCTAGTTGAGGTCTAATCCAAATCGTATGGTTACTCAGTGCTTCATAAACATACACATCTTCGAGTGAGGCCTCTATTTTGGCTAAGTGTAAAATACGATAATAGCCACCTGTTTTTAAGTGTTTTAATATCTGCCCAGGTGAAAAAAAAGTATTCTGTGTCTTCATCATTATGATTGCCCTAAACTCAATATTACCATTTAAATAGACATCAATTGCAAGCCGAATCGCTCCTTAAATTAATTGAATGGCACATGCCTTATGGTAAACATGCGGGTACAAAGTTAGCTGATTTGCCTGGGAATTATTTAGCCTGGTTTGCGCGGGAGGGATTTCCGCAAGGGGAGTTAGGTGAGTTGTTAGAGATAATGTATACCTTAGACCATAATCAATTAAGAGGTTTGTTAGATCCTTTGAGAAAAACGATCTCAAAGGCCTAAAACACTAGAATATAAAAATATTGGGGACTTTAAAATAATGAAAAACAAAACTGCAGCATCTGCAAACTATGGATATGTGGACTTAGGGCAACATCTTGAGCGCTTAGATGCTGCAGGCTTATTATGCCGAATCAATGAACCCGTCAATAAAGACACAGAGCTCCATCCTTTAGTGCGTTGGCAATTTCGAGGCGGCATACCTGAGGCCAAGAGAAAAGCATTTTTATTTACAAATGTCACTGATAGCCATGGACGTAGATACGATATTGATGTGGTGGTTGGAGCGCTTGCGGCCAATCCAGAGATCTATAGAATCGGTATGAACGTCCCAACCTTTGATGATATAGGTCCAGCTTGGGAAAAAGCAATCGCAAACCCTATTCCACCTATTGTTGTGAGTAGTGCGGAGGCACCCTGCCATGAAGTAATCATTCAAGGAGCCGAACTAGAAGGTTCAGGTAATGGTTTGGAATCAATCCCATTTCCGATATCAACCCCAGGATTTGATGCAGCACCTTATATTACTGCGGCATGTGTAACGACCAGGGATCCTGATACTGGCGTACAAAATATGGGCACCTATAGAGGACAAATTAAATCACCTACGCGTTTAGGGATGATGATGTTAGCTAATTTACGCGCTGGTGGACTTGAGCACTGGAAAAAATATAAAGCCAGGGGCGAGAAAATGCCCGTTGCTATTGTCATTGGATGTCCTCCGTTTGTGAATTTTCAAGGACCACAAAAATTGCCACTTGACCTCGATGAGCTAGCAGTTGCTGGAGGATTGGCTGGTGAGGCGATTCGTTCAGTTAAAGGTAAAACAGTAGATATTTTTGTTCCGGCAGAATCAGAAGTTGTCATTGAAGGTTATGTCGATACTGAATTCTTGGAGCCAGAAGGACCCTTTGGCGAATCACATGGGTATGTGGCCCTTGAGGACTACAACACGGCGGTAACGGTGACGGCAATTACCCGCCGTAAAAAAGCAACCATCATGTCGATTATTTCGCAAGTAACACCCAGTGAATCAAGTGTGATTAAAAAACTTGCGTATGAGCCTTTATACCTAACTCACCTCAAAAATAGATTGGCGATTAAAGGAATTAAAAAAGTTATATTGCATGAAGCGCTGACCAATTTGAGGAAAGTTGTCTTTTTACAGTTTGAAAGAGGATCTTCAAAGACAGAAATTTGGCGAGGACTCAATGGCACAATGACCTTACAAGCAGCTATTGGTAAATATGTCATAGCTATCGATGAAGATATTGATCCAAACAATATAGACGCAGTTCTTTGGGCAATGTCCTATCGCTGTGATCCTGGACAAGACATTCAAATTGTTAAGTACCGAGAAATGGGGCACGGCCCTAGAAGTGAATTCTCACCGGAGATAGATTCTGCGATGCTGATTGATGCCACGATGAAATACCCTATGGCGCCTTTAGCATTACCCAAAAAAGAGTATATGGAAAATGCAAAAGTTTTATGGGATAAATTAGGTTTACCAGAACTCAGGCCAGAAGCGCCATGGTTTGGATATGACCTAGGTGATTGGAGTGAGGAGTGGGATAAGAACGCACTGCAAGCAACGCAAGGCCGTTGGATGGAACGTGACGCAGACTATATTGCAAGGCGTAACTCTGAAGTCCTGCCAAATAGTCCGGTTATTAGAAAAAAATAATTTCAGTCTTATAAAGAGCTTAAGCGCGCAACAAAACGTTGACCTGTTTCCTTTGTTCCTAAAGTGCCACCAATATCTCGAGTGGTTTCTTTCTCGGCAATTGCTTGCTCCATACAAAGATCGATTAATTTACTTGCCTTGATATAGTTTGGTAGTTGATGTTTTTGGCCAAGCCAATTCAGTAACATACTTGCAGAAGTAATTAACGAAAAAGGATTTGCGATATCCTGCCCAGCAATATCCGGAGCTGAACCATGCGCTGCTTGACCCATAGCATATTGATCGCCGGCATTCAGTGAGCCACCTAAACCAAGGCTGCCTGATAATTCCGAGGTGAGGTCTGAAAGGATATCGCCAAACATATTGGTAGTGACGATGGTATCAAAACGTTCAGGGCTGCGAACGACATGGGCCATCATGGCGTCCACAATAAAGTCATCTACGGTAACCTCGGGATAATCTTGAGCTACTTTTCTACAGCTATCGATGAACATACCATCAGTGATACGAAGAACGTTAGCCTTATGAACAATCGTGACATGTTTTTTTCTGGTCATGGCTAATTCAAAGGCTGATTTGGCAATTCGATCACAACACAAACGCGTGATTCTTCGAAGAGCAATACCAACTTCAGGCGTAACGAGGATTTCACTATTGCCAGATTCTACATTGCGATCTGAATAAAATCCTTCTGTGTTTTCCCGAACGACAGCAAGATCAAAAGGGTTCATACGCGTAGGAATATTCGGAAACGTCTTAGCCGGACGAATATTGGCATACAGATCTAATTGTTTACGAAAAAACTTCGACGGATTGATTTCCCCTTTGGACTCATCTTTAAAGTCGTAAGTAGCCATGGGGCCTAGCATCAAACCATCGGCATCTTTTACTTTTGCAAGTAATTCAGGAGTGACAGTGGCATTTAATTTTTTTAGACTTTCATGACCCGCAATTTCAGGGAATAGAGAAATGCCTAGGGCTAATTTATCAGAAATTGCTTCTAGTACTTGAGTACATACAGACATCGTTTCTGGACCAATACCGTCACCGGGGATCACAATAATTTTCATAACGTTACTCTAATTTTAGATTGATTGATTGCAGACTTTTTTTGTAATTTGCCAGCTCAGTGCGATGGAACTGTGCGAACTCTTCTCTGGAATTTGATCTTATGTTGATGCCATCTTTTTCAAATTGTTTTTTGAATTGAGGATCCATGAGGATTTGATTAATCTGTGTATTTAAAGTTTGTAAAATATTTTCAGGAGTATCCGCAGGAGCAAAAACACCACCCCACAAAGTAAAACTAAAATCCTTGCCGATATCTTCAGTAACGGTATGTAATGCTGGGAATACATGCGTGCGCTTAGGAGCAGAAAGAGCAAGGGCTTTTACTTTATTACCCTCAACAAACTGAATGACAGAAGGCGTGCTGGAAAAAAACACATCCACATGACCACCAAGAATATCGGTCATTGCGGGTCCAGCCCCTTTATAAGGTGCATGGATCATATCGATACCGGTTAATTGTGCAAGGGCTGCACCTGCCAAATGACCAGGAGTTGCAGTTCCAGAAGATGCATAGGTAAATTTATTGGGCTGTGATTTAGCTAATTTAATAAACTCTGGAAGACTACTGTAAGGAGCATTGGGAGGGGCAACCAAGGTTAAGGGAACTTCACCAATTAGTGCGATAGGTTTTAAGTCTTGGAAAGGGTCATAACCTAAATCTTTGCTGACAAGCGTATTAATAACCATTTCGCCGGTTTGACCCAGTAAAAGGGTATAGCCATCAGGTTTAGCTTTACTAACAAAGCGACTACCTAAAGCCCCAGTAGCACCAGGTTTGTTTTCTACAATAAAAGATTGCTTCGTTTTGGTAGTTAATTGCTCAGCTAATTGCCTTGCCAGTAAATCACCAAGACCACCAGGCGCATAGGTAACGATGATGGTGACAGGCTTATTAGGATAATTTTGCCCAAAACAAACCGTGGCGAATAATAAAAGGGTACTGAGAACGATATTTTTCAAAGTGATTACTTTCATTTTTTATGAGTAGGTGAACATACAGTGTATTTTATCTGATAGACATCCAAATACATTGTAGAGTATGGGAGGATGTAAATATATTAAGATGATAGACTTACACGCGGTATATTTAGGAGATGGGCAATGACCACAGACAAAAGTAATCAAGAAAGTATTTTAAATAATCACTTTTTGAATAAGTTAAACAATAATGAAGTGGTTTCATCCATGACTGTGAGGATGGTTAAAGGTATCGAAATTGCCCAAATAGCTAAAACAGCTGGCTTTGACTCTATCTATATTGATTTAGAGCATAGTAGTTTTTCGTTAGAGACAACAAGTCAAATCTGTATGGCGGCATTACACATTGGATTAGCACCTTTTGTAAGAGTGCCTGCCAACACTCCGGAGTGGATATCCCGCGTACTTGACATAGGTGCCCTAGGCGTAATAGCGCCACACATCAGAACAGCACAAGAGGCACTGCAAGTGGTGAAGGCCGCCAAGTTTCCTCCTTTTGGAGAACGTTCTGCCGCTGGGGCATTGCCACATGTAGCCTATCGATCAATGCCAGCTACGCAGCTGTATCCAGTGATGAATGCCAATACGACAGTCATCGTTCAATTTGAAAGTCAGCAAGCCTTAGATAACGCTGAGGACATCATCTCAACACCGGGCATCGATATTGTGCTGATTGGTACCAATGATTTGACTGCAGATATGGGAATAACAGGTCAATATGATCACCCTAGGGTTGACGAAGCCTATCGATTGACGATTGCGTTATGCAAAAAACATAACAAGTGGTGTGGCGTGGGTGGTTTATCTTCGCGCCCAGACTTAGTCGACCGATATATCAAACTGGGAGCTCGTTATGTTTCGGCGGGAACAGATATGGCTTTTTTAATGTCGATTGCAACTGATAAAGCCAATCAAATAAAAAAGATGACCTATTAAAAACCAAACAAGCGCGCAGGATTTTCTTCTAGAATCAATTTCCGGATACTTTCTTGATCAGTCCAGCGCGCCAATAAATTAAAAAGCTCAACTGAGCTTTTGTCTCCAAAAGACAGATGAGGGTAATCGCTGCCCCAAATAATTTGATGAGGTGCGGCCTCAATAATTGCTTTTGCTAGAGGATCTGCATCTACAAAATTGGGGGTTTTAGACATTCTATAAATGCCAGTAAATTTGGCGTAGGCCAATTGATTCGGGTGCTTTAGTAGCTTCAAAAAACCTTGAAATGAACTTGTTTCAATACCGTCTTTTGCAAGATTCATACCCATATGAGCCATGGAGAATGGTAGTTCTAGACGTTCAAAAACAGGCATTAACTCCGCAGTTAGCCAACCAGGTAATAAAAAATCTAAATGCCAGCCTAAGGCTGAGCAACGTTTCGCTAAAGTATTGATGCGGGATTTCAATTGCTCAGCTAAACCTGAAGTCTCTGGGAATATGGGGCTAACGTTCACTCGAACGCCCCTAACTCCTAAATCATTCATTGATAACAGCAGTTCTTCTGGAGCGTTTTCATCAATATCAACAATACCCCGACACTTCTTAGTGCCAACTACTCTCATGGCATCCAACATGCATGAGTTATCACGACCGTAGGCACTTGGTTGAACAAAAACATAACGGCTAATACCAAGATGATTGGCGAGTTGTAGATAATCTTCTAAGGGGGCATGCGGTGGTGCATAGCGCAAATCAGTTCCAAACGGATATTTTTCCGCGGGACCAAACACGTGAAAATGGGCATCACAAGCATGAGGTGGAGCAATGAAATGAACTTTTTCAGAAGGATCAAACGACATATAGACTCCGCATAGATTAATTTAGGTTAGCTTTAATATCAGATTTTTTAATGATCTCAGCCCACATAGAACTTTCATCTTTGATTAATTTTGTAAATTCCGCAGGCGAAGTTGATGTTGGGTTAACACCAGCATTTTTAAATACTTCAATCACCTGAGGCGTTTGGATAGCACGAATAATTTCCTGGTGCATTTTTTCAATGATGTCATTAGGGGTGCCTGATGGTGCCATAACACCAAACCAGTACATCATTTTGTAATTTGGAAAGCCAGCTTGTGCAAATGTAGGGACTTGTGGAAATAGAGGGTGACGTTGATTGCCACTTACGGCGATACCTAATAATTTACCATCCTTGATAAAAGGAGCTGTAGAGCCGACACTACCAATTGCTAAATCGACACGGTCTGCGACCACATCGACAATGGCGCTGGCAATCCCTTTAAAAGGAATATGTGTCATTTTGATATTGTTTTGACTTAAAAATGCCTCCATGGCCAGATGAGCCGAAGATCCGATGCCACCGCTTCCAAAAGTATATGCGTTATTGTTTGTACGAGCATATTGCACGATATCTTTAAGATTTTTTTGTGGAATATTTAAGCGCCCAACTAATACAGCTGGAGCATCCGCAACGAGAGAAACTGGTGCGATATCTTTTAGGGGTTGATAGGGCAACTTGTCATAAAGGGCTGTTGAGACCGCAAATGAATTATCAGTCAGTAAAAATGTATACCCATCAGGAGAAGCTTTTGCAACAGCATCGGTACCTAAAGTACTTCCTGCGCCACCCTTATTGTCGATGATGACTGTTTGACCAGTATGCTTTGTTATTTCAGCACCAATCACACGCGCTGCAGTATCAGTAAAAGAACCAGGTGCAAATGGAACAACAAATTTAATGACTTTATTGGGCCATGGGTTATTTTGCGCAGATGAAATTTGACTAAAACAAGCGACAAAGCTAAAAAATAAAATCAGAAGCGGATGAGTCATTTTCATGATGACGCCTTAATAGAAGAGTGGTTGAGAAGTGCTTTTGCTGTTACTTGAATTGAGGATAAAACAGGTTTTTTAAGGGCATCAGAAAGAGCTTCAAGTATTTCAAAAGTTGGCAGTTGTGAGCAAGCTATAAATAGTGCATCCACATCCTGAGCAAACAAAGTAATCGCTTTCTCCTGGACTTGCTTGGCTGTAATATTTCCTAAGGCAATTACATCAGGAGCATAAAAGCTATCGAAGTGTTGAACATGAATATCTCCAGCACTTAAAAATAACTTTAATTGATCGTTAACATTATCTTGATAGGGGGTTAATAAGGAAATCTTTTTAGCATTGATTGCTTGTAATGCTTGGACCATTGAAGCGGCTGTAGTTACTACAGGTTTTCCCGTTACGGACGCAATACGCTCTGCCATTTCGCGATCACCCTCTGGGCCTAAAATAAAACCAGCAGCTGTACATCCATACGCAACAATATCAAATTTCAAACCAGTAGCTTTTTGACAAACAGCAATCGTAGACTCTTTATAAGCGGGGAGAGTCTCTTGCGTAAGCAGCCCCTTGCCCCTTGGTACCCGAACGACTTCACAAGAAGAGCCTTGCGGTAACCACGCTAAAAGTTCTTGGTGCATCGTTGTATTATTCTCCGGCACAACAAGCATCACACGGATAGGGGATAAAGATAACATGATTTATTTTTTTTCAGTTGTTGGAGGAAGACGCCTCACTGTAACAGAGTGCGACGGCCTATGATCACTGTAACTTGTCATCCGCCAGTGAAGCGCTCTTAGCTCCCCAAACGTATGAGGCATTTTTTCCCAAGTGATACCAGTGTCAATAGTCTTAAATACTTGACCTAAATTTGAACACATCAATAAGAGTTCAGGCATTGATCCATGAGTAGCAATACACCAAGGTGTTGAGTTGAGTACTTCAGGCAATGCCACCTCATTCCATGAGTAGCCATAATCAATACTTTTAAGTAGTTTGCCAGTATTACCTGGGGGGCCATTACCATTGCATAACCAAATGATTGCTGGATCATTGACTTGCCCCACGATTGCCCGCGTATATTGCCAAGGTGAATCGAGAAGAACAAACTCCCAACTTAATCCATTATTGGTGGAGCGATGTAAGCCTTGATTAGTTGTGGCGTAAATTATTTTTTGCTGATTAGCGTCTTGCGTGATCAAAATCCCATGAACGTCAATAGATACAAGACCGGAAGTTCTTGAATGCCAAGTCTTGCCATGATCTGAACTTTGAAAAATACCACCAATTTCCACCGTAGCCCAAATCATCTCTTTATCAACTGGGTCAAAAAGTATTTGTGTAAAGCGAGTAGGTCCCATATTGATTTCGGAAAAATCAGCGAGATTGGGGACATCTATTTTTTGCCAGGAAAGACCCCCATCAGAAGATTGATAGAGATTAGCAGGTCTAGACCCGGCGAAGATGATTTGAGGATTGAGGGGATGTTGAGCGATAGCCCACACATCATTCATTGGACTTGGAATGTGTGTCCATCGTGTTATTTGTTCATTCCACACAAAGATACCCATGTCAGTACCAGCGTATAACAGATCCGTATTGAGGGGGTGACTTGAAAAGCACCAAGTTCGAGCTTCGAGATACATACCAGAATGACTATTGGGGTGGATAAAGCTCTCACCCTCATCATGGCTAAACCAGACTGAATGACCTGCGGTACCAGCATAGACTTCTATTCGGTTTTTGAGGGCAGTCTCCACGACTCTATCTTTCCTTATTGATGCAGATATTTACTTGCTATTATATAAAGTATTATTTGCGGCAATCGTAATTGGGAGACAAGATGGATATTAGTAAAAAATTGCTTCACTGCGTGATAGGCGTGTGCATGGGATGTGTGGCATTGAATGTTTTTGCTCAGGCATATCCCAATAAGCCAATACATATCGTCATTGGTTTCCCACCAGGAGGGGCGATTGACACGTTAGCAAGAGTTTTGGCGCCTAAAATATCAAAAGAGTTAGGACAAACAGTCGTGATTGAAAACAAAGGTGGTGCTGGAGGGGTCATTGGGATGCAATATGTGGCGAATGCAGAACCGGATGGCTACACTTTGTTTTTAGGAACGCTAGGTAATTACAGCATTACACCTGCAATGGTCAAAGATTTACCCTACAACGTGCCAAGAGATTTTATTCCCATCACGCAAATAGCCTCTTCACCATTTATTATTTTTGCCAACCCTCAACTGCCAATCAAGAACGTCAGTGAATTAATCAGCTACAGCAAGGCAAACCCTGGGAAAGTATATTTTTCTTCGAGTGGTAATGGCGGACTACCTCATATGGCGGGTGAAATGTTTAATGAGGCTGCCGGCATTAAAATGATACATGTGCCTTATAAAGGGAGTGCACCCAGTATGACTGATGTGATTGGAGGTCAAGTGCAGCTCACATTCGAAGCCATTGCAATTGGATTGCCTTATCTAAAGTCAGGCCGATTAAAAGGCCTTGCTATTACAGACGCGAAACGTTTACCTATATTGCCAGAATTGCCTACGGTAGCGGAAACACTACCTGGATTTATATTGAAGAATTGGTTTGGGTTATCAGCGCCAAAACAAACATCGATGGATAAAATTATATTGATTCAAAAAAGTATAGTGATCGCACTTAAAGATCCAGAAGTAATGAAAACTTTAGGTGATTTAGGTTTGGAACCGGTGGGAGATACACCGATAGAATTTGCGCAATTTATTCGTCAAGAGACCGGTCGTTGGCAAACCTTGTTTTCTAAAGGATCGATTAAATTAGATTGATGAGCACCACAATACGCTTTTATGAATATCTAGGTAAGTAAAGACTCGCCTTTTCGGCTATGTTAACCCCAGAATAAATAGGGTATTAATGACAAATAATTGAAAATAGTATCTAATGCATTTATGAATCACTTACTAAGGGAAATGTAAATGAATTTGAATTCAATAAAATCAATCAGTTTGGTTATTATTAGCGTTGCCATCCTAATCACAATGAGTGAGGTAGAGGCAAAAAAAATGGGTAGTGGGGCAAGTATTGGCAAGCAGTCTAATACAGTCACTAAAAACCAAAATGCACTCCCACCTAAGCCGGTTGCACCGCCGGTCAATTCAGCGACTACAAAGCCAGCTACACCTGCGCCCGTTGCTCCACAAGCACCAGCCCCTAGTAGGTTTGGTGGTATGGGTGGTATTTTGGGTGGGATTGCAGCTGGTATAGGTCTTAGTTATCTTTTCTCCCACATGGGAATGGGGGCCGAGATGGGATCAATGTTTTCTAATATCTTGATGATAGGATTGGTTGCGATACTTGGAATTTGGTTATTCCGTAAATTTGCTAATCGGAATAGTGGTGCGCCAGTACTAAATACTGGGATTCCGGGCATGAATTTCCCAAGTGCCACGCCCTCAGAAAATACCTGGGCAAATAATCAACCTGCTACTTCGCAGATGCAGTCAACGGGGGCAACTAGTTCAGGACAAGTGATCTCCAATTCGAATCAGTTGCCACTCATTGAGCAAACGAATAATCCTTCTGGTATTCACGCACAGTTGACTCCAGGAGCATTTGCCGATAAAGAGGTTTTTTTAGAAAATGCTAAGAAGCTATTTCTGCAACTTCAAGAGGCATCTGACCAACAAAACATCGATGTTTTAAAAGAGTACACAAGTCCTGAGTTATTTGCGATTTTGCGTCAGGACATGCTTGGACGACAAACTGCGATTGCCACTACACAAGTATTAACCTTGGCCGCTGATTTATTAGCGGTTGAAGATGAAAATCAAGAATACTTAGCAAGTGTGCGTTTCTCCGGAACGATGCGGGAAGAAGTTAACGGCCCTGTAACTGATTTCTCAGAAGTGTGGAATTGGTCTAAGCCAACCAATGATTCGACCGGTTGGATTCTGTGCGGTATCCAACAAATTAGCTAATTGACATCCTCCCCGCCCTAAAGGACGGGGATTTCTTTCGGATTTTTGTTAAATTAAAGACTCATTGATATGTGAGGGGCTATAGCCCCTCGTTTTATTTTGGGCGTGGCATCTTAAAGAGCTGTTCTGGGGTAATTCTAAAGTAATCCGCTGGACCACCACCACGCAGCAAATGATCAGCCTGAGCTGTGTTATAGATACCATCTTTCAATAACTCTTGTGAAATATGTACGGCAACAACTTCGCCTAGGGTTAACCATGTGGAAATTTTTTCACCTGCAGCATTTTGCAGTTGAATCATTTGTGAGAGTTTGCATTCAAAAGAAACTTTGCTTTGGGCCACACGTGGTACTTCGATCACAGAAGAAGCCATTGGTGTTAACCCAGCTAATTCAAACTCATTGACTTCAGGGGGCACTGGCGCACAAGTAGCATTCATTTGTTGTGCCAAGTCAAACGTCACCAGATTCCAGGTAAATGCTTTCGTTTGGGCAATATTGCTGACAGAATCTTTAAAGCCGGTACTGGAAAAACCAATAATGGGAGGAATGTAATTAAAAGCGTTGAAGAAACTATAGGGAGCTAAATTGAGCGCCCCTGATTGACTTTGGCTAGCAATCCACCCAATCGGACGAGGACCAACAATGGCATTAAAGGGATCATGCGGTAAGCCATGACCTTTACTAGGTTCATATGAATAATATGAGTTAGACATAAAACTCCTTGTGAAAATAAGAGTTTAATAGAATTGCCGCACAAGGTATCAGGAAGATCCTTAGAATCCTCCAATGAATTACGGATTTGCGAATTCTATACGACGATTTTTTGCTCTACCAAGATCCGTAGTATTGTCTGCGATTGGCTTTGAATCACCAAATCCTGCAACATTTAATTGATCAGCAGGGACACCTTGACTGACTAGAAAATCTTTGATTTTTTCAGCGCGGGCCATCGAGAGAAATTTATTTTCGCTCGCCATACCAACATTATCAGTATGACCATTAATCGCAATTTGACGATTAGCATCTTTCAGAACATCAGCGATTTGTTCAAGTATTGGTTTAATAGCATCAGGAACATCGGATGCGCCAGTGACATATTCAATTTGCAGATTGAGGAGTGTGTTTGGGTCAAGTGAGCTGCTTTGAGCTAATTGGGGATTGATTTCAATTTCAACATCGGATTTGGCATCATTAATAAACCAAGCGCTAAGACCAGAAAGTAGAGTGTTTTTATCCTCTTCTGAGCCCACAATAGCATTTCCTGAAATAGACTGATCACTTAAATGAAGCTTGAATTGAGGCACTGACTTCAATTTAGAAAGTACTTCGAGTGGTTTTACATTCCACCAAAAGCGGGGCGCTTCAGGTTTGATATTTAATTGATCAATGACATTGTCGTTGCCCCATAGTAATTTTGCAGGCTTTAATAAGCTGAGTTTGGCTTTTTCATCGAGGACATCACCTTGAAGGGTGATTTTACCGTCGGCTACAGAAAAATCAAAAAGACCTAATATGGCCTGGGTTTTAGTTTCTGAAGATTCAGCTATTTTAGGGGTTTCATTGAAGGAATTAGATACAGAAATAGATAAGCTCACCACACCAACGAGAATAGCTAGTACAATTCCTCCTACGATACCTAAAACATAGTTTTGATCATCATCTTGATTCATTTGAGACATGTGATTTTTTTTACTCCTGTAGTTAATCCTATTAATGTATCAAATTTAGATGACATTTCTTCTAAATGAAACGTAAGGTATGTGATAAATATAGGTTTTTTCATGTGT
>CANFUO010000020.1 GCA_947450225.1 Burkholderiaceae bacterium | reverse complement strand
GCTCATAATTACTTAAAAATTCTTCTTTGAGATCGTTAAATTGTGGGTCATCTTGACCAATGCCAAAGGCGGCATCAATCATTCCCCTAGCTCCAGAGGAGGCAAGGTGACGCATCACTTGCATGGGCAAGGGAGGCATATGACGATCAATCAGCATTTTATTTGCAGCCGCAGCTAAATCTGGGGCAGTATCTGCAAGAGTGCCATCTAAATCAAAAAACACACTACTAAATTGTGGGCGCATGTGTGGACGAATGATCAGAGAGGTTTTTTAACGGCAAACATGTAATTGACATCCACATTAGGGCCTAAGGAATACTTATCAAGAAAGGGGTTGAAATGCAAACCCATCATATCGACAACTTCTAATCCAGCTTCACGAATAAACCCTGAAAGCTCAGACGGTTTAATAAATTTTGCATATTCATGTGTGCCACGTGGCAACAATTTTAAAATGTATTCCGCGCCTAAAATAGCCATGACGTAGGACTTAGGATTGCGATTTAAGGTGCTAAAAAAGAGCGTAGCTCCAGGCTTGGCTAACTGGGCACATGCTTGCACGATTGATCTGGGATCAGGAACGTGTTCGAGCATTTCCATACACGTAATCACATCGTACTTAGAGGGTTCTTGGATTGCAAGATCCTCCGCGCTAATCAGCGCATATTCCACAGCAGTATTGGTTTCTAAAGCGTGGAGCTTAGCAACTTGAAGCGCTTTTTTTGAAAGATCAATACCTTTGGCTTGGGCGCCAGAGCGAGCTAAAGACTCGGAAAGAATGCCGCCACCACAGCCAATATCGAGAACGTGCTGATGCTCAATAGTGCAGTGTTCTTTTATCCAATTGAGTCGAAGAGGATTAATCGCATGCAGGGGTTTGAACTCACTAGTTTCGTCCCACCAACGACTGGCTAATTCACTAAATTTATCAATTTCAGATAGGTCTACATTTTCGGTGTTGGTCATTTTAAGGATTTTTCTTTTACGTTCATACGATGATTATCCAATAAAAAAAGCCCGGTTGCCCGGGCTTTCATCGTAAGTTTTGAGACTTACTGTTTTTTCGTACCAACAACTTCGATGACTGAACGACGGTTCAGTGCACGACCAACAGCTGTTTTGTTATCGCCAACAGGTTCAGCATATGCTTTACCTTCAGTGTAAACACGGCTTGTTTCGATACCATTTTTAACTAAGTGAGCTTTAACAGCTTCAGCACGGCGTAGTGATAATTTCTTGTTGTAATCCAAAGTACCGATGTTGTCAGTAAAGCCAACAACGATGATTACTTCAACAGTAACGTCTTTGAGCTTTTGAACTAAACCATTTAACTTTTGAACGCCTTCAGGCTTTAAAGTTGATTTATCAAAATCAAAGAGTGCATCAGCTAATAAAGTTACTTTAGAGCTAGTAGCAACAGGAGCAACAGGAGCAGCAGCTCTTGGAGCGGCAGGAGCAGCAACAGGAGCTGGTGGCTTAATAGCGCCGTCACAACCTGCGGCAGCAGTTGCAGGCGTCCAATTGTTATCTCTCCAACATAAACTTGCATCTGCACCAGAGCGGACAGCACCAGCAGCAGAATTCCAGTTATCTACAGTAGTTTGTTGAGCTTGTGCTGTACCAAAAAAAGCCAGTAAAGCAAGACCCAAAAACATTGAACGGTTTGATTTAGTCATATTTTTCCTCATTTAAATCAGTAAATTAAGCATGTCTCAGCAAAGTGTATTAAAACTGAACTAATTATATATCACTATATTGACAGGACACAATAAATGTTCTTTTAAGTGTTGTTATTGAGTAAATTGGGAAAAATTCTGTAATTCAAGACGCATGATAAAATATTTGGATGGAACAAGCCGCTAAAGAAACAATACCCGTATCACTAGAAGATGAAATGCGGCGGTCCTATTTGGACTACGCAATGAGCGTCATTGTAGGACGCGCTCTCCCTGATGCAAGAGATGGATTAAAACCTGTCCACCGTCGGGTTTTATTTGCCATGCATGAGTTAAACAATGACTGGAACCGGGCCTATAAGAAGTCAGCCCGTATTGTCGGTGATGTGATTGGTAAATACCACCCCCACGGAGATACTGCCGTTTACGACACGATTGTGCGTATGGCGCAGAATTTTTCCTTGCGCTATATGCTTGTTGACGGTCAAGGAAACTTTGGTTCTGTCGATGGCGATAATGCGGCGGCGATGCGTTACACCGAAATTCGATTGGCAAAGATTGCTCATGAGCTCTTAGCTGATATTGAAAAAGAAACCGTCGATTTTGGCCCCAATTACGACGGAAGTGAGCATGAACCGCTCATTTTGCCCGCAAAAATACCTAATTTACTGATTAATGGATCTTCAGGGATTGCTGTTGGTATGGCAACCAATATTCCGCCACACAATATTGACGAAGTCATCAGTGCTTGTGTGTTTTTATTGGAAAACCCTGAGTGCGAAATTGATGAATTAATTAACTTCGTCCCAGCCCCAGATTTTCCGACCGGCGGCACTATTTATGGAATTCAAGGTGTTCGAGAAGGCTATCGAACTGGTCGTGGTCGCGTCATTATGCGTGCCAAGACCCATTTTGAAGATATGGAAAAAGGTCAGCGGCAGTCGATTATTGTTGATGAGTTGCCTTACCAAGTTAACAAGAAAAACTTATTAGAGCGTATAGCTGAGTTAGTGATTGAGAAAAAAGTTGAGGGTATCTCAGATATCCGCGATGAATCCGATAAATCAGGCATGCGCGTTGTTATTGAACTCAAGCGCGGTGAAGTGCCTGAGGTAGTGCTGAATAACCTCTACAAAAATACCCAGTTGCAGGATAACTTCGGTATGAACATGGTGGCATTGGTGGATAACCAGCCACGTTTACTGAATTTAAAGCAAATGTTGGAATGCTTTTTGCGCCATCGCCGTGAGGTGGTTACGCGTAGAACATTGTTTGAGTTAAGAAAAGCCCGCGATCGGGGCCATGTGTTAGAAGGTTTAGCCGTTGCATTAGCGAACATTGATGAATTTATTGCGCTGATTAAAGCAGCACCGACACCTCCAGAGGCGAAAAAAGACTTAGTTGCCAAAACTTGGGACTCTAGTGTGGTGCGTGAAATGTTGACTCGTGCAGCCATGCAAACGCAGGGTGGAACCGCAGCATATCGTCCGGATCGCTTGCCAGCGACTTTAGGTCTTCAGCCTGATGGTTTATATCGTTTATCAGAAGATCAAGCGCAGGAGATTTTACAAATGCGCCTGCAGCGTTTGACTGGACTTGAGCAAGATAAGATTGTCGAAGAGTACAAAGAAGTCATGGATCAGATCTCTGATTTATTAGATTTATTGGCAAGACCTGATCGTGTCACTGAAGTGATTCATGCAGAGCTATTAGAAGCCAAAAAAGAATTTGGGCAAGAAGGCTCTGATACAGGACGCAGATCTGTGATTGAAATGAATGCGACCGAGCTTTTCACGGAAGATCTAATTACACCGCAAGACTTAGTTGTTACTTTGTCGAACACGGGTTATATGAAGAGTCAGCCGTTGACTGAGTACAAGGCGCAAAAACGTGGTGGCCGTGGTAAAGCAGCGACAACCACGAAAGATGAAGACTGGATTTCAACACTCTTTGTTGCCAATACACATGATACGATCCTCTGTTTTTCAGACCGTGGCAGACTTTATTGGTTAAAAGTATGGGAAGTTCCTGCAGGAAGCAGAACTTCACGTGGTAAACCAATTATTAATATGTTCCCACTCCAGGCTGGTGAAAAGATTACGACAATTTTGCCAATTAAAGGATATGTGGAAAACCAGTATGTCTTTATGGCTACCCGTAATGGGGTAGTTAAAAAATCACGTTTGAGTGACTTCTCTAATCCACGTAAAGGTGGGATTATTGCGGTCGACTTAGATGAAGGCGATATTTTAGTTGGCGCGGCTATTACCCATGGCAATGAAGATGTGATGTTGTTTTCTGATGCAGGCAAAGCTGTTCGCTTTGATGAAAACGATGTTCGGCCGATGGGTAGAACTGCAAGAGGCGTCCGCGGTATGAATTTAGCGCCAAAACAAGAAGTTATTTCGATGTTGGTAGCGCCGAATGAAGCTGATGCAGCAACTTTAGCGGCAGCAGGAGCGTTGCCGAGCGTATTGACGGCTACGGAGAATGGCTACGGAAAGCGGACACCATTAGCTGAATATACGCGCCATGGACGTGGTACGAAGGGTATGATTGCAATTCAGACCACTGAAAGAAATGGTAAGCTAGTTGCAGCGTCTTTAGTGACAGAAGTAGATCAAATTATGTTGATCACTACTGGTGGTATTTTGGTGAGAACCAGAATCTCAGAGATTCGTGAAATGGGTAGATCCACTCAAGGCGTTACTTTGATCAATGTGGACTCAGGAACAGTGTTATCTGGGTTGCAGCGGATTGCTGAAAGTGATGATGACGGTGATGAAGACGAAGATGATGATTCTGCGGGTGACGATACACAGACTATCAGTGAATAAGCAATTTATTTGCTAAGAAAAGCCAGGTAATTTTTATGCCATTTGAAAATCGTATCTACAATTTTGCACCTGGTCCAGCAACTTTGCCTGAGGAAGTTTTGCAAACAGCAAGTAAAGATATTTTGCTGTGGCAGGGAATTGGCGCAGGGGTGATGGAAATCAGTCATCGTAGTTCAGCGTTCATGAATTGCTATCAAGAAGCACTTCAAAATCTCATTGATTTAATGAAAATCCCCCCCAATTACAAAGTCTTATTTTTGCAAGGTGGGGGTATTGGCCAAAATGCAGCCATCCCGATGAATTTAATGGGTTTAGCGAAAGCTGGCCCACAGGCCGACTTTGTTGTGTCTGGTGTTTGGACACAAAAATCGATCGCTGAAGCTGCCAAGTATGGACAAGTAAGGGTAGCGGCCACGAGTAAAGAAGAGCATTTTTATTGCGTACCAAAGCGCGACAGTTGGGACTTATCGCCAGACTCAGCGTACGTTCATATCTGCGAAAACGAAACAGTAGGCGGCGTTGAATTTTCGAGTACACCGGATGTTGGAGGCGTGCCCTTAGTCGCTGATATCTCTAGCAATATTCTTTCTCGAGAAATTGATGTCAGTCGATACGGGGTTTTATTTGCGGGAGCGCAAAAAAATATTGGACCAGCAGGTGTCACGATTGTGATTGTTCGAGATGACTTAATTGGCCATGCATTGCCCATCACACCAACCATTTGGGATTGGAAAATTCAAGCCGCGAATGATTCGATGATCAATACACCAGCCACCTTTGCTATTTACATGGCAGGCGAAGTATTTAAGTGGTTAAAAAAAGAAGGTGGCGTTGCACAGATGGAAAAAATGAGCGCGCAAAAATCACAGCTTTTATATTCTGTTCTAGATCAAAGTTCACTCTATGAACCAAGAGTGCATAAAGACTCACGCTCACGCATGAATGTGACCTTTTATTTGCGAGACGAGTCACTTTTTGATAGGTTCTTAAAAGAATCTAGTGAAGCAGGTATGATCGGTTTAAAAGGACATAAAAGTGTCGGAGGAATGCGGGCTAGTTTATATAATGCAATGCCGCTCGCTGGGGTAGAGTGTTTAGCTCAGTTTATGCGTGAATTCGAAAGGCGGGCTTGATGAAATCAGAAGCGGAGCAACTAGAACCACTGCGCAAAAAAATTGATGCAATCGATCAATCCCTGATTACGTTACTCACAGAGCGAGCGCAAGTCGCTTTAGAGGTTGGGCATATTAAACAAGAGTTTGGATCTGTTGTATATCGCCCCGAAAGAGAACAGCAAGTTTTAGATAAAGTTGCGACAAAAAACCCTGGACCATTAACAACCCAAGGAATTACTGCCATTTGGCGGGAGATTATGTCAGCGTGCCGAGCTATAGAAGCTGATACAAAAATTGCCTATCTTGGACCGCAGGGAACCTTTTCTGAGGAAGCTACACTAGCATTTTTTGGACATTGTGTAGATTTGTATCCTGTGGCGAGTTTGGATGAGATCTTTCGCTCTGTAGAAACCGGTCAGAGTCAATATGGTGTGTTGCCAATTGAAAACTCATCGGAAGGGGCGATATCACGAACCTTGGATTTATTACTAGAGTCGGGCTTGTTAATTACTGGTGAGATATCCATACCGATTCGTCATACACTGATGAGTCAATCAGGTGATTTACAGAAAGTAACACACGTCTTAGCGCATCCACAAGCCTTGGCGCAATGTCAGCACTGGTTAACACAACATGCACCACAACTCCATCGTGAGGCAGTGAGCAGTAATGCTCAAGCCGCGCTTGATGCCTCTACGAATCCACAATTTGCTGCCATTGCTAGCGCATCAGCTGCTAATACTTACGGCTTAAAAGTAGTTCATGAAGGGGTGCAAGATGACGCACACAACCGCACACGATTTGTAGTGATTGGTCATCATATAGCCACCCCAACAGGAAAAGATCAGACCTCACTCATCCTGTCCGTAAAAAATGAAGCTGGTGCTGTTTATAAATTATTAGAACCATTTGCCAAACATGGCGTGTCGATGACTCGCATTGAGTCTCGCCCCGCACGAAAAGGGACTTGGGAATATCATTTTTATGTAGACATAGAAGGTCACCAAGACGACCCGCAGGTAAGCGTCGCACTGGAGGCTTTGCAAAAAATCACGGCATTTTATAAATGCTTAGGCTCTTACCCAAAAAGCAATCACGCATATGACAAAAAGTAATGACAAACCATTAGGACTAGAACAGGTTAGGAAAATTGCACCTTATATTGGTGGGCGTCCTATTAGTGAAGTCGCGCGTCAATTTGGTTTGGTTGAAGATCAAATTGTTAAATTAGCCTCGAATGAAAATCCATTAGGTATCCCTGAATCAGCAAAAAAAGCGATGCAGGCAATCATGCATGATTTGGGGAGATATCCAGATTCGAATGGTTTTGAACTTAAAAGAGCATTGGCTACAAAAAACCAGGTACCAGAAGATTGGATTACGCTTGGCAATGGTAGCAATGATATTTTAGAGCTCGCCACGCGCGCAGTAGCACAGTCGGGAAGTGAAATTATATTTTCAAAACACGCCTTTGCAGTTTACCCACTTGCAACACAAGCAGTCGGAGCACGGGCGGTTGTTATTGATCCCAAGCCAGACGATTTAGGTCATGATTTAGAGGCAATGTTGGGCGCCATTACTGCAAATACAAAATTAATTTTTGTAGCAAATCCAAACAATCCTACTGGAAGCTTTTTAAGCGGTAATGAACTCAAGGTATTTATCGATCGCGTCCCAGCACACATCGTCGTTGTTTTAGATGAAGCCTATAACGAATATTTAAAAGCCGAGCAACAGTACGACGCCATTGCGATGGTGCGCGAACATCACAATTTAATTGTGTCCAGAAGTTTCTCTAAAGCTTATGGATTAGCGGGTTTGCGTTTAGGATATGCTGTGTCTCAATTTGAAATGACAGATTTAATGAATCGTATTCGTCAACCCTTCAATGTGAACTCACTGGCACAAGCCGCTGCAATTGCTGCCTTGCAAGATAAAGCATTTTTAACCAAAGGTGCGCAAGTCAATCAAGCTGGTTACTTGCAGTTAAGTCAGGCCTTTGTAGAAATGAACTTACATTTTTTACCGTCCGCCGGGAATTTTATTCTCGTTCAGGTGGGAGAAGATGATGGCGCTGGTGCGCGGGTCAATTTAGCATTACTCAAGCAAGGCGTCATTGTCAGACCTGTAGATAATTATGAATTACCCAAGTTTTTACGTGTATCGATCGGATTGCCGCACGAAAACGAAGCTTTCATACAAGCGCTCAAAAACGCGCTAGCTCAATAATTACCCATTGAAATTTTTGTGACTACACAACACCAAGACCCACACTTTAATACCGTTGGCATCATTGGTGTTGGATTAATTGGCGGATCGCTAGGCTTGGCACTGAAAAAAGCAGGCTTAGTGAAAAAAGTATTAGGTACGGGTCGTACAAAAAGTAATTTAGATACAGCTATAGAACATGGCTCAATTGATTACATTGTTGATTTACCAGAACTGGCAAAACAAAGTGACTTGATCATTGTCTGTGCCCCTGTTGCGCAAACGGGCGACATCTTACGAGGCATCATTGCAGATCTGAAAACATCAGCGCTCATCATTGATGTTGGCAGTACCAAAATGGATGTGGTACAAAGTGCCAAAGAAGTATTAGGTGACAAAATACATCAATTTATTCCCTGCCACCCGATAGCCGGAGGGGCATCCCATGGGGCTAGTGCGGCGAAAGTGGATCTGTTTGAAAACAAGCAAGTGATTCTGTGTCCATTGCTCGAAAACCGTACAGTAGACATTGATCTTATTGAGAGTACATGGAAAACCATTGGCGCTAAAGTCTATAAAATGGCTGCCGTAGAGCACGACCATCTATTTGCTGCTGTATCTCACCTGCCGCATTTACTCTCCTATGCATTGATGTTACAAATCGCCAATGCGGATGATGCCCAAAAGAAATTTGTGCATGCCGGCGCCGGATTTAGAGACTTCACCAGGATTGCAGGATCGAGTCCCGAGATGTGGACCGATATCTCACTAGCCAACCGTGTGGCGATTCTAAAAGAATTAGAAGCTTATCTACACATCATTGAGCATATGAAAAAAGCGATCGTAGAAGAAGACGCTAAGGCCTTACAGAAGATGTTTCAGATTGCGAGTGACTCGCGTAATCAGTGGCAGGGTTAGGCATGTCATCGAAGGCCTTACTGATACAGCCAGCACTATCTGCGCAAGGTGACATCCAATTACCTGGATCAAAAAGTATATCCAACCGAGTATTACTCTTAAGCGCATTAGCAAAAGGCACAACCACCTTACGAGGATTATTAGATGCAGATGATACCCGTGTCATGCGTAATGCTTTGGAGCAATTAGGTGTTGGGTTTCGAGTGCACCAAGAACAAGAAAGTGAAGTGATTGAAGTCACTGGTCAAGATGGCCGTTTTATACATCACCAAGCTGACTTATTTATGGGCAATGCGGGCACAGCGATACGACCATTGACAGCAGCTTTAGCTATTCTGGGTGGCGAATATCATTTGCACGGCGTGCCGCGCATGCATGAAAGACCGATTGCTGATCTTGTTGAGGGCTTATTAGGTATTGGTGCAAATATTGAATACCTTGCCAATCAGGGATATCCACCGATACAAATCCATACAGGACAAGTTAATAGTAATCAAGTCGTTCGAGTCCGCGGCGATGTCTCGAGTCAATACCTCACGGCACTACTCATGGCCTTACCCCTGTTGCGAGCCAAGCAAGCAATTCGGATAGAAGTTGTTGGTGAGTTAATTTCAAAGCCATATATCGAAATCACGACCAATCTCATGAGTAAGTTTGGGGTGCATGTCCACAATCAAGATTGGCAGTCCTTTACGATTCCAGCACATCAAGATGAGAACCACGGCCCTTATACAGCGCCAGGAGATTTCTTGGTGGAGGGAGATGCATCATCGGCCTCTTATTTTTTAGCATTAGGGGCACTTGGACAAGGACCGGTAATCGTTCGTGGTGCAGGACGAGAAAGTATTCAAGGAGATGTGGCATTTGCACAGGCATTATCCATGATGGGCGCTAATGTTTCGCAAGGCGCTGACTGGATAGAAGTTAGAGGTGTTGACACAGAAGATGGTCGATTGCGCGCAATTGATATCGATTGCACAGCGATACCCGATGCGGCGATGACACTGGCGGTTCTAGGGATGTTTGCAACAGGGACCACGCGCTTAACCGGAATTGGAAGTTGGCGAGTGAAAGAAACTGATCGCATTGCAGCGATGGCATGTGAATTAAGAAAATTTGGCGCCATGGTTGAAGCCGGAGATGATTATTTATCGGTGAGCGCACCGACTGAGTGGAAGATTCCGCAGGGTGGAGTGGATACCTATGATGATCACCGCATGGCAATGTGTTTCTCCCTTGCTGCTTTTTGCCCAAATGCTTACAGCATTAATGACCCAGAATGTGTATCCAAAACTTTCCCGAAATACTTTGACGTATGGCATCAACTCATACAGTCACAACCGACACAAAAATGATACCGATTATTGCCATCGATGGCCCAACCGCCTCCGGAAAAGGCACCGTTGCCCAAGCGGTAGCTAAGGAGCTTGGATTTCATTATTTAGATAGTGGCGCGCTCTATCGGATCGTAGGACTAGCGAGTCAACAAGCGAATGTTGAATTTTCGCAACATCAGCAATTGGGCAAAATGTGCCTCGGATTGCAGATCGAATTTGTAGGAAATCAGGTTTTTTTGAATCAAAAAGACGTCACAGAGGCTATAAGGACCGAAGAAATGGGCCATAGAGCCTCCAGTGTAGGGGCTATACCCGCAGTTCGAGAAGCCTTGTTTAGCCTACAAAAAGGCTTTTTAAAGGAGCCTGGGCTCGTGGCAGATGGTCGAGATATGGGGTCAGTTATCTTCCCAGAAGCCCAATTAAAGGTATTTTTGACAGCAACACCCCAAATTCGTGCACAAAGAAGATATAAACAATTGATTGCCAAAGGAATTTCTGCTAACATAGATATTCTGACCCAAGATTTAGTGGAACGTGACTTGCGAGATACACAACGCGAAACGGCGCCACTAGTTCAAAGTGAAGATGCTTTTTTATTAGACACCAGTAATAAAACAATCGAAGCGGCAGTACAGCAGATTATTGTTTGGTATCAAAGTGTTAAATAAAAGAGTACGTAGTTGTTTTGAGCCCCGTCTTGAATCCTGGCGCGCCTATTAGGTTCTTAAATAGCGTCACAAGAAGGGTTAATTAACCTAACCCGTTGGCATAGCCAACAGATAAAGTAAACATGTCTGAATCCTTTGCAGCTCTATTTGAAGAATCATTAGCCCGTTCTAATATGAAATCTGGGCAGGTCATATCCGCCGAAGTGATGCGTATTGATCATAATTTTGTTGTAGTAAATGCAGGACTTAAATCTGAAGCATTTATTCCCGTTGAAGAATTCCATAATGACCAGGGTGAAATTGATGTACAACCTGGAGATTTCGTATCAGTTGCTATTGATGCGCTTGAGAATGGTTATGGAGATACGATTTTATCTCGTGATAAAGCCAAGCGTTTAGCATCTTGGATGAATTTAGAAAAAGCACTTGAACAGGGTGAAATTGTTACTGGTGCTGTGACTGGTAAAGTAAAAGGTGGCTTGACTGTGATGGTCAACGGTATTCGTGCCTTCTTACCAGGATCACTATTAGATACACGTCCAATCAAAGATACATCGCCTTTTGAAGGCAAGACCATGGACTTTAAGGTCATTAAATTAGACCGTAAGAGAAACAACGTTGTTTTATCTCGTCGTGCTGTAGTTGAAGCCAGTCAAGGTGAAGAGCGTCAAAAACTCATGGACAACCTCAAAGAAGGAACGATTGTTCAAGGTACGATTAAAAACATCACTGACTACGGAGCGTTCGTTGATCTAGGTGGCATCGATGGTTTGTTGCACATCACTGATTTGGCATGGCGTCGTGTGCGTCATCCAAGTGAAGTACTCACTGTTGGACAAGAAGTAACGGCTAAGATTTTGCGTTACGACCAAGACAAGAACCGTGTATCACTCGGTATTAAGCAATTAGGTGATGATCCATGGGTTGGTATTGCAAGAAGATATCCGCCTAATACACGTTTATTCGGTAAAGTGACTAACCTGACTGACTACGGTGCATTCGTTGAAATCGAATCAGGTATTGAAGGTTTGGTCCACGTATCTGAAATGGATTGGACGAACAAGAACATTGCCCCAGGTAAAGCGGTTCAATTAGGTTTAGATGTTGAAGTCATGGTGTTAGACATTGACGAAGACAAGCGTCGTATTAGTCTTGGAATGAAGCAGTGTAAAACAAATCCATGGGATGAATTTGCGCGTAATCATAACAAAGGCGACAAAATCTCTGGTGCTATTAAATCGATTACAGACTTTGGAGTCTTTATTGGTTTAGACGGTGGCATTGATGGTTTAGTACATTTATCTGATATTTCTTGGAATGAAGCAGGCGAAGAGGCTGTTAAGAAATTCAAGAAAGGTGATGATATTGATACAGTAGTTCTCGCTATTGATGTTGAAAAAGAGAGAATTTCATTAGGTATTAAACAACTCTCTGGCGATCCGTTTAACAACTACACATCTGAGAATGACAAAGGTGCTTTAGTATCAGGAACAGTCAAGTCAGTGGATGCCAAAGGTGCAGTAGTTGAGTTAGCGCCTGAAGTAGAAGCTTATTTACGTGCCTCTGAGATTTCAACAGACCGCGTCGAAGATGCACGCTTGGCTCTTAAAGAAGGCGATACCGTATCAGCGATGATCATTAACGTTGACCGTAAATCAAGAAGCATTAATCTTTCGATTAAAGCGAAAGATAATGCAGATCAACAAGAAGTGATGTCAAAGATGCAAAACGAAGCAAGTACTGGAACGACGAATCTTGGCGCTTTATTAAAAGCCAAGTTAGATAACCAGGGTTAATTGGTAATATGCCGCTACGACAACGTAGCGGCTTTTTTATTAAAGGATGTTGAGCGATGACGGCACAAGAACAACAAACGACAACCGATACGGTGATTGATACCTCAATCACACGATCTGAGTTAGTTGAATTATTAGCTGAACAATTTCCGCAGTTATTGCCAAGAGATGTGGAATTAGCAGTAAAGACATTACTAGATACGATGACACAAGCTTTAGCACAAGGTAAGCGTATCGAGTTGCGAGGCGTTGGTAGTTTCGTATTGCATCACCGTCCCGCACGAGTTGGGCGAAACCCTAAATCGGGTGAGCAGGTCATGATTCCGGAGAAAAAAGTGCCGCACTTTAAACCTGGAAAAGAACTACGCGAAAGAGTGGACTATAAAGCCAGCGCAGATGTAAACAACGATAGCTAATCGATGATAGCGCTTTTACAAGTGGTATGGCGTCTTGTGTTGATGGTGCTTCGTGTTGTACTATTTTTATCATTATTTATGATTGCCATTACCAATACTGCAGTCATTGAATTTCATTGGTTCATAGACAGATCGATTCAAATCCCCCTCAATTTATTATTACTTGGTGCTTTTTTGTTAGGTTTAATCATTACAGCACTTGCATTTAATATGTTTAAGATTGCGCGGAGAAATTAAGATGCAAATCCAAACCTATTGGTTGCTCCTCATACCATTGCTATTTGGATTAGGTTGGATAGCTGCACGCTGGGAAATGCGTCTGCAAGAACATGAAGACGATGTAGAGCAGGCCAAAAAAGCGCGCTCCACATTTCGGGGCATTAATTTATTGCTCAATGAACAGCATGACAAGGCAATTGATGCCCTTGTTGAAGTGGCGCAGTTAGACCCAGAGACCACTGAATTACATTTTGCACTCGGCAGCTTATTTAGACGCAGGGGTGAGACCGAGCGAGCCATACGCGTTCACCAGCACCTCAGTAATCGTCAAGACATACGCCCTAAAGACCGTGCACATGCATCCTATGAGTTAGGTAGAGACTTCTTAAGAGCCGGCATGTTAGACCGTGCAGAGGCTAGCCTCAATTTAGTGACAGAAGGAAGATACAACTTACCTGCCAAAGTAGCTTTATTAGAAATGTATCAAATTGAAAAAGATTGGCGTAAGGCAATCATTGCCGCCACAGAATTAGAGTTACTAGAAGAAAAAAGTTACAAAGAACAAATCGCCCATTTTTATTGCGAAATTGCGCAGGAAGCTACGCGTGCTAAAAATATCAATGCCGCTAAAGAAGCTATTGAACATGCATTACAAGCCGTATCTCACCATATTCGTGCTTTGATCATCAAAGGCGAGTTGGCGATTATTGAACAAAACCCCATTGAGGCAATAGCTATTTGGGGATATATAGAAAAAAATACCTCGAATTATTTATATTTAATTGCTGATAAATGGATTAAGGCGTATGCGGAGCTCGGCCGTGAGGATGAAGGACTACAGCAATTAATACCCCATTTAAAAGAGCAGGGAGCTGGGGAGTTATTGGATGTGATATTCAAAAACTACTTGCGATTAAGTGGTCCGGATAAGGCGCTTGAATTACTCAATCAAGTCATGTTGGACACGCCGAGTTTGACGGCCATGACCAAGAGATATGAAACCGAACATTTACTGGCCCAAGCAAATCAAGACCCAGTATCTATGGCGCAGACCAAGGCGTCATTCGAGTTACTCAAGCATCGTACCAATAGTTTGGCGCGTTACACCTGTAGCAACTGTGGATTTAGAGCGCGGCGTTATTACTGGCAGTGTCCTGGCTGTAATCGCTGGGATGTATACTCCCCAAAAAGAAGTGAAGGTCTTAGTGGCTTGTAGAATAAAGCATGACCCCAAAAAATATGTTTTAAGGAAAAAACTGTGAAAGTCACAATTATCGGAAGTGGATATGTCGGATTAGTCACTGGCGCGTGTCTTGCTGAGCTCGGTAACCAAGTATTTTGTTTAGATGTTGACCAGAAAAAAATCGATATTTTAAATCATGGTGGCGTTCCAATCTACGAGCCAGGTTTAAAAGAGATGATCACGCGCAATAAAGAAGCGGGTCGAATTGTATTTTCAACAGACATTGCTGCGAGTGTAGAGCATGGCGAAATACAGTTTATTGCTGTAGGAACACCACCCGATGAAGACGGATCTGCCGATTTGAAATACGTACTTGCTGCGGCAAAAAACATTGCCACACACATGAAGAGCTTTAAAGTGGTCATTGATAAGTCCACCGTTCCAGTAGGAACAGCAGAAAAAGTCAGTCAAGTCATGACAGCCGAATTAATCCAAAGAGGCAAGGGAGAGATACATTTCTCAGTCGTATCCAATCCTGAGTTTTTAAAAGAAGGCGCAGCAGTTGAAGACTTTATGCGACCCGATCGCATTGTCGTGGGATCAGAAGATACTGAGCATGGACGCTATGCTAAAGAAAAAGTTCGTAAATTATATTCACCATTTAATCGACACCATGAGCGTACTTTTTACATGGATGTTAAAAGTGCCGAATTAACAAAATACGCCGCCAATGCCATGTTGGCTACCCGTATCTCTTTCATGAATGAATTAGCCAACTTAGCCGATCATGTCGGGGCAGACATTGAAGCGGTAAGGCAAGGTATCGGGTCAGACACACGAATTGGGTATGGTTTTTTATATGCGGGTACTGGTTATGGAGGTTCTTGCTTTCCGAAAGATGTGCAAGCCTTAAGTAAAACAGCGCAAGAAAACAAACTCCATTTAAAAATATTAGAAGCCGTTGAAGAGGTTAACGACGCGCAAAAACGTGTCTTAGTTGATAAGATTTTGCGACATTTTGGCGAAGATTTAACCGGACTTACTTTTGCATTGTGGGGCTTAGCCTTTAAGCCTAATACCGATGACATGCGTGAAGCACCTAGTCGCGTGATCATTGGAGAGCTCGTGAGTCGTGGCGCAAAAATTGTTGCACATGACCCAGTTGCCACTGAAGAGGCATGGCGATCTTTACAGTTGGACTTTGTGGATCGACCAGAGTTGCTGACGAGGATTACCACCGTTGATAAGCCCAATGATGCACTAGAAGAAGCAGATGCGCTCGTTATTGTTACCGAATGGAAAGCGTTTCGTAGTCCAGACTTTGACTTGTTAAAGAAAAAATTAAAGAACCCATTAATTTTTGATGGTCGTAACCTGTTTGAGCCAGAGACCTTAACAGAGTTAGGTTTTTCTTATCACGGCATTGGTAGGCACAACTAAAGAAATCTATGACCCAAAGAATATTCCAGCCAACGCACGTGCAATTAAACTCCCAGGACATCCAGAAGTTTTCCGAAACCTCACTTCTAGTAGTTGGCGATGTGATGTTAGATCGTTATTGGTTTGGTGACACAGACCGAATCTCACCAGAAGCACCGGTCCCTGTAGTAGCCATTAAGAAAGTGGAAGAGCGTCTTGGAGGTGCTGCCAACGTCGCTAGAAACAGTGCGTCATTAGGTGCCAAGATTAGTCTATTGGGGCTCATAGGTAAGGATGAAGCAGGGATGCAAGTGCAGAACCAGCTCAAACAGTTAGACATTAAAAGCCTATTGCAGGTGGATGACACGGTCCCAACTATTGTGAAGCTTCGTGTGGTGGCAAGACAGCAACAATTGATTCGTCTCGATTTTGAAGAAGCGCCAGCCATCGATACCTTGATGTCGAAATTAGCCATTTTTGAAGAATCCATTTCACAAGTTAGTGCAGTGATATTTTCAGATTACAGCAAAGGTGCACTCAAACATATTTCACGCATGATTGAACTCTGTCGCCAATCTGGAAAAATTACCCTAGTAGATCCCAAAGGGGATGATTATTCGAAGTACGCTGGTGCTACAGTGATCACGCCCAATCGAAGTGAGCTTCGCCAAGTGATCGGTCATTGGCATGATGAAGCTGATTTAACACAGAAGGCGCAAAATTTGCGTGAGAGTTTAGGGCTAGAAGCGATTTTATTGACACGATCTGAAGAAGGAATGACCTTGTTCAGAAAAAATCAAGTCAGTCATGTTGGCGCTCAAGCACGTGAAGTGTTTGACGTCTCAGGAGCAGGAGATACGGTGATTGGAGTCATGGCCGTTGCGCTGGCAGCCAATTGGGATTGGGACCTGGCAATGGCACTCGCAAATCGTGCTGGTGGAATTGTTGTAGGTAAATTAGGAACTGCCACAGTTTCTTGGGAGGAATTACGATGACATATATTGTGACAGGCGCCGCGGGTTTTATTGGCGCCAATCTCGTACAAGCGCTCAACTTACGTGGAGAAAAAGACATCGTTGCAGTGGATGACTTAAAGGACGCTAGTAAATATCGTAATTTAGCCGACCTTGAAATATCGGATTATTTTGATAAGTCAGAATTTCTGCAAGCTTTAAAAAGTAAATCACTCGGTAAAATTACGGCGATCTTCCATGAAGGAGCTTGTTCAGATACGATGGAATCCGATGGTCACTATATGATGGCGAATAATTATCGCTATACCCTTGACCTCTTAGATATCTGTACAGAGCAGGGGATCCCCCTGATTTATGCCTCATCGGCAGCGACCTACGGCGGCTCAACAACTTTTATTGAAAAAAGAGAATTTGAAAAACCACTCAACATTTACGGTTACTCCAAATTTTTATTTGATCAAATTGTTCGCAAGCGACTATTGAGTAAAACCTTAAAGTCTCAAGTGATTGGTTTGCGATACTTTAATGTGTATGGCCCAAGAGAGTCGCATAAAGGGCGGATGGCATCAGTAGCCTTTCATCACTTTCATCAATACAAAGAGAGTGGATCTGTCCAATTATTTGGTGGGTATGATGGTTACTCTGCAGGTGAGCAAAAACGAGACTTTGTTTATGTTGAAGATGTAGTCAACGTCAATCTATACTTTTTAGATAATCCCCAACACAGTGGGATATTTAATTTAGGTACAGGACGAGCCCAGCCATTTAATGATGTGGCCATCTCTGTTATTAATCGACTCGATCAAATACAACTTGCAAATCTTTATAAAGAACAAACGATACAAGAATTAATCAATAGTAAAAAACTGCAATACATCAATTTTCCTGAAGCCCTAAAAGGAAAATACCAATCCTTTACTCAAGCGAGTTTAGATAATCTTCGTCAGGTTGGATATGAGCGAGCTTTCCATACTGTAGAAGACGGTGTCAGAAAATACGTTACTTGGTTATCAGACAATGCTGATTTTTTGGCAGAGAAGCCATAAGCCACGAAGTGCGTCAACTTTCAGAATAGGCTCTCGTTATTCTCCTACGTGTGATGTGGATTGCACGTTTTTAAAGGAGAAATAATGAAGTTATTCAAAACACGTTTTAATGGCAATACGTACAAAAAAAGCTTGATGGCACTTGTACTAGGATCAGCGATGTTGCTTAGTATGCCGGCTGTGGCGGTGAACATTAATTCAGCATCGATCGAAATCTTACAAAACGTCAAAGGAATTGGGCCTGCTCGTGCGAAGGCAATTGTTGAGGAGCGCGAAAGGAACGGTGCATTTGTGAGTTCTGAAGACTTAAATATTCGTATTAAAGGTATCGGTCAAAAGACGGTGGACAAAATGTCTGAGTCTGGATTAACGTTTGACGCAGTAGAGCCTTTATCAAGGGCTAAAAGTATAAAAATGAAGTAGCATATCGATTAATACATGATCTTTAAAACTCATTCGTGAGTTTCTCACCATGGCAGAAGCTTAGGGGTAAAATAAACCTTAACTTCTGCCATTCTTCTTACTATGAACACTTCTAATATTTTTTACCCTACTATTGCAGATACTGTTGGCAATACACCCTTGATTCGACTTCAGCGTCTTCCTGGAGAAGGTAATCAGGTGAGGAATAATTTAATTCTTGGAAAATTAGAAGGGAATAATCCTGCGGGATCAGTCAAAGATCGACCTGCCTTATCGATGTTTAGGCGGGCCGAGCAGCGTGGAGAAATTACTCCCGGAGATACTTTAATTGAAGCTACTAGTGGCAATACCGGGATTGCTTTAGCGATGGTGGCAGCGATTTTGGGTTACAAGATTATCTTAGTAATGCCAGAAAATCAGAGTATTGAACGTCGTCAAAGTATGACTGCCTATGGCGCACAATTAATTTTAACGCCGGCATCAAGTGGTATGGAATATGCAAGAGACTACGCAGCACAGTTACAAAAAGAAGGGCGTGGCGTGGTTCTGGATCAGTTTTCGAATAAAGACAATCCACTGGCTCATTATGAAGGAACAGGTCCTGAGATTTGGCGAGATACCCACGGTCAAATCACCCATTTTGTTTCTTCGATGGGTACGACTGGAACCATTACGGGAACGTCACGTTTTTTAAAAGAGCAAAACCCACATATACAAATTATTGGAGTTCAGCCGATGGATGGATCACAAATTCCAGGCATTCGCAAGTGGGCTCCAGAATATTTACCTAAAATTTATGAACCATCACGCGTTGATTCACTCGAATATGTATCGCAAGCAGAAGCAGAAGAGATGTGCCGCAGGATGGCCAGAGAAGAAGGTATCTTTTGCGGAATCTCTGCAGCCGGCACATTAGTTGTTGCCTTGCGCATAGCAGAGCGTATTGAAAACGCAACGATTGTCTTTATTGTTTGCGATCGCGGCGACCGTTACTTGTCGACGGGGGTTTTTCCTGCTTAGTGTTTTTGCTGGGTAGTTGATAGCCATTTTGTATCACTGCTTGCCCAAATTCTGTCACTGACATGGCATAAAAAAAGCTCCGGTTGTATTGCGTAATTACTTCAAAATTACTTAAGCCAACAAGATACTCCACAGCATCACCACCATTCTTAGTAATGCTTGGAAGATCTACAATCAACGCAGGACTTTGTTCAGTTAAGCCTACGGGCCACTTTGAAATCACACCTTTACTGCGTAATTCACCTAAAGTCCTTTTCGGTATTGGATCACCATCAGCGAGATCTTTCACAATCGGACTATTTTGCAAGTCAGTGGCAATCGGTAAGTAAATAGGTTCACCAGATTTCCAGCCATGACCAATTAAAAACCGAGCGATACTCTGCATCGCATCTTGAGGACTTTTACGCAAATCAATTTGGCCATTACCATCCCCATCTTGGGCGTACTTACGAATACTCGTTGGCATAAATTGTGGCATACCCATAGCACCAGCAAAAGACCCTTCTTGCATAAGGCAGATTTTTAATTGACTGGCATCGACAGAGCTTTTATTGACCGTGGCGATGCAGTTCAAAATATGGTCAGACAGTTGTTCTTTGAACATTGCACTCCGACTGGCCTGATTGGGGCTTGGGGGATAATCAAAAGCAAAAGTAGCTAAAACATCACGCACAGGAAAGTTACCCATATTTCTGCCATATACCGTTTCGACACCGAGGATGCCAACGATGAGGGCGCTTGGAACACCGGACTCTTTTTCTAATTGGTCTAAAAATTGATGATGTTCTTGTAAAAACTTCTTACCCGCATCAAGGCGAATTGCGTTCATGACATTCGCTCTATAAGTAGTCCAATTTTTACGCGGGGGAGCATTGCCTGAGGGAACCATATATTGCCGTGCTACGGTTTGCCATTTCACATCCCGAAATGCTTCGCGCAAGATTTCTATAGAAAGGTTATCACGCATCGAAAGTTCAATTAAAAAAGAATCTAAAGCCTGTTCTTTAGAGTTTCTCGTATTCTCACTCGCTGAACTAGTCGTACCATTGATTTGCGCATGGCCCGAGGATGATACTGCTATCAATAAGCTTACAAAGATAGTTAAAAAAGGTTTTCTTAAAAAAAGCATATATTCTTTTTGGTTTAGGTAATAATGAGATTATTACTTATAAAAATGAGAAATTGGTTTTATGGCAACAGGCTATATCAGTCACCCAGATTTTTTCAAGCACGAAATGGGTAGTTACCATCCTGAATCTCCTCAGCGCCTAGATGCTATTGACGACCAACTGATTTTAAGCCGGATTGATGATTTTTTAACTCATATTGAGGCGCCGCTGGCGACAGAGGAGCAAATCCAGTTAGTCCACGATCACGCATTGATTCAATACCTCAAAGAACATAGTCCCAAAAATGGTTATTTTGAGATAGATGGTGATACATCGATGAATCCACATACGTATCAAGCGGCATTAAGGGCAGTAGGGGCTTGTATTGCAGCAGTTGATGCCATTATGCAAGGGAAAATCAATAATGCCTTTTGTGCGGTCCGTCCCCCAGGGCATCATGCTGAACCCAGTCAAGCAAAAGGATTTTGTTTCTTTAATAATATCGCCATCGCTGCTAAATACGCACTGGAACATTATGGGTTGCAAAAAGTAGCCATCATTGATTTTGATGTTCATCACGGCAACGGTACAGAAGCTGCATTTCATCAAGATCCGCGGGTATTAATGTGTAGTTTTTTTCAACACCCGTTTTATCCGTATAGCGGCGATCATCCGAGCTCAGCCAATATGGTCAATATTCCAGTGCCGGCGTTTACAAAAGGGGTGGAAATTCGGGCAGTAGTATCAGATATATGGATGCCAAGACTAGAGGCATTTGCTCCTGAATTTATTTTTATATCTGCAGGTTTTGACGCGCACCGTGAAGATGACTTAGGACAGTTAAGTTTAGTTGAAGCAGATTATGCGTGGATCACGCAAGAAATCCAAAAAGTTGCCAAACAATTTGCGCATGGCCGTATTCTGAGCACACTAGAGGGGGGTTACCACTTGTCGGTGCTGGGACGAAGTGTGGTCGCGCATATCAAAGAACTCGCTGAAATTTAATCTTGTAATTGGAGAAAGACACGATGACCAATATTTTTACAGAGGGGCTAGATAAAAATTTAGCTAATCATACCCCGATGACTCCCTTGAGTTTTCTTGAGAGATCAGCACAGGTGTATCCCAATCATTTAGCGATTGTTCATGGTAACTTACGCCAAGATTGGCAGACGACCTATGCGCGCTGTAGGCGCTTAGCGAGTGCCCTTGTTAAGCATGGCATTGCTAAAGGAGATACCGTTGCTGTCATGCTTCCTAATACGCCTCCCATGGTTGAAGCGCATTTTGGTATACCGATGTCAGGGGCAGTGCTCAATGCCTTAAATACGCGCTTAGATCCAGAAGCCATTGCTTTTATGTTGACCCATGGAGAGGCGAAGGCCATCATTATTGACCCAGAATTTAGCGACACGATGCAAAAAGCCTTAGCTATCGCTAAGCGCCAAGACATTCTTGTCATCGACGTCAAAGATGAACTCTATCAGGGCGATGGTCAGCCGATTGGAGTAATAGAGTATGAAGCTTTTTTACAAAAAGGTGATCCGGATTTTGAGTGGACGGGTCCTGATGATGAGTGGGATGCTATTTGTTTAAATTACACCTCAGGCACGACCGGCAATCCCAAGGGGGTGGTCTATCATCATCGTGGTGCCACGACCAATGCCATCTCTAATATCTTGGAATGGGATATGCCCAAACATCCAGTGTACTTATGGACACTACCGATGTTTCATTGTAATGGTTGGTGCTTTGCCTGGACAGTGGCAGCAAGGGCTGGCGTTAATGTTTGTTTACGAAAAGTCGATGCCCCGCATATATTTCAGGCGATTAAAACACATAGTGTGACGCATTATTGTGCAGCGCCGATTGTGCATGGTTTATTGATTAATGCCAGCCCAGAATTAAAAGAGGGCATGCCTGCAGGTGTAAAAGCCATGGTTGCTGGTGCTGCGCCACCCGCCGCGATGATTGAAGGCATGGAAACCTTAGGAATTGATTTAACACATGTTTATGGACTCACTGAAATTTATGGACCAGCGGCAGTATGCGTAAAACATGCCTCGTGGCAGGAGTTAGATATTGGCCAACGAGCAGCACTCAATGCAAGACAAGGCGTTCGATATCATCTCCAGCAGGGTATGACGGTGATGGATCCCCAGACGATGAAGGAAGTCCCGGCAGACGGACAGACGATGGGGGAGATTATGTTTCGAGGCAATATTACGATGAAAGGTTACCTTAAAAATGTAACAGCCACACAAGAGGCATTTACAGGAGGGTGGTTTCATACAGGAGATTTAGCGGTTATCCATCCGGATGGCTACATCAAAATTAAGGACCGCAGTAAAGATATTATTATTTCTGGAGGGGAGAATATCTCATCCATTGAAGTAGAAGACGTTCTATATCGACATCCAGCAGTGATGGCAGCCGCAGTAGTTGCTAAACCTGACCCTAAATGGGGAGAGACGCCATGCGCATTTATTGAGACTAGGCCAGGTGCGCAGGTAACTGCGCAAGATATCATTGCGCATTGCAAATTACATTTAGCAGGCTTTAAAGTCCCCAAAGCAGTGGTTTTTGGAGATTTACCTAAAACATCAACAGGAAAAATCCAAAAATTTGAATTACGTAAGCTCGCAGGCTCAGCACAAGCCATAGACGTTTAGGAGACAGAACAAAGACCCAAATTCCGTAGGGAAAAGATTGCAGTAGAATTAACATCAGTTACAACAAAAATAATTAGGCATTGTTTATGAAAATATTAGTTGCAGTGAAAAGAGTAGTTGATTACAACGTAAAAGTTCGTGTGAAGTCAGATCAAAGTGGTGTAGAGACCGCCAATGTAAAAATGAGCATGAATCCATTTGATGAGATTGCAGTAGAAGAGGCGGTCAGACTCAAAGAGGCGGGAGTTGCTACTGAGGTTGTTGCGATTTCGATTGGTGTGGCGCAGTGTCAAGAAACACTGCGTACAGCAATGGCAATTGGTGCTGATAGAGCTATTTTGGTAGAGACGGATGAAGAAATTCAACCCTTAGCAGTAGCTAAAATCATGAAAGCCATCGCTGACAAAGAAGCACCACAACTGATTATTCTAGGTAAGCAAGCCATTGATGATGACAGCAATCAGACTGGTCAGATGTTAGCTGCTTTAATGAATGTACCTCAAGCGACATTCGCTTCGAGGGTAGTGATTGACAATCAACACGCCCAAGTTACTCGAGAAGTCGATGGCGGTTTAGAAACGATTCGTGTGGCGTTGCCAGCAGTGGTGACGACTGATCTACGACTCAATGAGCCAAGGTATGTCACATTGCCAAATATCATGAAGGCCAAGAAGAAAACCTTAGATACGTATAAGCCGTCTGATTTAGGCGTTGATGTGAGTCCCCGCTTGAAGACTGTCTCGGTATCAGAGCCACCAAAACGTCAAGCAGGTGTCATGGTTGCTGATGTGGCGGCACTGATTGATAAATTAAAAAATGAAGTGAAGGTAATCTAAATGACAGTTCTCGTAATTGCTGAATATCAACAGCAACAACTCCAAGCAAGCACTTTTAATGTGATTAGTGCGGCATTGCAAATTGATCAAGACGTGCAGATTGTTTTAGTTGGACATCAACTATCGGAAGTTGCCGCTCAGGCAGCGAGTATTTCAGGAGTAACAAAAGTACACGTTGCAGATGATCCAATCTTTGCCGAGCCATTGGCAGAAAATATCACGAACCAAGTATTAGCGATTGCCAAAAACTTCACGCATCTATTGGTTGCTGCTAGTGCAAATGGTAAAAATGTTATGCCACGCCTTGCCGCATTAATGGATATTGCACAAATATCTGAAATCACAAAAGTTGTAAGTCCCGATACTTTTGAGCGTCCGATCTATGCTGGCAATGCAATTGCAACGATACAGTCGACAGATGCGATAAAAGCCATTACTGTGCGCCCAACAAACTTTGAGCCAGCCTCTAACACTGGAGGTCAGGCGACTATCGAGCAATTGACGATTGTTCCTGATGTGGGAATGAGTCAATTTATCTCTCGTGAAACCACTAAATTAGATCGCCCAGAATTAACGGCTGCAAAAATTATTGCCTCGGGAGGTCGTGGATTAGGATCGGCGGAGCAGTATAGTGCCGTGATGGAACCTTTAGCAGATGCACTAGGGGCGGCATTAGGCGCCTCCCGTGCTGCAGTCGATGCCGGATATGTGCCCAATGATTATCAAGTTGGACAAACCGGTAAGATCGTTGCCCCACAACTCTACGTTGCTGTTGGTATATCAGGAGCGATACAACACTTAGCTGGAATGAAAGACTCAAAAGTGATTGTTGCAATCAATAAAGATCCAGAGGCACCTATTTTTGGTGTTGCGGATTACGGGCTTGTTGCTGATTTATTTACCGCAGTTCCAGAGCTTGTTAATGCCATCAAGAATTAAACGTAATCACTATTAAGGATAACGTATGACCTATCGTGCCCCTGTTAATGAAATGATGTTTTTAATCAATCATTTGGCAGGACTTGAGCAGGTGACGCAGTTGCCTAACTATCGTGAGATAGGCATTGATTCAGAAATGGCGCAAGCGATTTTGAATGAATCCGCTAAATTTACAGAAGAGGTACTGGCGCCATTAAATTGGATAGGAGATCAACAACCTAGCCATTTGGTTGATGGGCATGTGGTAACTACGCCAGGATTTAAAGCAGCATTTGAGCAATATGTCGAAGCAGGATGGCAGGGAGTTACGCACCCTTTGATGTATGGTGGGCAGGGCTTACCAAAGTTGATTTCAACAGCTTGTCAAGAAATGGCTACCTCAGCGTGCTTATCATTTTCATTATGCCCAATGCTGACCGATGGAGCTATCGAAGCCCTGATTGTTGCCGCAAGTGATGATTTAAAGAAACGTTTTATACCCAATATGATTTCTGGGAAGTGGACAGGAACGATGAATTTAACTGAACCGCAAGCGGGTTCAGATTTGGCATTGGTAAGGACACGTGCGGAACCTGTTGGGGACGGTACATACAAAATTTTTGGTACAAAAATCTATATCACCTACGGTGAACAAGATTTCACAGAAAACATTATTCATTTAGTGCTTGCCAGAACTCCGACAGCTCCTGAAGGAGTCAAAGGGATTTCATTATTTGTTGTTCCGAAATTTATGGTGGATGATCAAGGTAATTTAGGTCAGCGCAACGATGTGCACTGCATATCTTTAGAACATAAATTAGGAATTAAAGCTAGCCCAACCGCGGTCTTGCAATATGGCGACCATGGCGGTGCAATAGGCTATTTAGTTGGTGAAGAAAATCGTGGCCTTGAGTACATGTTCATCATGATGAATGCAGCGCGATTTGGTGTTGGTATGCAGGGTGTGGCTGTTGCTGAGCGAGCTTATCAAAAAGCAGTTGGCTATGCAAAAGATCGCATACAAAGCAGAGACCTTAGTGGCTCTGTGGGATCAGTGGCGATTATTCATCATCCTGATGTTAAGCGAATGTTAATGACCATGCGTGCATATACAGAAGGGGCGCGAAGTCTAGCTTATGTGGCAGTAGTCGCATCGGATGCCGGAGAACATAGCCTTGATGAAAAAACAAAAATAGCTAACGAAGCTTTTTACGAATTCTTAGTCCCGATAGTGAAAGGCTTCTCTACAGAGATGGCAGTTCAAGTCGCTAGTCTTGGAGTGCAGATACATGGCGGGATGGGGTTCATTGAGGAAACAGGAGCTGCGCAGTATTACCGTGATGCACGTATCTTGCCAATCTATGAAGGCACTACTGCCATTCAAGCAAATGATTTAATTGGCAGAAAAACCTTAAGAGATGGTGGAGCTACAGCGCAGGGCATCGCCCAGCAAATAATTCGTACCGAAAATGAATTAGAAAAATCAAGCCTGCCGGCTGCAAAGGTAATTCTTAAACACTTAAGAGTTGCAAGACAATCCTTTGAACAAGTTGTGGTTTATATACTCAGTAATACCAAAACGGATATTAAAACAGTCTTTGCAGGCAGCGTGCCTTATTTGCAACTCTGTGGACTTACGCTCGCTGGTTGGCAGATGGCTAGAGCATTTTTGCTTGCCAATGAGCACGTGCGTGATGATCCAGAATTTGTAAAGTCAAAGACGATTACAGCACAATTTTTTGCACAGCATTTATTGACACAAGTGCCAGGAATTGCCCAGTCCATCACAGAGGGTGGAGCAGTTGTGCATGCGCTTGGTGAGGAACAGTTCTAATCAGATCAATGCGATCAATGATTATTGCGAAATTTCTTTAGCCGCTTCTACTTGAGAAACAAAGTATTGTTCAAAGGCAATCGCTAGACCTGACATCAGAATAAAAGCACCGATCAGAAGTGCGGCAATGATACATAAAATAACCAGCCAACCAGATTGATTTTTTCTTGAGGATGTTGCATTAAATTGCGCATCAAAACGATCATCTAAGCGCAAACCATATACAAGAGTACCAAGCCAGCTAGTAAGAAGGGAAGTCTCGCCAAGAGCCACAGCAAACCAGCCCAAAAGAGAAGCTTTTTCAGTATGCGCTAGTTCAAACCAGCCCCAAATACCAAACACAAGAGCAAAGAGTTGTAGATAAAACCAAGGTGAACTTTTCCCTTTTAGATAAAGCCAATGAAGGCCAGTGCCTGGTAAGAAAAGACTGAGTAAACAAACAACAAGTTTTGATTTAAAGGTGTTTTTCATAGCCTCAAATCATACTCTTAATCCTTAATTCTTAAAGGTTTAGGGGGTTAAATGCTTAACTACATTATTAGCTTATGGCGGGCCACGTCTACCAAATACCAAGACATCGCCAGTGCGACCAACTAAAAGCATTTGATCATCCTTTAATTGCAAAGAGCGATAGTCAGATAATTGATTCAGAAAATCACGCTCCAAATCCATACGATAACTTTCAGCGCACATCATTTTTGTACTACCTAATTTACCAAT
>CANFUO010000019.1 GCA_947450225.1 Burkholderiaceae bacterium | reverse complement strand
GGAAATGCTGTTCCAGAGACTTATTTAGTATTTGATCTGCAAACAAAAAAACAAACGCAATTAACTTATCAAGCAGCTAAAAGAGCAAAAATAATTAAGTAATAACATCAATTTAAATTGGGCGATAAAGATAAAAAATCATGCCTTTTATTTGGTGTTGTTATCCCTTAATTCTCTGCAACCCACTCTCCAGATTTTCCACCACTCTTCTCGAGTAGTTTGATATCACCCATCACCATGCCACGATCAACGGCTTTGCACATATCGTAGATTGTCAGTAGGGCTATTTGTACAGCAGTTAATGCTTCCATTTCTACACCAGTTTGACCGACTGTTTTTGTTAGTGCAGTACAAATAACTTGGCTTTTATCTTGAATGATCTCAAAATCGATATTGACATGCGTTAAAGCGATTGGGTGGCATAAAGGAATTAAATCGCTGGTTTTTTTTGCGCCTTGAATTCCAGCAACTCTTGCAATGCCAAGAACATCACCCTTTTTGTGATTACCAGCAATAATTAGTTCAAGCGTTGCCGGCAACATCGATATACTTCCAGTTGCTTTAGCTTGGCGTTGCGTTGAATTTTTTTCTCCAACATCAACCATATGAGCTGCGCCAGCTTGATTAAAATGAGTTAGCATGTTTAGATTCACTTATCTGGATAAAAGGGTTGCATTGAAAAAAAGCGTTGTTTATTACATTTTAGTTTCAATTGTTTGGTTTGACCTATTGTATCCTTTGTCGTTAATTGCGCAGGATAAAGTAACGATTCAAAACCAAGGTATTGAGACCTCTAATGAGCCACCATTGGGTGGTAGGGCGCCAATTATTCTGCCAGATCTTGGAGATGTCTCTTCAGGCGATATGAGCGCCCTTGATGAAAACAAGTTGGGTGAGCGCATTATGCGAGAAATTCGTAAAGACCCTGACTATGTGACCAATTGGCTCATGTATGACTATATTAATCAGTTAGGCCGCGAATTAGTTGCAGGTGCTCGTCGAGAGAAAATATCTGGAGCAGAAAACTCTGGGCCATTTGCACCGAAGTTTGAGTTTTTTAATGTGCGCGCCTCAAGTATTAATGCCTTTGCATTACCAGGTGGTTATATTGGGATGCATACAGGACTGATGGTACTTGCAGATAATGAAGCCCAGCTATCTTCGGTCCTTGGCCATGAAATAGGTCACATTACGCAAAAACATATAGCTCGGGGTTCGGGGATTGGAACGAGCAGTGGGGTAGTGATACTTGCATCGCTACTTCTAGCTTTAGTCGCTGCGCGGAGTAATCCTGGGGCAGCGCAAGGTTTAGCAATCGGAGGGCAAGCTCTGGCAATCCAAAATCAACTCGCGTATTCACGAGATGCAGAAAGAGAAGCGGATCGTATCGGTTATCAAATCTTAAGTGCAACAGGATTTGATGAAAATGGGATGCCTGCATTTTTTCAAAAACTACAAAAAGCAACTGGGATTATGGATTCTGGAGTGCCTGCTTACGTAAGAACACACCCATTAACAAGTGATCGTATTGCAGATATGCAAGATCGCGCACGTAATGATCAACATAAAAATAGGCAGGTAAAAAACTCGTTAGATTTTTATCTCAATCAAACCATGGCTAAGTTAGAGCAGCAGGGCCAGGGCAGTGATTTGTTGCAGACGAAAGAGTATTTTGTAAATCAAGCAATGAATCCCTTGCCGATTCGAATGATTCAGGGGAACTTTGGCCTAGCACTTATAGCGATACGAGAAAATAAGTTAGATGAAGCTGAAAAAATGCTTAATAAAAGTAAAGAGTTAGTCTCGCAATTAAAGGCAAATGAAATTGCGCCACGCGCAACCTATGTATTTGACATGACGACAGCGCAAATTCAGATGGCGAAGAAAAATTTTATAGCAGCACAAAATATAGCCCTTCAGGTCATGAAAGCAAATCCTAGTTCTAAAGCTGCAGGTGTGATGCTGGTACAGGCCTATTATGCCGCTGGAAAAACGACAGAAGGTGTCAATTGGTTAGTGCAAAAAACCAAAGTTCAAAAAGATGACATTACATGGTGGACCATGCTTGCACAGGGATATGCTGAGCAAAATAATCAATCGAAATTTCATGCAGCCATTGCAGAAAAATATGTCTGCGAAGGGGCTTTGCCGGCTGCAATTCAGCAGCTCATCATTGCTAAACAAGAAAGCCCAAGTGATTTTTATCTTTTATCGGAAATTGAAGCGAGAAAAAATCAACTCGAATTTATATACCGTGAAGAGTTAAAAGATAACGGTAAATTACCTAAAAGCAATTAAGCTTTTGGCGTTTTAGTAAAGTTAAATAAGCGTGGTATATCTTTGCTATGAATAGGCTCAATCGACATTTTTTCCTGCCAAATAAATTCACCTAAGCTGCCACAACTATTTGCAAAGATGGTTGCAAATGCAGAAAAAATTTCTAAATCATGATCATGCAATATGCCAATAGAATGAATGGTGTCTTGTGTAAATTGACCATTGGGACCGAGTGTTAACACTTGAAAATCGGCTTCAAAACTAATTTGGTCTTGCTCATCCAAAAAACATCCCGTCGGTTGGATTATCTGACCGAAAGTCGTTTTTAATTCCCAGTGGCCATCTTTTAATGGGTAAAAACGAATAACCCAAGGACTATATGCGAAATTGATAAAAACGCGTTGAGGCCCGTTCTGAAAAAAATGACATGCATTTTCATCACGTCCAAGATGCGATTCAATATAAGCTTTAAAGCCAGTGTGGGTGATTGTCTCACCGGGCAATTGGTGGAGTTGGGCATATTCGTTTTGAATACGCCATTGACCACGACGATCAAAAGATAACCATCCATAGCAATTTGGCACCTGCGGCCATTTTTGCAGAGCTTGGAAGGTTAATTGATCCACGCTAAGCAGTCTTAATGAAAGCCATGATCTCCAGCAATCGATGGCGAGTGAATGAGGTCTTTAGAGACTTGGCTAGTGTGAAGATGAGCAATACGCCAACCCATCGTACCCTGAACTAAGATCATGGTCATATGGATAAAAAAGGACGGCTCGTGGCTATCCTTTTGAAACCTGACGGCTTCAGTGCTATCCACAAATGTCGTGCCCATATAAGTATGGCTAGTCGCAGTTAACGTATCCATCATCACTGAATTTTTCATGAGATCTTGAAGACCTAGACGCAGTTGTTTATGCCCCGTTAAACGGACACCATCAGGCAAAATACAAGTAACAGTATCTTCCTCAAACCAAAGACTTAAAGCACTATCCAAGTCGCACTTTAAAAGGCATGCATACCAGTTTTCAATCACTTCATCGACATCATGAAACAAGCGCGCAGACCGAGACATTAGTTGGTGTTCCTTAAAGTAATACAGCGATTGAGTTCAATAAAGGCTGATTGCGGGGTAATTTGATTTAAGCAGTTTAAATGACCCAGTGGACATTTTCTTTGGTGACATGGACTGCAGTCAAGCCCTAAAAATAAAATTTCAGCATATGGTGATAATGGTGGGGTATGTTTCGGGTCACTTGATCCATAAAATGCAATCTGTGGGATACCAAATGCAGCAGCAATATGCATCATCCCAGAGTCATTACTTGCCAAGCCTTTTGCCTGGGGTATGAGGGCAATTGCTTGGTCAAGGTTTACTAGACCACAAAGATTGATCGTACGAACATGTAATGAAGGATAGGTATTTTGAATGATTTCATCGCAGATAGCCCTATCTTTAGAGCTTCCCATGAGAACAACACAGCTATCCGGATCATGACTGAGTAATTGATTGGCAAGCTCAGAAAAATGCTTAGATGGCCACTGCTTAGCTGGACCGAACTCAGCGCCAGGCGCTAAGACATAAAAATTGGGTTGAGGAAAAGATGCGATTACATTGAGGGTGTTTTGTTGCTCAGCAGTGCTAACCTGCAAACGCGGTTGAAGGTCAACTTCAGAGGTGTCATCTTTTAAACCTATTAAATTAGCCAAATGTAAATAGTGCGCCACCATGGGCGGACGATTTTTTTTGGGTGGATTTGGAAGGAACCCAGATAGCAGTGGAGAACGAAGCTCTCCTTTGTAGGCAAATATTTGAGGGATTTTCGCCAATAAAGGGATGATCATAGACTTCCAGCTATTGGGCAAGACAAAAACTTGTTGGAAAGCCTCTTTCTTGAGTCGCTTAGCAGTTGCTAAGCGCAGAGATAGTTCAAGCTTGCCATGGGAAAAATTAGCCTCAATTACCTGTTCGACATTTGGCATGGCTCGGTAGACAGGAGCAACCCAAGGGGTTGCTAATACGGATAAAGTTGCCCCTGAAGAACTGAGTTTTCTGAGAAGGGGTTCCGACATCACTGCATCGCCAATCCAATTCGGAGCGATGATGAGCGTTCGGGACATTGCGGTTAATGCCCTACCCGAGCACCAGGTTTTAAATGATACTCAGCACCACAATAAGGGCATTTTGCCTGACCTGTGTGGGCGATATCTAAAAAAACTCTAGGGTGTAAATCCCAGTTATTTGCCTTACCAGTTGGGCAATGGAGAGGTAAATCTTCAGTATCTACTTCAATCGGAGTTTGGACAGTGGTCATATTTTATTTACGTAAGTTAGCCAAGAGCGGTACTTATCATTTTTACCTTTAACTATGTCAAAAAATACATTCTGTATTTTTTCCGTCACAGGACCTCTACCGCCGTTGCCTATCATACGATCATCGAGTTCACGAATTGGCGTCACTTCCGCCGCAGTTCCAGTAAAAAAGGCTTCATCTGAGCAGTACATCTCATCACGGGTGATTCTTTTTTCACGAACCTCAATACCTAAATCATTGGCAATTGTAATAATAGAATCGCGGGTAATACCAGCTAAGCAAGAGGCTAGATCTGGGGTATAAATCACACCATCTCGGACGATAAAGACATTTTCACCGGAGCCCTCAGAGACATAGCCATCGGTATCAAGAAGCAAGGCCTCATCGTAGCCATGAGCAGTAACTTCTTGATTAGCTAGGATAGAGTTAATGTAGTAGCCAGAGGCCTTGGCCCTGACAAGTGAGACATTCACATGGTGACGGCTAAAAGAAGATGTTTTTACTCGGATACCTTTATTAAGCCCATCTTCACCTAAATAAGCCCCCCATTGCCATGCGGCAATAGAAACTAAGACTGTATTGCCCTTGGGCGAAATACCTAGCTTTTCAGAACCAATCCAGGCGATCGGGCGTAAATAACACGATTCAAGATGATTAGCTTTAACTACCTCTAATTGGGCCTTGATCATTTCTTCTTGGGAATAGGGCATTTCCATTTGAAAAATCTTGGCAGAGTTAAACCAGCGCTTGGTGTGCTCTTTCAGACGGAAAATAGCTGGACCTTGCTCAGTTTGGTAGGCACGAACCCCCTCAAAGACAGCCATTCCATAATGTAAGCTATGCGTTAGCACATGAATATTGGCATCGCGCCAATCGACTAATTTGCCATTAAACCAAATAAAACCATCACGATCAGACATTGACATTTATAATTTCCTAGACGGATATAAGAAGAACTCTTATTGTAAAACAGGCTAAGGTTTTGCATATGAATTCTCAAGTGGCAGTATTTTTTATCAATCTGGACTCCGACTCATCCTGTATGATGATTTATTGAAACAAAGTTAGTGTTTTTAATTGATGAATAACTACATATGATTCACTCCAAATCCCTTAAATTCAATCGCTTATCCGATCTTGTCGCGCAAAATCTTCTTAAAGATAAGAGAGTATTTATTCGAGCTGACCTGAATGTTCCCCAAGATGCCACAGGTCGGATAACAGAAGATACGCGGATAACAGCGTCTATTCCCGCCATTAAAATGTGCCTAGATAGTGGCGCGGCGGTCATGGTCACTTCGCACTTAGGGCGTCCTACAGAAGGCAAACTACAAGCTGAGGATTCTTTGGCGCCAGTTGCAGATCGATTGGCGGAGTTACTGGGTTGTAAAGTAGCCTTAATTTCTGATTGGGTATCAGGAAACTTTCAAGTAAAACCTGGGGAGGTTGTCCTGCTCGAGAATTGCCGAGGCAATGTTGGCGAGAAAAAAGACGATCAAGAGCTCTCCCAAAAAATGGCTCAACTTTGCGATATTTATGTCAATGATGCATTTGGCACGGCTCACCGTGCTGAAGCAACCACCCATGGGATGGCAAAATACGCTCCGATAGCTTGTGCAGGCCCCTTAATGGAGGCAGAAATAGATGCATTATCTTTCGTTTTAAACGATCCACAACGACCTCTTGTGGCAATTGTTGCAGGCTCAAAAGTATCTACTAAGCTTTCTATTCTGAAAGCTCTAGGAGATAAGGTTGATCAATTAATTGTCGGTGGCGGTATTGCCAATACATTTATGTTGGCGACTGGATTACCTATTGGGCTCTCCTTAGCTGAACCAGATCTCGTCGATCAAGCCACTGAGATCATGAAAATTATGCACAAGCGGGGCGCATCGGTCCCCATTCCAGAGGACGTTATCGTTGCTAATGAGCTTTCCCCATTGGCTAGGGCAAACACTGTATCCGTCAATGACGTTGCACCTGATGACATGATTCTCGATATTGGGCCTAAAACTGCGGTAAAACTTTCTAGCATGATTGCTCATGCGGGAACTATTTTATGGAATGGCCCTGTAGGAGTTTTTGAGATTGATCAATTTGGTAATGGAACAAAAATGTTGGCGGCAGCTATCGCGCATAGCCCAGGATTTTCCGTAGCCGGTGGTGGAGATACTCTGGCAGCAATTGCTAAATATGGAATTGAAAAACAAGTTGGGTATATTTCTACTGGAGGCGGTGCATTTTTAGAGTTTTTAGAGGGTAAAGTTTTACCCGCAATTGCCATACTTCAAGAAAGAGCTAATTCATGAGTTTGACCCGAGCCACAAAAATTGTTGCCACATTAGGGCCTGCGACAACCAAGCCTGAAGTTTTAAAAGAAATCATTTTGGCTGGAGTGGATGTAGTGAGACTTAATTTTTCTCATGGCGTAGCGCAAGACCATCGAGACCGAGCGCAATTAGTTCGTGATATATCGCGTCAGATTGGAAAAGAAATTGCCATCATGGCGGATCTACAAGGGCCAAAAATTCGTGTTGGTAAATTTGAAAACGGCAAAGCGCAGTTAGAAGTTGGACAGAAGTTTTTGTTAGATGCAACCTGTTCGATGGGGAACTCTACCCAAGTTGGTTTAGATTATAAAAATTTACCCCAAGATGTTCTTGCTGGAGATCAGCTCCTACTCAATGACGGTTTAATTGTTTTACGTGTTGAGAAAATTATTGGTCAATGTATTCATACGATTGTTGAAATGGGTGGGGAGTTATCGAATAACAAAGGTATTAATCGCGCAGGTGGAGGCTTGACAGCGCCGGCACTCACGGATAAAGACAAAGAGGATTTAGCAACCGCCATTGATATGGGTGTTGATTACATCGCCATTAGTTTTCCAAAAAATGCACAGGATATGGAATTTGCAAGAAAGCTTGCAAATTCACATAGCCTTAAAAATGGTCAAGAGGTTCGCTTAATTGCCAAGATTGAGCGAGCAGAGGCGATCGAGCCTGGAGTACTAGAGGGCATTATTGCAGCATCCGATGGGATTATGGTTGCAAGAGGAGACTTAGCCGTAGAAGTAGGCAATGCAGCAGTGCCAGCACTTCAAAAGCGCATGATTAAGTTAGCAACAGCGGCTGACAAGTTTGTAATCACTGCCACGCAAATGATGGAATCTATGATCACAAGTCCGATTCCAACGCGCGCAGAAGTAAGTGATGTTGCCAATGCAGTTTTGGACGGCACTGATGCAGTTATGTTGTCTGCTGAAACTGCAACAGGACAATTCCCAGTCAAAGTAGTGGAGCAGATGGCTGCAATTTGTATCGCGGCAGAAAAATCTGAAGCCGTAACTTTAGACGCCGACTTTTTAGACCAAACATTCACCAGAATTGACCAATCCATTGCCCTAGGAGCATTGTTTACTGCTTATCACTTAAATGTGAAAGCGATTGCAGCTTTAACGGAGTCAGGCTCTACAGCACTTTGGATGAGTCGACATCGAATTCATACACCTATTTTTGCATTAACCAAAAGAATTGGGACGCAGCGTGCGATGGCGATGTATAGAAACGTGACCCCGATTCAAATCGATGTCAGTAAAGATCGGGACACGGCTTTAAATGAAGTCGAGCAAGTCTTATTAAGTAAAGGTGTTGTGCAATCGGGCGACATGGTGGCTTTAACCGTTGGCGAACCCATGGGAGAGGCCGGCGGTACAAATACCCTTAAAATTATTAAAGTTAAATAGAATCTTTGGAGAAATCATGCCTTTAGTATCAATGCGTCAATTACTCGATCATGCAGCAGAGCATGGTTACGGCTTGCCAGCCTTTAACGTCAATAATTTAGAACAGGTGCAGGCGATTATGTCTGCTGCAGAAGAAGTTGGTGCGCCAGTGATTATGCAAGCCTCTGCAGGAGCCAGGAAATATGCAGGCGAATCTTTTTTAAGGCATTTAATAGAAGCGGCAATTGAGTCTTATCCAGACATACCAGTGGTCATGCATCAAGATCATGGACAAAGCCCAGCGGTTTGTATGGCGGCCATTAAGAGTGGTTTTACAAGCGTCATGATGGATGGTTCTTTAATGGCAGACGGTAAATCTGTGGCAAGTTATGAATACAATGTGGCTGTTTCGCAAGAGGTTGTGAAGTTCTCTCATTCTATTGGTGTCACTGTTGAAGCGGAGCTAGGTGTTTTAGGTTCCCTTGAGACAATGAAAGGTGATAAAGAAGATGGTCATGGCGCTGATGGTACGATGACCCGCGAGCAATTATTAACTGATGTTGAACAAGCGGCTGACTTTGTAAGAAAAACGCAATGTGATGCATTAGCGATTGCAATTGGAACAAGTCATGGCGCTTATAAGTTTAGTAAAAGGCCGACTGGGGATATATTAGCGATTGATCGTATCCGTGAAATTCATCAACGCATACCCAATACACACTTAGTCATGCATGGATCCTCATCTGTTCCACAAGAGTTATTAGCTATTATTCGCGAATTTGGTGGCGATATGAAAGAAACCTACGGCGTACCTGTTGAGGAAATTCAAGAAGGCATTAAAAATGGAGTGCGTAAAATTAATATTGATACTGATATTCGTTTAGCGATGACGGCTGCCATTCGCCAATATCTCCATCAAAACCCCGGCAAGTTTGACCCACGAGATTACTTAAAGCCAGCGCGTGAAGCGGCTAAACAAATTTGTAAAGCCAGATACTTAGCTTTTGGATGTGAAGGACAAGCTGGAAAAATTAAACCAATCAGTTTAGACAAAATGGTGGATCGTTATACTAAGGGTGAGCTTGCTCAACTGGTTAAATAATGACCCAAGCGCTTTTAGAAACCTCGATTAACTCCCTCCCTTTAATCTCCAAGGGCAAGGTCAGAGATATCTATGCAGTCAATGACCAGTATTTACTGATGATAACCACCGATCGTTTGTCAGCCTTTGATGTTGTCATGCAAGAGCCGATACCAGGCAAAGGCATTGTGCTCAACCAAATGGCTAATTTTTGGTTTGAACGACTAAAGCATATAGTGCCGAATCATTTAACAGGCATTGATCCAGAGACGGTGGTTCAGCCCAATGAAGTTTCTCAAGTTGTTGGCAGAGCAATCGTAGTTAAACGGTTAAAGCCGATATTAGTTGAAGCTGTGGTGCGGGGGTATTTATCTGGAAGTGGATGGAAAGATTACCAAGAAACCGGATTGATTTGTGGAGTGAGTTTACCCAAAGGTATGCAAAACGCGCAACAATTGGTGGAACCTATTTTTACCCCAGCTGCAAAAGCAGAACTCGGCGATCATGATGAAAACATTAGTTTTGCAGAAGTTATCAATAAAATTGGTGAGCCTCTTGCACAGCAAATGAAAGAAATCAGTATTCGACTTTATCAAGAGGCTGCAAAATACGCGGCTAGTAAAGGTATTTTGATTGCCGATACCAAGTTTGAGTTTGGTTTAAATGATGAGGGGCAAATGATTTTGATGGATGAAATTTTAACTGCCGACTCCTCTCGATTTTGGCCAGCATCATCTTATGTTATTGGTAGGAATCCTCCGTCCTTCGATAAGCAATTTGTGAGAGATTGGTTAGAGTCAGTCAAAATTGATGGTCAGCCATGGAATAAGAAAGCACCAGCACCACATTTGCCCGCACAAGTGATTGAACAAACTGCAGCAAAGTATCAAGAAGCCTTAGCAATTCTTACGCAATAATGACGACCCAGTAGGAGAGCATATGAGTAATCAAGAAAAGATTCAAACGCAGGCACCTATCGTAGGAGTTGTGATGGGGTCAAATTCGGATTGGGATGTGATGTCTTTTGCGGCTCAGATACTAACTGAGTTTGGGATCCCGCATGAGCGACAGGTTTTGTCGGCACATCGTATGCCTGATGAAATGTTTGCCTATGCACAGAGTGCGCAAAGTCGGGGTTTAAAGGCGATCATTGCAGGCGCGGGAGGTGCAGCGCACTTACCAGGAATGTTAGCCGCCAAAACGGTTGTTCCGGTTTACGGAGTGCCAGTGCCTTCAAAGTATCTTAAAGGTGAAGACTCTCTTCTTTCTATCGTACAAATGCCAAAAGGTATTCCGGTAGCGACATTTGCTATTGGTGAAGCAGGTGCAGCTAATGCTGCTTTGCATGTCATTGCCAATTTAGCCATTTATTCCGAAGCATTACAAACAAAGTTAATCGCTTTTCGTGAAACGCAAACGAATAAAGCCAAACAAATGACTTTGCCGTAAACACAGATGAGTAATCAGGATTGGCCCTTATATCCACCAGCCTTTTTAGGCATCTTGGGGGGTGGGCAATTAGGCCGATATTTTGTGCAAGCAGCCCAAGACCTAGGGTATCAAGTTTGTGTCCTAGACCCAGATCCAAATAGCCCAGCTGGTCAAATAGCGCAGGAACATTTGCTCGCACAATACGATGATGAAGATGCTTTGCGACACATGGCGCAACTATGCTCTGCCATAAGTACTGAATTTGAAAATGTACCGGCAAGTACTATCGACTTTTTAATTCAACAAGGGGTATTTGTTGCGCCGAAAAGTTTTGCTGTATCGATTGCGCAAAACCGGATAAAAGAAAAAGCATTTTTGCAATCCTGTGAAGCTTTGATGGGAATTGGTCCGGTTCAATATGCTTGCATCGAAAATAAAGAGGATATTGACTCAGTAGCAGATACATTGTTTCCTGGGATTTTAAAAACAGCGCAACTTGGATATGATGGCAAAGGTCAGCAAACTGTTCATTATGTAGAAGAGTTACAAAAAGCCTGGGAAGTTTTAGGTAAAGTACCCTGTGTATTAGAGAAAAAACTAGATTTAGCATTTGAGCTTTCCGCACTGATTGCTCGCGGGTATGACGATGAAGTTCATATATTGCCGATAGCCCAAAATATTCATAAGCAAGGAATATTGCATCTGAGTATGGTCCCAGCGCCTGATTTAAATGCGCAATTGCAACAGCATATTCAAGTTGCAGCACAGACGATCATTCGTCAACTTGAATATGTTGGCGTGTTATGTATCGAGTTTTTTGTTTTACAAGATGGACGTCTAGTCGTTAATGAAATTGCCCCAAGACCCCACAACTCAGGCCATCACTCCTTGGACTCTTGCTTGACGAGTCAATTTGAACAACAGGTAAGAACGCTCGCCAAACTCCCTTTAGGGAACTCGCGCCTCCTAACACCGGTGGTCATGTTGAATATATTAGGAGACATTTGGATTGATGAAGCCTCATCTGTAATAACGCCACCAGGATGGGAAAAAATACTCACAATGCCATCAGCCAAATTGCATTTATACGGCAAATCAGAACCCAAAAAAGGCCGGAAGATGGGGCACATCAATTTCTTAGCTGCATCTGTTGATGAGGCTTTAGAGGATGCAAACAAGGCTATGGTTACGCTAGGCATCAAGCCTTCTGGAAAGTAATTAGTGAGTGCGTACATCGTTCATCAAAGTGAAATACAAATAACTCAAATTGTTGATCATATACAACAAGGGCATTTACTAGCGATACCAACAGAGACGGTGTATGGTTTAGCTGCAAATGCCGCAGATGATGAGGCGATTAAAAAAATATATCAATTAAAAAATCGCCCAACAAATCACCCGCTCATTGTTCATATAGCTCCACCCATAGAAGGCTCAGGGATTGAACTAGCTTGGGAGCGCGAACTAGCGCTTTGGTCTAATGATGTACCCGCGCAAGCCATTGTTTTGGCCAAGGCTTTCTGGCCTGGACCTTTAACCATTATTTTAAAAAAAGCAAAACATGTTTCAGACCTTATTACCGGTGGGCAGAGTACGGTAGGTATTCGAGTGCCCAGACACCCCTGGACAATTCAGTTATTGCAAGCCTTTGGCGGGGGATTGGTTGCGCCTTCAGCAAATCGTTTTGGCAGAATCTCACCGACAACAGCAATGCATGTATTTGATGAATTTAACGATTTTGTACAAGCGCAGCAATTAATGATTTTGGATGGTGGTGATTGCGAAGTAGGTATTGAGTCAACCATACTTGATCTCTCTCGCCTAGAACAACAAGGGCCCGTTATTCTGAGACCTGGCATGATTTCTGAACAGGCCATATGTAAGGTACTAGGAGTATCAACACTCCAGGCAAACGATAACTCCATTAGACATTCTGGCGGAATGCTTGGGCACTACGCCCCTCAAACACCACTCATCACAAAAGATATCAGTCAATTAACTCCGGCAGATTTTTCTGAGAAAAAAATGGCTGTAGTGAGTTTTATTGAACAACAAGAATTAAAAAAACAATGGCCTGATGCAGATGTAGACTGGTATCAGATACCTCGTGATGTTAATGTTGTAGCGAAAGAGCTATATCGATTATTAAGAGATCTCGATAATAAAAATTATCAAAAAATTATATTTGACCAGCTACCCCTTGCCCCAGAATGGGCTGGCCTCCACGATCGATTGACTAGATCTGTCTACGGTTCAGGGATAAATTAATTAGATGGGCAGTCATCTAATACCCAAGCAATGACAGCATCGTTCACGCTACTGCCCCCCGCCCCAGCATTGGCATGATTTACCATAGAAGAGACGGCATAAGCTTTACCTGATTTACTGACAACATAGCCACTAACAGCACGTACAGTTTGTAGAGTACCGGTTTTCATATAGGCCCCAGATTTTTGTAGACCAAGGGGCAGGGACATATCAGGAGTAAAAATATCTTCAAGTTTAGGTGTGGACCATAATTTTTTAAGCCGATCGATGAGTCGATGTTTCATGGTGCCGTCAACACCTGCGATTGGTAAAGAGTTAACTAAAAGATCATTATTGTTTGAATATACAGAATAATTGAGAAGACTCGTCATACTTTGTGGAGAAATCCGCTCGATATTGGATAAGCCTGAACCATTTTCGACAACGAGTTCAGGAAAATTTAATTTAGATTTTTTCAGCCATTCCTTAACAATCCGAAAGCTATCTGAAGTGGTAGTAGGGCGAACGCCTTTTTCTAAGCCGATGGTTAAAAATAATTGCCTTGCCATCACATTATTAGAGTACTTATTAATATCTTTGACAGCATCAGCAAGTGAAATACCAGGGTGAGAGACTAAAAGTTTTGCCTGGCTTGGAGTGATCCCATCAATAACCTGAGGTCTGGGTTTCCATATTCCACCACCATCTTCCCAAGCCGCCAAGAATCCTTGTTTTAAAAAATTATTGGGATCAATGGCAACGGTATTCCAATTTATATCAGGGCAATTAGCTGGATATTTACCAGTAAAAATGGCATTCCATTCTTCATCATTGATTTTACGAATTTCAGTCTTAATCAGTTTTGTCCAATCTGAGCAAGATCCTTTTACCACCTGTAATTGATTAATCACACGAAGACCGGCAAGCTTTGGCGTATAGGAGATTTCTGCTTGACCACCATTGTTGGCAATCTTAAAAGAAAGTGTTTGAAAAGAGTAGAGAAGAGGGTCGGGGGCAACGTTATAAGTACGATTAAGTTCCCCATCGGGTGGCGCTGATTGGCGAATGTTGTTGGCATAGACAGAGCGATCAAAGATAAGATTACCTTGAATTTCTTGGATGCCAGCAAGACGAAGATCAAGCACAATTTGCGAAAGCTCTTCGGGCACAAATTTAGGGTCACCAAAGCCCTGCCAAATCAAATTCCCATTCAGGACGCCTTGCTCGATCACACCATTGGTATAAATATTTGTTTTCCAATGGTACTGTGGCCCTAAAATATCTAGAGCAGCAATCGTTGTTAAAAGCTTCATTGTCGAAGCAGGATTCATGGCTTGATTGGCATTCCATGCATGTTGAGTACTTTGAGTGTGTGACTTACCAATTGAGATGACATGAAAGCCAAGAGCATTTTCAGTTATCTTAGAATTCTGCAACGCTTTTTTGACAGAGGGGGGTAATGCATCACTTGCATATGCGGAAGGTAAACTCATCACATTGAGAGTTAAACAAGCACTATAAAATGCACAAACAATAAAAAATTTCAAAGAATTCATTCATTTAGGAATTAAGTAAACACAGATTCTAGTGTAAGACACATTTGTTAATCTGCATATCAAATGATCAATAAGAAATAAAGTAAAAGTTCTTTGAATCTCCCACCAAAGTTTGATAGGATTGAACTAAATCCATAAAAATAAGGTAATGATATGAATAAAACCGAGCTAGCGGAGGCAATAGCTCTTGGCGCAGATATATCGAAGGCCAAGGGAGAAGAGATTTTACTTGCTTTATTAGCAATCATTGAACAACAACTTTCCAATCGTGAATCAGTCCAGCTATCAGGATTTGGAACATTTATAGCTAAAGAGCGTTCAGCACGCGTGGGGCGCAACCCAAAAACAGGGCAAGCTATTGAGATTGATGCGTCCATGACTATCCGATTTATTCCTGGAAAAGCCTTCAAAGATCTAGTCAATCAAGCTATAGACTAAAATTCCATTAAGAATGCTTCTCTAATAGAAGCAAATCCAAAGGAGTTATTTTGACAGTTATTACAAATATCGAAGACTTGAGAGTTTTGCACGAGAAACGTGCCCCAAGAATGTTTTATGATTACGCCGATTCCGGATCTTGGACGGAAGGAACATACCGCGCCAATGAATCTGAGTTTGCTAAAATTAAATTCAGGCAACGAGTCGCCATGAATATGGATAACCGTAGTATTGCTTCGACGATGTTAGGCGAGCCGGTGGCCATGCCAGTTGCACTATCACCAGTTGGTATGACTGGTATGCAATATGCAGATGGAGAAATACTGGCAGCCAGAGCTGCAAAGGAATTTGGCGTACCGTTTTGTTTATCCACTATGAGTATTTGCTCAATGGAAGAAGTGGCAAAACATACCAATCATCCTTTTTGGTTTCAGCTCTATGTCATGAGAGATAAGCAATTTGTGAGTAGCTTAATTGAAAGAGCAAAAGCAGCCAAATGTTCTGCACTTGTGGTTACGCTTGATTTACAAATCTTGGGGCAGCGTCATAAAGATTTAAAGAATGGCTTATCAGCACCCCCAAAGCCAACGCTTGGTAATTTAATTAATTTACTAACAAAGCCAAGTTGGTGTTTAGGCATGTTGCAAACCAAAAATAGACAATTTGGCAATATCGTGGGACATGTAAAAGGCGTTGATGACATGAGTTCACTCGGGGCATGGACAGCAAGTCAATTTGATCCAACCCTTGACTGGGATGAAGTTGCTCAGATCAAAAAGCAATGGGGTGGAAAATTAATCTTAAAGGGGATACTAGATCCCGAGGATGCTAAGTTAGCCGTTGCTATTGGAGCGGATGCAATTATTGTATCGAATCATGGCGGACGTCAATTAGACGGTGCTCCAGCAACAATTGAAGCACTGCCAGCCATTGTTGATGCGGTTGGATCCCAGGTGGAGATTTGGTTAGATAGTGGCATTCGATCAGGTCAAGATGTTATTAAAGCATTGGCACTTGGAGCTACAGGAACAATGATTGGCCGTTCGTATATCTATGGTCTTGGGGCGATGGGTCAGGCTGGTGTTTCGAAGTCTTTAGAGATTATTGCTAAAGAATTAGACCTTACGATGGCATTTTGTGGGTTAAAGGATGTTCGACGGGTTAGTCGAGACATCCTTTTCCCAGGAAGTTATTAACGACCGCCAGAAACATCGATAAAAGCACCATGGATGTAACTCGACTCATCTGAGCAAAGCCAAACGACGGTTTGGGCAACTTCTGCAGGGAGACCAACTCGACCCATTGGTACTCCTGCCGCCCATTTTTGAATCACTTCCATTCCGCCATGTACATCATGAATTGATGTGCCGATAAGACCAGGTCTAACAGCATTTACGCGTATTCCAGCATTACCAACCTCTTTGGCTAGACCTAAACAAAAGCCATCGACTGCTGCTTTAGACGATGCGTAATGAATTTCTTGGGCAATACCACCGGTTCTTGCTGCAACCGAAGACATAAGAACCATTTTTCCGCCCTTTCCACCAAGTTCAGTAGACATACGTTTGACGGCTTCACGAACACAAAGAATCAAACCGATGACATTAATATCAAAGAGTTCTTTTAATTGTTTTTCAGTTGTTTCGGAAATTGGATTTTGGCCACCAATAATTCCGGCATTCGCAATCAAAGTATCAATGGTGCCTAACTGGTCAACCTCTTGAAAAAGCCGAACAATTTCAGACTCTTTAGAGCAGTCAGCTTGAATTGCAACAGCAGAGCCGCCATTTTTTTTGATCGTGTCGACAACTTGATCGGCAGCGGAGGCGTTGTGCGTGTAATTGACAACTACAAAGTAATCTTTAGAAGCGGCTAAAAGAGCGATTTCTGCACCGATACCTCTACTAGCCCCAGTAATGAGCATTATTTTTTTGGACATTCAGTCTCCTTAATATTGAAGAAACAACAAAACTTGACTAAATAATATCTGAATTATGAAAATCGAGAAAATCTTGAATGAGTTTATTTAAAAGCAATAATTCTTCATAAACATGGCGGATATGCACTGGTGAAATTACCGAAGGTGAGTTTTGGATTATTTGACAATATTGAATTAATAAATGAGCATCAATTAATTTAGCACCACTGGAAATTTTATGACACAAAGAAGCTAAGGTAGAAATGTCCATTGGTAGAAGATGCTCTTCAAATTCCAGAGCAAGTTCATGTTGTGTTTGAAGTATTGACCTTAAAATTTCATAGGCATCAAATGCATTGTTATTCGTAAACTCCATCAAGCGATTAAAGTCCCAATGTAATTGATCAGCCGAAAAAACCTGAACTAAAGTCTGATAAAAATCATTTAATTCGATAGGTTTAATCATAAAAGCATGAATCATGCTGACCTCAATTGAGTTGAGTTTGCTAGCAAATTGTGTATCACCCGTCAGAATAATAATTTTTATTAGAGGGTGATCACGCTTAATCATTTGAGCAAATTGACGACCTGTAATTTCAGGCATAAATTCATCGGTGATGACAAGGTCCACCAGATGTTTATCTAGTAAAGAAAAACCCTCTTCAGCATGACTTGCTTGAATACAGAAAAATCCAAAATGGGATAACTGCTGGCTAATGATTTCACGGCACGCCGGATAATCATCAACGATTAATGCTGTTTTTCCAGAAAAATGTTCGCGTTCAAAATCAAGTTTTGGTTTTAATAAATCAATATGATGCGAGATGGGTAAAGAGGATGATCTTTTAAGTTTTACTTTGAAAGATGCTGAAGTGCCCAGAGAAAGCTTACTATCAATGTGTAGTTGACTATTCATGGACGCAAGAATGGCTGAGGAAATAGAAAGTCCTAGTCCACTTCCAGGAACAGCTTGCTGATGAAACCCGATTGAACGTTCATAGGGTTCAATGATCCGTTCAATATCTTCATCTGGAATACCACAACCAGTATCAATCACTTGGAATTGAAGAAATTGCTCTGCGTGCGTATCGTTAAGCACATTAACACTGACATAAATTAGACCATTTTGCGTAAATTTAATTGCATTACTAATTAAATTTGCTAAAACTTGATTTAATCGAGTGCAGTCAATTAATAAGCTTTGTGCAAGTACTGGATCAAGATGTAGCTTTAATACATTTGACCTTGCTTTACAAAGCCCTTCAAAAGATTGGGTTAGATGGATTAATAGCTCACGAAGTGATATGGGTTCATATACTAGGGATATTTTTCCGGATTCAATTTTGCTTAAATCCAATACTTGGTTGAGCATGTCAAGTAAAGATTTAGAAGTATTGTAGGCACCTTGAATAAGATATTTACTCTCTTTTTTAAGAGATAGATCTTTTAGTAAAAGCTCGTGGGTGCCAAGAATCGCTTGTAATGGATTACGAATTTCATGGCTAATCGTGGCTAAAAAATGTGACTTTTCTGAGTTCATTTGTCGCGTATGTTGATGTATCTCCATCATCGAGAACACACTTTGTTGAGTATTTAAATAGGACTTATAGACCCTGAATAGCTGATAACTGAGAAAAATAATTATAGGTAGTAAAAGAACAAAGCCACCCAAGAACCAAGATGCCCATTTAGGATGCTCTAGGAACTGAAACCCATCCTCTGGAATAATATGAGGATAGATGCTAGAGGCAATAACAACACAAATAATTAAAAAATTAAGTAATACTCTTTTAATCAAAACGACCTTTCTTAGTCACACACTTTATTTTGTCTACAAAAGCTAATCAAATCTGCAATATTGTTTACTGCTAATTTTTCATACAGTCGACTTTTGTAAGTTGCCACTGTTTTATTGCTGATATGCAGATGTTCAGATATTTGAGAATTGCTAAAGCCCTTGCCTAAAAACTTCAGTACTTGAAACTCGCGATCAGAGATTTTGCTCAATTTCTCTTCATCACTTTTGGGCGACATTTGAGTAGTATTCGCGGTAAAAAATGTATAACCTTGAGAGACGGCTATAGCTGCCGTAATAATAATTTTTCCTGATACGGCCTTGTTCACAAATCCTTGAGCGCCAAGTGCACGTACGCGATTGCCATAGACTTTTTCTTCATGACTAGACAGAATGAGTATTTTGATAGACGCATTTATAACTTTTAATTTAGTAATCAAATCAAAACCATCAGTTTTTGGCAAATCTAAATCGAGAACAATCATGTCTGGCTCAAGATTTTTGGTAAGCGTAAGACATGATTCTCCATCATGCGCATACCCCATAATCTCAAAGGGCACCTGTTGGCTAAACAATGTTCGAAGAGCCAACAACATTGCAGGATGGTCATCGACTATTAATACTTTTGTAAGCATAACTAACTCCCATTTTTAGTATTCTTTTTTGGGGTGAAGTTAAAGGAATCATTAAATTGACTCGTCTGTATTTTTAAAAGTTGATGTTTAGAAACGCAAGGCATCATAAGTGGACCGTAACAAAATTTCACCTGATTGTTTTTCGCAAAGTTAAAATCATGAACTAAAGAAATACCCTCGCCATAAGTATGGTAATTTTTATCTTTACAAATGATCAATAGATCATTGAATAGCTCTTTTGAAAATGAGGTTGTCATAGCAGCTCTTACCAAATGCGTAGAAAGATGAACGCCCTTAAACATCTGTGTATCTAGCCAGGTTAATTCAGCCTTACTACTAGAGAAGTTTTTTAGCTCTAATATGAGGCCGAGTCGCTGCAATTTATTTAAAAAATCATAATATAAATCTACCGCATCATTTTTATAGCCAATGATTGGAATTCGGATTAACCCAACAGGTAATTGGGATTGCATGAGATATGCTTCATATTGCGTTATAAAATCTTGATCTTTAGCCAATGAGATTGGTAGAGGTAATAGAGTTAATATGGCTCGACCGTGGCAGTGCCAATAAGCAATTTCTTCTAAAGATTTTTTAAAATACTTTAAATATAGAGTGCTATTCGTTTCTATCAAATCGTTACATACTGCGCCAATAAAAAGTTGATTTTGGCAATCAAAAATTGGCTCTAAATGAATAGATTGCTCTTCAAATTGCGCAAGATTAATTTGCGGCTGCTCAACATTCATTTGTTTTGATAACCACGATTTCAGAGTCTGATAGAGGCCTTGTTGTTCTTTCATACATTCCTTAAAAACGAATTGAGGTCACCTGAGTCTAGTATTTAATGAAAATAAAATATAGAGGCGCACGCTGATAAGTCAGTAGGTAACGTCTTAAATTAAACCTTCTTGTAATCAGGGCTTATTAAATTACGTATGATGTAATTTTTTAACATAAATACTTAAGGACATATGAGTCAGTACATTATTTCAGGCGTGGTAGGCATTATGATTTTTTTTACCGTAGTTGTTGCCCCAACCGTATTTAAAGTTCTTCCTACTGAATGGTCAAGTGTATACGTGAGAAGTTTTTTCCCAAGATATTATTTGTCATTAGGAATACTGTGCCTGATCGCCGGAATGGTTGGCACGGATCAGATACTTAGGGTAGGTGCGTTTAGTTGCGCAATTTTATTTGCTTTTTCACTGTGGGTGCTTACCCCAAGAATCAATCGCGCGAAAGATCTTGGTTTTAAAAAGCAATTTGCTTATTTGCATGGATTTAGCGTTACGACTAATGTGATTCAATTGGCGGCGCTGATTTATGTCTTATGGTCTACTACATTTTAAAGAAGAGTAGGCAGCGCCATTGGATATAAGTTCACTCGTCGATTTTGCCAATAAATTTCACGGTATCTTGTAGTTTCTTTACTTCAGATTTCCAGAAATTATTGAACTCATCCCCATCCATATAGCTTAAAAGAGAGTTTCCTTTGACCATGGCTTGTTTGAATTGTTCATCTTGTACAGCCTCTCGCACTGCTTGCGTAATTTGTTGTTGAACTTGTGGCGGGAGATTGGCTGGGGCAAACAATGAGGTCCATAAAGCAAATTCGACATTGATATTACTTTCCTTTAAAGTAGGTGTATCAAGAAAAGGCGCTGAACGCTTATTTCCAGTTTGCGCAATAGGCACTAGTCGATTCGCTTGAACTTGAGGATAGGCCACACTAGGCGCTGAGGCCAGTGCATTCACATGACCGCCGATGGCTAAGGTGATCGCTGGTGCGCCCCCACTTGTTGGGATATGTTTCAATTTAATCCCTGTAGCATTTTCTAACATCGCCATAGGTAAATGTGTTGAACCATAAGTGCCAGAAGAAGAGATCGCAAGATAATCTTTTGCCGTGCTGGCTTTTTTAATAAATTCTTGAATTGTTTTTATTCCAGTCTCGGGATTGACCAAAATGATGGCAGGGTCTGAAGTAATTTGAGCAATTGGTGTGATTTTATTTAGACTATATGATAGCGAGCGATTAAAGAGTTGATCAATCGCAGGTTGAGCTGCAAGTGATGGTGAAGTTATCAGCAGTGTGTATCCATCTGGGGCTGCGTTTGCTACAAAGGCATGACCAATGGCACCATTGGCACCCGGTTTATTGACGATGAGAACAGGCTGCTTCAGAGATTTTTGTAGAGAAATAGATAAAGCCCTTGCTACATTGTCTACAAAGCCTCCTGGGGGATTAGGATTGACAATAGTAATTGGCTTACTTGGATAAGTTTCCTGAGCATAAATAATGCCAGGGGTTAAAGTGCTGAGTAAAGCAAAAGATAAAAATAACTTAACTGTTTTAAACATATACATCTCCTTTATTATTTTTTTATTGGGGGTCTTACAAGACGAACTTCTCTTTTTAGTTCGAATGAGTATCGATAGCGATCTTCGGGGTGGCTACTTACCGTGATTTGAAAAACTTCATTTTGATCACCGGTATAAGTTCTAGTAACTACAAGGGCGGATGAGCCTTCTTGAACTACTAGATCTTTTGCGTATTTAGTCGGGACTTGATGTGAATAGATGTCCACACGTGCTTTTTCAATGACGACATCATACATATCAACGATTTGCTCACTGATCGGCGTACTTAGGTGGTTGGGGTGTTTGATGACTTGGGCATATTTCGGAAGTATGTAGTACGTAGTAAGACAAAGCGGTAGACTGGCATGGTTCTGAAAACGTAAAGACACAATACGAAACCATTCTTGCCCAATTGGACATTGGATCTCTTTTGCTAGTTGAGCATCTGCGCGGATGAGTGACGTATCTAAAATTTTGCGTGTCATGACCCCTGGATAATCAAGAAGTTCATTCACTGCGCCTACTGCATGAGACAGAAAAATAGGGGGCTGAGTTGCAATGACCGTCGAACCAGTTCTTGGGCGACGGTTGATTAATCCTTCGGCACTTAAAGTACTTAATGCCTGTCTTAGTGTTGGGCGACTAGTGTTATAAAGCGCACAAAGCTCCTCTTCGGTCGGTAATTTAGCACCTACAGGATACTTGCCACCTTGAATCTCTGAGCGTATTTGATTAGAAATCGTTTGGTGGATTGGTAATTGTTTCATAAACGTGATTAAAGATTTCTGCCACCGCTTGCATCAACTTTTGCGCCAAAAGCATTGGCCGCTTGCCTTGCTTCTTCGCCTTTAAAAATAAGCTCAATTTCTGTTCCGTCTGGATCCTTAAAAAACAATTGATATTGATCATTTTCAGGAACTCCAAACTCTACAAATTTAATTGTATTGTCAGTAAGAATTTTTCTAAAGTGATTAATATCACTTGTCCAAAGAGCTACATGATCAAACGCATCCGTTTTTTGAGGTTCTGGACTTGGAGATCTGGCAGTGGAGATATGGACGATGGGTTGATCTTCGAGATACATCCAAGCCCCTGGTCTAGAGAAAGGCGGGCGATATCCATCCTTGAGCCCAAGAATTTCGGCATAAAATTTTCGGGCACGCGTTAGGTCCTTTGTACTCACATTGACGTGAGCAAATCCATTAATTGGCATAAAGAGCTCCTTTTTTATTTTTATAACTTGACGGATATAAAGACTATATCATCATGACAATTGAAAAAATATGGATTTTTTTCAAACAAGTAAAAGAATATATAGTTATTTAATATCAAGTACTTATATAAAATTTACCATAAATAAGGGTTTATCCTAGAGCAATTGTATTGACAATTAAAAGCTTCAATCATAGGATAGTTGAAAATCTTTACTTAAAGCCAATTATGAATGCACCCCAAACCCTGTCTCTTCGTCATAAAAAATTTCCCGCCCATGCAAAATCGTTTCATGACGTGAGTTATGAAGAGGCGAAAGCACGTGCGTATGCTTTAGTGCCACTGTTGAAAGAACACGTTGAGTTAACAGAAAAAACAACCTATTTGCCAGAAGTGGTCGTTAATGCCATCCATGAATCAGGTCTGTTTCGATATCAACAACCGAAGATGTGGGGTGGGATGGAAGTTGATTTTCGAGGCTTTATGGAGATCCCGTACATATTAGGTTTGGGATGCCCCTCAACGGCTTGGGTATTTGCTAACATGGCATCTCATCATCGCCAACTCGCGCAGTGGTCGATGCAGGCGCAAGAAGATATATTAGGTAATGATCCTGATGCGTTAATTGCATCAGGTATTGCTTATGTTCAGGGGCAAGGAAAACGGGTTGATGGCGGTTTACTTTTAACTGGTCAATGGGCTTTTTCTTCAGGGGTAGATATTTCTTCATGGAATATGTTGGCCTGCACGATTAAAGATGAAGACAATAAAGTCGTTGATTGGTGTATGTGTTTAGTCCCCAAAGACGATTACGAAATCATTGACGATTGGCAAACTTTAGGGATGTGTGGCACTGGCAGTAGAACGGTTAAAGCTACCGAGATTTTTGTACCAGAGCATCGCGTGCTATCCATGCACATCCATAAGCCAGGGTTTCATTTTCCGGGATGGAAAACACATACCAATCCGATGTTCAGAGTTCCTAATAGTTCTGTTGGTGGGAACGGTATTGCTGGTGCGATGATTGCTAATGCGCAAACGATGCTCGATGAAACTATTGGGTGGATTAAATCAAGAAGCTCAACATACACAGGCGCAAAAATGTCAGATATTCCATCCCTGCAAATGAAAATTGCCTCTGCTGGTGGAAAAATAGACGCGGCCTATACTTGGTTGTTGAGTAATTGTATAGAGGCTGAGTTGACTTATAAAGCCGGTAAGACTTTTGGTGTTGAGGATAAGCTCAAGTATCGTCGCAATACGGCAATGGGAATGAAAATGGCGAATGAGGCCGTTGATATTCTGCATGAATTACTGGGTGCCAATGGTATTTATGACAAGCATTCATTTCAGAGAATGTTTAGAGATGCGCATGCATCCGCGGGCCATTTTGTATTTAATTTAGATGCACAGCTTATTCCGCACGGATTAAAAACACTCGGTGGAGAGTTTAAAAGCCCAACGATGTAATGACTGGTTAAAGCTCTTTACAGGGCGCCTTTTGCCCGAAGAGTTTTGTCAACCCAAGAATCATCGTAGCTACCATTTAAGATTGCAGCGATTGTATTTTCTTCGGAAAGCTGTTTCTCTTTACCGAGTCGTACAGCATCCTTAGCAATGAGTCTTGGTATGGCAATCACACCATCAAGATCCCCTAAAATAATATCTCCAGGATGAACTTCCATACCGCCAATAGTGATGGGTTGATTAATTGTTCCTGGGCCGTCTTTAAAAGGACCCCTTAAAGAAACACCTCTCGCCCAGCAGGGAAAGGATTCACGATCAAAGGCGTCGATATCCCGCACAGCGCCATCGACAACACAAGCTACTACACCACGTTTTTTAGCAATCGTCATTAGGATTTCACCAAATAGAGCCCTGTCGATATCACCATCACCAGCGATGACAAGAGCATCACCAGGTTGAATCATTTGTAGCGCTTTATGAATCATCAGATTATCACCAGAGCGTACCTCAACAGTAAAAGCGTTGGCGCATACTGAAATCGGCGCCTTATTAATCGGTAATATTTGTTTTGCAACTAAATTACGCCCTAAGCTATCACTTACCATCGAGGTCGGTAGACCCGTTAATTCAGAAATCTCTTTTGAAAGAGGTTCAACACGAGGAGATATAGCGTATCCGTTGACAGTCATGGGGTTTTTCTCAATTAATGAACTTAATAGATTCTAAATTGTTTTTTGAATAGACTACTGAACTTGAGATTCTTCTAATTTTCTTCAATCTAAGATCTTGCCAGTTTTCTACAAACTATTTATTTTTCCAGGGATTGATAACTTCTAGCCCAGAAAATTCAAAATCACGATCATTACGAGTGACCAGTTTTAATCCATGCTGAATTGCAGTTGCAGCCAGCAAACTATCAATTGCTGGTATAGGACGACCCACTTTGGCAGTCATACGACCCCATCGATCTGCCACGCTGGCATCTACAATTAATATGCGGCCAATGAAAAAAGAAGGTAGATCAATATTAAGCCAATCAAGCAGCGCAAATTTTCGGTCACCATCTTGCAACATGTCGATACCCTTACGAATTTCACCTAAGGTTAGCACGCTCACGTATAGCGTTGTCGCAGGTCGCTGAGAAAACCACTCTTCAACACCTGCATTAGGTTCTTTCCTACGTAACTCGGAGAGGATGTTGGTATCAATAAGATAAGTCATAGTGAGATATCGCGCGTCAAGCTGTTGTCACGTTCAATCAACACATCTTCAAAGTTATATAGTGGCGATGCTCGCATAAAATCGACTAGAGACTTATTGGCCCCAGTCAAACGATCGTAATCTGATCGAGATAGAAGAACTGCTACTGAACGGCCGTGATTTGTTATTTCTTGGGGGCCCTCAAGCTCAGCATCGCGCAACAAGGTGGACAGATGTGCTTTTGCTTCTTGTATTTGCCAAATATGCATGTCAAATTCCTTATTATGACCATAATGGTCAGATTATAGCATGCTAAGTCTCAAATTGCTTTTTCAAAAATCTCATTTTGAATTGCAAACGACAGCAAATCTCTCAAGGCGCTTGCAAACTTCACGAAGTCTGCCTATAATTTGTTAGCAGTCACCTCTATAGAGTGCTAATAACCCTACTAAGATGGTGATAAAGCTTTGTACATAGATTTTAATTTTATTAATTGAGGAGAATGCATGAACTTACGTCCTTTGCATGATCGTGTGATCATCAAACGTTTGGATAACGAAACAAAAACCGCATCAGGAATTGTCATTCCAGATAACGCAGCAGAAAAACCAGATCAAGGTGAAGTATTAGCTGTCGGTCCTGGTAAAAAAGATGACCAAGGAAAACACATTGCTGTTGACCTTAAGGTTGGTGACCGTGTTTTGTTTGGTAAATACGCTGGTCAAACTGTAAAAGTCGATGGTGATGAACTTCTTGTAATGCGTGAAGAAGACATCATGGCCGTTGTTCAAAAATAAGCATCATATAGAGTAGAAAGGAATTAACATGGCAGCAAAAGATGTAGTATTCGGAGATTCAGCACGTGCTCGCATGGTCGAGGGCGTCAATATTTTGGCAAATGCTGTAAAAGTAACATTAGGACCTAAGGGTCGCAATGTTGTTTTAGAGCGTTCTTTCGGTGGCCCATTGGTGACTAAAGACGGTGTAACCGTTGCAAAAGAAATCGAACTCAAAGATAAGCTTCAAAACATGGGTGCGCAAATGGTTAAAGAAGTTGCTTCCAAAACAGCGGATGACGCTGGTGATGGCACAACAACAGCGACTGTACTAGCACAATCTATCGTACGTGAAGGTATGAAATATGTTGTGGCTGGCCATAACCCAATGGATCTTAAGCGTGGGATTGATAAGGCTGTAACTGCAGCACTAGCTGAAATTTCAAAACTCAGCAAGCCGTGTACAACTACCAAAGAAATCGCTCAAGTTGGTTCGATCTCAGCTAACTCAGACACTAGCATTGGCGATCGTATTGCTGAAGCAATGGAACGTGTTGGTAAAGAAGGTGTAATTACTGTTGAAGATGGTAAATCACTTGCTGACGAATTAGATGTTGTAGAAGGTATGCAGTTTGATCGTGGTTATTTATCACCATACTTCATCAATAATCCAGAAAAACAAGTTGTGGTTTTGGAAAGCCCATACATTTTGTTATTTGACAAAAAGATTAGCAACATACGTGACTTATTGCCAGTACTTGAGCAAGTTGCAAAATCTGGTCGTCCACTATTAATTATTGCTGAAGATGTTGAAGGTGAAGCATTAGCAACTTTAGTAGTAAACAACATTCGCGGCATCCTCAAAACATGTGCTGTTAAAGCTCCTGGCTTTGGTGATCGTCGTAAAGCCATGTTAGAAGATATTGCTGTTCTTACAAAAGGACAAGTAATCGCTGAAGAAGTTGGTTTAACACTTGAGAAAGTAACATTAGATGACTTAGGTCAAGCTAAGCGTGTTGAAATCGGCAAAGAAAACACAACTATCATTGATGGTGCAGGCGATGAAAAGCAAATCGAAGCGCGCGTCAAAATGATTCGTGCACAAATCGAAGAAGCGACTAGCGACTATGATCGTGAAAAACTTCAAGAGCGCGTTGCTAAGTTAGCAGGTGGTGTTGCTGTTATCCGCGTTGGTGCAGCGACTGAAGTAGAAATGAAAGAGAAAAAAGCACGCGTTGACGATGCATTACACGCTACTCGTGCTGCTGTGGAAGAAGGTATTGTTCCTGGCGGTGGCGTAGCACTTGTCCGTGCAAAACAAGCGATTCTGAAATTGAAAGGCGATAATGCTGATCAAAATGCTGGTATTGGTATCGTATTGCGTGCAATGGAAGAGCCATTACGTGTAATCGTTTCGAACGCTGGTGATGAAGCAAGTGTTGTTATTAACCAAGTTGCATCTGGAAAAGGTAATTACGGTTACAACGCTGCTACTGGTGAGTATGGTGATTTAGTTGAGCAAGGTGTAATTGATCCAGCTAAAGTAACTAAAACAGCACTCGTAAATGCAGCATCAGTTGCTGGCTTGTTATTAACGACTGACTGTGCAATT